>CAMNTQ010000007.1 GCA_946558695.1 uncultured Lachnospiraceae bacterium
GGTTATTCTAACAGCTAGGAGGTTAGGCGCAATATGAGATGCAGATACTGCGGCGCCGAGATACCGGACGGTATCCTATATTGCGAAGAATGCGGCGGAGAAGTACAGATTGTCCCTGATTATAATCCTTTAGAAGATATGCTGGCCGCTCACGTGAAGGAGGCTCTTAAGAATTCCCGCAGATCATCAGGGGGCGGTGTAAGGAGCCGCGCGAATGCGGAATCCGGAAATTCCGGGCGTACAGCGGCACTCCGTTCCGATTCTGACCGGATATCGGGGGGCGCCCGCACAGCGGCACTCCGTTCTGGTTCCGGCCGTATGGCAGGAGAACGTACGGCGGCGCTTCGGAATAGTTCCGGAAGGACCGACTATGTCGCCGGCAATCGTACGGCAGCGCTTCGGAATAGTTCTGGAAGGACCGACTATGTCGCCGGCAATCGTACGGCAGCGCTTCGGAACAGTTCCGGGAGGACCGGCTATATGACCGACGGACGAAGCCGAAGATACCAGAGCAGTACGGCAATGTTTCAGGAAGAAAGAGAAGAACAGAGAAGACTGGCAAAACAACGCAAAGCTCAGAAAAAGAAAAAGCGGCGTAAAGTGCTTTTGATCCTGTTCTTTTTGGCGATGCTGGCCGCCGGCGCCATGACTGCACTGTATCTTGGCTCTTATGCCGGAACCGTGTATCTGGGAAACCGGGCGCTTGGAAACGGAGAATACAGCAAAGCAGAAGATTATTTTCACAGGGCGATTGAAAAAGACAAAACAAAAGCAGATGGCTATGTGGGACTTTCTAAAGTATTTATCGGACAGAATGACGTCAACTCTGCCGAGAATCTGTTTTTGGGCGTGATAGATGAGCAGCCGGACAATACGGCGGTTTATGAGGCGGCATTTGAGTTTTATCTTGATACCAAACAACCCATGGGGATTCCCGCGCTTCTTAAGGATGCCGGAAGCAGTGTGACAGATAAGCTTCCCGAATATGTCGTCAAGGAGCCGGAATTCAGCCTTGATGAAACAGAAACTTATGATGATGTACAGCAGTTAACGCTTACCTCTGATGAAGGAAACATCCACTATACGACGGACGGAACTATGCCTGATACGAAAAGCACAGTATTCACGGAACCAATTCAGTTAGGCGAGGGCGCGAACACCATCAAGGCTATCGCTGTGAATAAAGAAGGAGTTCCAAGCCAGACATCGGAAAAAGAGTTTACGATTGAAATTCCGATAGAAGACGCGCCGGCGGTGTCGCCCTCTACAGGCCAGTATGATTCTGCCCGTGCGATTGAGATCAAGGTCCCGGAAGGGTACAGTGCATATTATACGACGGACGGAACGGATCCTACCACAGCTTCCATGCCTTACAAAAAGCCGATCAAGATGCCCAAGGGAGAGACATTGTTTAAAGCGATTCTTGTGACAAAGAGCGGGAGAGTGAGCGGAATCACAACGAGGAATTATGTAAGAGAGTAGCGCCTTATACTGTTAACGTAAATTAAGACATCCTGAATGCAGGGTGTCTTTTTTGACATTTTTCGTTGATTTGTATATTGTTCATAAATAAATACAATTATTTTTGTGCTGTCTGTTGCGTTATTTATTTAACAGATGTATAATTTGATAAATAATTAACAAAAATAGAAAAGGAGAACAAGACTATGGCAAGATTTACTTTACCAAGAGACATCTATCACGGAAAAGGCTGCTTAGAGGAGCTTAAGAATCTGAAGGGTAAGAAAGCGATTCTCGTTGTAGGAGGAGGCTCTATGAAGCGTCAGGGCTTTCTTGACAGAGCGGTCGGATACTTAAAAGAAGCCGGGATGGAAGTTGAACTTTTTGAAGGTGTTGAACCGGATCCGTCTGTAGAGACGGTGATGAAGGGCGCAGAGGCCATGAGAAACTTTGAGCCTGACTGGATCGTTTCCATGGGCGGCGGTTCACCGATCGACGCGGCAAAGGCTATGTGGGCATTCTACGAATATCCGGAAACTACGTTCGAGGATCTTTGTATTCCATTTAACTTCCCGGAATTACGCCAGAAAGCGAAATTCTGCGCGATTCCGTCCACATCCGGAACCGCTACAGAGGTTACGGCCTTCTCTGTAATCACCAATTACCAGACAGGTGTGAAGTATCCGTTAGCTGACTTTAACATTACACCTGATGTTGCGATCGTCGATCCGGACCTTGTAATGGGGCTTCCGGTAAAACAGGTTGCCTATACAGGTATGGATGCTCTGACCCATGCGATTGAGGCATATGTTTCGACATTGAACTGCGCATTCACAGATCCACTTGCACTGCAGGCGATCGAGATGGTACTGGATTACCTGCCGGCATCCTATAACTGCGATATGACGGCAAGAGAGCAGATGCACTATGCTCAGTGTCTGGCTGGTATGGCATTCTCCAACGCGCTGCTTGGTATCGTACACTCTATGGCGCATAAGACAGGCGCTGCATTCTCAACAGGCCATATTCCGCACGGCTGCGCGAATGCCATCTATCTGCCATACGTTATCAAATATAATGCAAAAGATCCGGTTGCGGCAAAGCGCTATGCTGAGATCGCACGCAGGATGGGACTTGAGGGAACTTCCGAGAAGGCTCTGATCAACAGTCTGTGCGCAAAGATTGACGACTTTAATGTAAGGCTTAACATCCCAAAGACACTGAAAGAATTCGGCATCAATGAGGACGAGTTCAAGGAGAAGATTGCCGGCATCGCAGAGCGCGCCGTAGGCGACGCATGTACAGGCTCCAATCCGAGAGAGATCGATCCGGCCGCTATGGAAAAGCTGTTCAATTGTACATATTACGGTACGGAAGTAGACTTCTAAAGCACATGGCTTATGAACCGTATCATAGTCCGGGGAGGCATCCTGCTAAATGGATGCCCCCGGATTTTTTGTCCATATTCCTCTCAAAAGCGTACGGAGATTACCCGTATTTAAATGGAAGAAAATCAGAAATCAGATAGTTGAAAATAGCGGTCGCTTATGTTAAAATTTTTTAAAAAAGAAATGGTGTGGAGGAATTGAGATGAGATTTCTGGTTAACCAAAAACTTGCTACGCGTATTAGCATTATTACTACTGTGATTACTCTGGTTGGAATGCTGTTATTGTGGCTTACGGTATCTTTGAACGCGACTTCTGTGGTCAAGCGCGATATTACCAATCAAATGACAGATGCCGTGGAATCCAGAGCGTCTATCATCAATGACTATGTTGCCTCGGCTGAGGAGTATATGACTGCATTTGCGCTGAGCAGCGAGGTCCGCGAACTTCTTAAAGATCCGGATGATCCGGAACTTCTAAGCAAGGCACAGAAATATACGGAAGATTTTGCGGCTGTCAAGGGTATTTTTGAAGGTCTGTATATTGCAACCCCGGATACTCATGTGCTGACACATACTTCTGAGGGAGCTATTGGAATGACTACGCGGACAGGTGACTCTTTGACCGCGTTTTAGGATACGATCCTGTCCCAGCACCAGTTAACCAATCTGGGGATTATGGAATCTCCGGGGACGGGGAGCATGATCCTATCCATGTATTATCCGATTTTTGAGGAAGAAACGTGTATCGGCTATGTAGGAGCCGGTGTTTTTGCAAGTCATCTGATGGATGCGCTGCTGAATCTGGGGATAAAAGGGCTGCCTGACAGCGAATACGTGTTTTTAAATGTGGACACCGGCGTCTATCTGTATCATCCGGACGAGGAATTATTAAACACAGAGACTGCTGACCGCGGCTATCTTGAAATTATAAGCAGGATACAAAAGAATCAAAGTACCGAAGCGGATACTTATTCTTATAAAGATGAAAGCGGCGAGAAGCAACTGACTGTTTACAAATATTTGAAAGACCGCGGATGGGTATTTATGGTCCGGGATAATGCCGGGGAAGTCTACAAGACGGTAGCGGAAGTCAGAATTATCGTCGGTGTTCTGTGCGCGGCGGTAGCGGCTGCCGTGATACTTGTTTCCCTGCTGATTATGAGACGGGTAGGCAAGGAACTGATGGTCATGGAAAACGCGATCGGGTATCTGGGAGATCTGGATCTTTTGGCCGACAGGGAATTGGAGCCGTTTTACGGAAGGACAGATGAGATCGGTATGATCGCACAGACCATTCATCACGTCTGCGGCTGCCTGCGCAAGACGATTGATGATGTGGGGCGGATTTTAGGAGAGATGGCGAAAGGCAATTTTGCTGTTGACGTCGTCAAGAATGATGATTACTACATCGGAGATTTTAAAGCGCTTGCGGAGAGTCTTTTAACGATCCAGACGAATCTCACTCATGTATTGCGGGATATTTCTCAGATTGCAAACCAAGTTGATACAAGTGCGGATCAGATGTCGTCGGAGGCGCAGACATTGTCTCAGGGGACGTTGGAACAGACGGTTTCCATCGACGGGCTGGCATCTAACGTAACTTCAATTACCTCGCAGGTACAAAGCAGCGCGTTCCGCTGCAAAGATGCAAGTGAACTGGTTGACAAAGCTACCGGATATGCCGCATCTGCCGACGAGAAGATGAAACAGCTTACAAAAGCCACAGGGAATATTGATCAATCGTCTACGCAGATTGGCAGTATTATTAAAACAATTGAGGATATTGCTTTTCAGACAAATGTTCTGTCGCTGAATGCCTCTATCGAGGCGGCCCGCGCCGGCACTGCCGGAAAAGGGTTTTCAGTGGTTGCAGAAGAAGTCCGCAATCTTGCAGAAAGGTCCGCACAGGCAGCCAAAGATACCGGGACTCTTATCGGCCGCTCCATTCAGGATGTGAAAACAGGTACAGAATCCACCAGTGAAGCAGTTTCTTCGATGCTGGTTATCAACGAATGTATCCAGTCAATTAAGAAACTGATGGATGAAATTGCGTCCACCAGCGTTCAGCAGTCAGAAATGATCTCTTCCGTAGAGAAGGGAATTAAGGAAATCTCCAGGGTTGTGCAGGTGAATTCTTCTGCGGCGGAAAAGAGCGCCGCCGTTTCCAGAGAACTGTCTGACCAAGCGAAAACATTGAATGGTCTGTTGGGACGATTCCGCATAAAATAAAGTCCTTTCAGGCAGATTTATCTATCATCTATGATAATTTAATAACGTATCATCCAATTACTTGATATTTTCTGACAAATACATTAGAATATACTTTAGCATAAAATATTAGGAGGAAATAAAATGTACAAGATATTAAAAGCAGAAAAGCTGGCTGCTAACATTTATCTTATGGACGTTTGCGCTCCACGTGTGGCAAAGCACTGTGAGCCGGGGCAGTTCGTCATTGTTAAGATGGATGAGAAGGGCGAGAGGATCCCGCTTACGATCTGTGACTATGACAGAGAGGCAGGGATTGTTACCATAGTATTCCAGCCGGTAGGGGCATCTACCACGAAGATGACGAATCTTAAGGCGGGGGATGCGTTCCGCGATTTCACCGGACCTTTGGGACGTCCGTCCGAGTTCGTGGAGGAAGATATAGAAGAGCTTAAGAAGAAAAAATTCCTCTTCGTAGCCGGCGGTGTTGGGGCAGCTCCGGTTTATCCTCAGGTGAAATGGCTCAAGGAGCACGGTATCGATGCGGATGTTATTGTCGGCTCCAAGACCAAAGACCTTCTCATTCTTGAAAAAGAGATGGAGGCAGTTGCCGGGAATTATTATCCCTGTACAGACGACGGTACATACGGACATGCGGGTATGGTTACTACCATGGTTGACGAGCTGGTAGAGAAGGGCAACAAGTATGATGTCTGCGTTGCCATCGGACCCATGATCATGATGAAGTTCACCTGCCTGACCACGAAGAAATATGAGATTCCGACTATCGTCAGCATGAACCCGATCATGGTTGACGGCACGGGCATGTGCGGCGCCTGCCGTGTCATCGTAGGCGGCGAGGTGAAGTTCGCGTGCGTGGACGGCCCGGAATTCGACGGACATCTGGTTGACTTTGACAACGCGATGAAGAGACAGCAGATGTACAAGACTCAGGAAGGACGTGCGATGCTGAAAGTACAGGAAGGCGACACCCATCACGGTGGCTGCGGCAATTGCGGAGGTGAAAACTAATGGCTGATGTATTAAAGAGAGTGCCTGTCAGAGAGCAGGACGCGAAAGAAAGAGCAAAGAACTTCGAGGAGGTCTGCTACGGCTACAATAAAGAAGAGGCTATGGAAGAGGCTGCGCGCTGCATTAACTGTAAGAATGCAAAGTGCATCACCGGCTGTCCGGTCGCCATCAATATTCCTGGTTTTATCGCGCAGGTAAAAGAGGGCAATATCGAGGAGGCGTATAAGGTGATCGGCGAGTCTTCTGCGCTTCCGGCAATCTGCGGGCGTGTCTGTCCTCAGGAATCACAGTGCGAATGTAAATGTATCCGCGGCATCAAGGGCGACCCGGTTTCCATCGGAAAGCTGGAGCGTTTTGTAGCGGATTATGCACTGGAGCATGATATCAAGCCTGCAAAAGCGGATAAGACCAATGGTCACAAAGTAGCAGTCATCGGTTCCGGTCCGTCCGGATTAACCTGTGCCGGCGACTTGGCTAAGCTTGGCTATGAGGTGACGGTATTTGAGGCGCTCCATGAGCTTGGCGGCGTACTTGTTTACGGAATCCCAGAGTTCCGTCTTCCGAAAGAGAAAGTCGTAAAGAAAGAGATTGAAAAGGTAAAAGAACTTGGCGTTAAGTTTGAGACGAACGTTGTGATCGGAAAATCAACCACCATCGACCAGTTGATGGAGGAAGAGGATTTTGAAGCTGTATTTATCGGCTCCGGCGCAGGACTTCCGATGTTCATGGGAATTCCGGGAGAGACGGCCAACGGCGTATTTTCCGCCAATGAGTATCTGACCAGAAGTAACCTGATGAAAGCGTTCGACGATAATTACGACACTCCGATTGCTGCCGGCAAGAAGGTTGCAGTTGTGGGCGGCGGCAATGTTGCCATGGATGCCGCAAGGACGGCTCTGCGTCTCGGCGCGGAAGTGCATATCGTATACCGCAGAAGCGAAGCCGAGCTTCCGGCCAGAGTAGAAGAGGTTCACCACGCAAAGGAAGAAGGCGTGATTTTCGATCTTCTTACTAATCCAAAGGAAATCCACGTGGATGAGAACGGATGGGTAAAGGGTATGACTGTGATCAAGATGGAGCTTGGCGAACCGGATGCATCCGGAAGAAGACGTCCGGTTGAGATTCCGGGTTCCGAGTATGAAATCGAACTTGATACGGTGATCATGTCCCTTGGAACTTCTCCGAATCCATTGATTGCATCTACCACAAAGGGACTTGAGACGAACAGAAGAAAATGTATCGTAGCAGAAGAAGAAAACGGTCAGACATCCAAGGCCGCCGTATTCGCAGGCGGCGACGCTGTCACAGGCGCGGCTACGGTGATCCTTGCAATGGGCGCAGGAAAAGCAGGAGCAAAGGGAATCCATGAGCTGTTGAGCCAGAAATAGTAAAATCGTAATACCGAATATCAAAAAGTGCTGTGGCAGTGGTTGCGCAGCACTTTTTTACCGTATTTCTGAAGGAAATTTAAAGTAAACGCCTGAATTGCCGTGAAAACAATCCCATACAATACAGAAAGCAGACCAAACACAGCAAATCCTGTCAGCAGGACAAAAATATTGATCAGCCCCATCGTGAACGCAATATTGACTTTAGGGTATTTCTTGTTTAAAATCAGGGCAATGATATCAAAGCTTATGGCAGTCGATTTTGCATTGATACATAAGTAATATCCCGTCCCCACAGCAAGACCTGCAACAATGACGCAGACAGGCAGCGGCAGAGGAAGGCTGATTCCCATGCTGTGAAAGAGTGTAAACAGCAGAAGATAACAACCACAGCTAAAAATACTCCCCATAAAAAATTCTTTTCCCAGAAAAAACAGACAGAAAAGCAGAAGCAAGATGGTGATTAAATTGACAAAGACAGTAAGATCGATATGGAACAGTCTTTCGAGAATCATGGAAAAGCTTGTGATGCCCCCGTTTATAATCTCCTTCGGAACAGTGATAAAGGCATAAGTTCCCGTGATCATGACATTGCCTAGAATAATACCAAACATCCGCTTCATAAGCGCCTCCTGTTATATGAATATTTCCTGCTTTAGAATTCTTAGTTTATATGATCCGTTTCGGCTCAAAATAATGGCAGGACTGGGATGCCGTCTGCCTATATCATGATAGGACAGCGAAAATTAAATGTCAACAGATAAAAGGAATTACAATTATGAGAATTACCGTAATCAGCGTAGGGAAAATAAAAGAAAAATATTTCAAAGACGCCATTTTGGAATATGCAAAAAGACTTGGCAAATATTGTAGATTGGAACTGATTGAAACCGCGGACGAAAAGACTCCGGACCATGCCGGCAAGGCGCAGGAAGACATAATCCGCGCAAAAGAAGCTGAGAGGATCTTAAAATATGTGCGGGAAGATGCATATATTATCACGTTGGAGATTAATGGAAATGTACTATCCTCAGAAAAACTGGCAGAAAAAATTGAAAGCTTAGGCATACAGGGGAAGAGCCATCTCATTTTCATCATAGGCGGTTCTATCGGTCTCGGCAAAGAAGTTCTTAAGAAATCGGATTTCGCACTGAGCTTTTCGAGGATGACATTTCCCCATCAGCTTATGAGAGTGATACTTTTGGAACAGATATACAGAAGCTTCCGGATTATAAATGGGGAGCCATATCATAAGTAAGGGCAGAAAAGAATTTTGCTCAATTTAGAAAAACGCAGTTACCTATATATGCAAATCTTTTGTTACAAATATTATAATTCCTGACACATACAAGATAACGGCACCTGCAAAAAGCCCTCCTTTAAGATCAATTTATGAAATGAAAAATTCCAGAAGACAGATTCCCCGCTTATTGTAATTTACAGGAAGGCTGTGTATAATAAGAATAGATGCCCTCAGTAGATCAAGTAATGCAATCAGAAAATCTTGTTTATATCGGGAAAGATGGAGAGATGTTATGAAAAAGTGTAGTTTTGGTTTTGGGAAAGTGTTAGTGTTAACGATAACTGCGATAATAGCCGCGGGCAGTATAGGGCTTTCTGCAGCGTATTCTGTTCAGGCAGAAGAACCATTTTCGGAAGAGAAAGTATTTGTATTTGATCAACTTCCTGACAATGAAGAATTGCTATTAGGATATCTGGAGCAGTTATTTCATGAAAATGAGAATACAGTTCTTTCACCCCTTGGAGTCGTAGGAGAAAAAAAACTGACTGATGAAAACGACAAAAAGATATATAGAGAACTCAAAGCTGCCATAGATAAGATTGCAGGCGGAACCGCCGTCTCTACAACTATTAGAGTAGACGGTCTGAATCTGAATATATCCCAATGGGAACAGTCGGTCAGGAAAATAATGTCTTACTTGTTAATGGACTGTCCCTATGACTTGTATTGGTTTGACAAGAATGCAGCGTTCGTGTCTGCCAGCGGTTCCGGCCGTACCGTCCGGACCGTAACCTTCTCTTTCACGGTCGCGGAAGAATATCGCGGAAGAAATAGCTACACGACAAACCTAACAAAGATAGGTGCTGCAAAAAAAGCAGTATCAAATGCAAAAGCAATCGTAAAAAAATATGCTGCGAAGTCTGACCGCGAAAAGCTGAGCAGTTACAGCCGGGAAATTTGTAATTTAGTATCCTATAATGCCGGCGCTGCACATGGTAATGCTGCATATGGCAATCCGTGGCAGTTAATCTGGGTGTTTGACAATAATCCGAATACAAATGTGGTGTGTGAAGGTTATGCCAAGGCTTTTCAATATCTATGCGATCTATCATCCTTCAAAAATAATACGGTATGCTATACCGTCACAGGAATTATGGGAGATGGCAGAAGTTCGGGACCTCATATGTGGAACATCGTTACATTAAACGGAATAAATTATCTGACCGACGTGACGAATTGCGATTCGGGCGGAGTCGGCTCAGATGGTTCCCTGTTTTTGGCTGTCCCAAAAAGCGGAAGTGTGAATGCCGGCTATATATTTTCAAATACGCGGGGGCGTTCGATTACATACAAATACAGTTCTGAAAGCAAAGAACTTTTAGGGCAGGGGATTCTGAAACTAGCCGGTACGAGTAAAAACAATGCGGCTGCGTCGGTAACACTTCGTATGAACGGACAGAAATTAAAAAATAATACGACTTTAAAGGCAACTTTTAATAAAAGATATACCTTTCAGGCAATCGCCATCGATCAGAACGGTAAAGTACTCAAAGGCGGCAATGCCAAGATAACTTGGTCTGCCTCCAACAAAAAAATAGCAACGGTCACTTCCAGCGGCAAAGTGTCTGTGAAAAAGAAAGCGGGAACCGTGACCATCACTGCGAAAACGGCGGACGGCAAGACAGCGAAAGTCAAATTAAAAGTATCGAAAGCGGCCGTTAAGGTTACAAAAGTAACAATTACCGGCAGCAAGACGATGAGCCTTAAGAAAAAGAAGACGCAGACCTTAAAGGCGGCAGTCACCCCGGCAAGCGCGGCAAATCAGAAGGTTACGTGGAAATCTTCAAATAAAAAAATCGCAGTCGTTAATTCCAAAGGAAAGGTGACTGCGAAGAAGGCAGGCACTGTTACCATTACTGCCGCCGCAAAAGACGGCAGTAAAAAGAAGGAGGCGATTAAGATTAAGATTACAAAATAGATGTAAATAAGGGAAGGCGGATAGTATTTATGGAAAAATTAAGATCAGGTTTCAGGAACGTCATCGTATTTGCCGTGACAGCAGTTCTGCTGGCAGGCAGTGCGGGCAGTTACACAGTACTTTCCGTACAGGCGAAAGATATGGAAGCTGCAGAGAGCACGGAAGAGAATCGTGATGCCAATGAAAAAGAGGTTCCAACAATACAAGAAGGAACGGTACTTACGGCAGATGATCTGCCAACGCTTCCAGATTCGGATGAATTGTTTACAGGATATGTGGATCGGGCGTTCTATGGAGACCGGAACGACGGAATTTCAACATATGGGAATGTCGGCGCTGACAAACTCACCGATGCAAACGAGAAAAAGATGTACAATGAATTAAAAACCGGTGTGAAGAATATTGCGGACGGAAAAACAACTTCTACAGAAATTACGGTGGCCGATTTAAGTCTCAGTTCTTCAACATGGGGAGAGTCTGCATCAAAAGTAATATCTTATTTAATGATGGATTGTCCCTATGATTTGTATTGGTATGATAAGACTAACACAGGCGGAGTAACTTTTCGGGGTTCTTCTTACGGTAATGCTCCTGATACGATCGTTCGGATTACCTTTACATTTAGAGTCGCGAAAGAATATCAGCATAATGATAATACAACGGTAAATTCACAAACAGCAGCTACGGTAAAAACAGCGGCAGCAAACGCAAATGCAATTGTATCAAAACATTCGTCAGAATCTGACCGTGAGAAATTAGTAAGCTACTGTCAGGAAATATGCGATTTGACGGATTATAATCATGATGCGGCAGATGATAACAGTATTGCTTACGGCAACCCATGGCAGTTAATCTGGGTGTTTGACGGAAATCCAGTTACAAAGGTCGTCTGTGAGGGGTATTCCAAGGCACTCCAGTACCTGTGCGATCTGTCAAACTTCAACGATGGCGCTACAGCATGCTATACAGTCACAGGAGGAATTCCCGGCGGACATATGTGGAATATCCTTACGCTTGGAGAGAAGAATTATCTGGCGGATGTGACAAACAGTGATTCCAAATCAATTGGAGAGGACGGTTCTTTGTTTTTAGCTACTCCGGTTCAGGGAACCGTAGATACCGCTTATACATTTTCAAATAATTCGGGGCAATCTATTACGTACACATATGATACGAAACAGATTGCATTACTGGGCAAAAAAATTCTAAGTCTGTCCGCTCCCGGTGAACCCTCGAATGATGAGCCTACGTCCGGTTCCGGAACCAATCAGGGTTCCGAGACAAAACCAGATACGGGAGAGGAACCAAAGCCGAATACAAATACAGGGACAAAACCAGATACCGGTACGACAACAGGAACAACTGCGAAACCGCAGCCCCCAACTACGACGAAAAAACCAACAGCCCCGGCATCAAAAACAGTAACACTCAGCTTGAACGGGCAGAAATTAAAAAATAATACGACTTTAAGGGCAACTTTTAATAAAAAGTATACCTTTAAAGCGACAGTTACGGATAAGTCCGGAAAAACCCTCAAAGGCGGCAATGCCAAGATAACTTGGTCCGCCTCCAACAAAAAAATAGCAACGGTCACTTCCGGCGGCAAAGTGTCTGTGAAAAAGAAAGCGGGAACCGTGACCATCACTGCGAAAACGGCGGACGGCAAGACAGCGAAAGTCAAATTAAAAGTATCGAAAGCGGCCGTTAAGGTTACAAAAGTAACAATTACCGGCAGCAAGACGATGAGCCTTAAGAAAAAGAAGACGCAGACCTTAAAGGCGGCAGTCACCCCGGCAAGCGCGGCAAATCAGAAGGTTACGTGGAAATCTTCAAATAAAAAAATCGCAGTCGTTAATTCCAAAGGAAAGGTGACTGCGAAGAAGGCAGGCACTGTTACCATTACTGCCGCCGCAAAAGACGGCAGTAAAAAGAAGGCGGCGATTAAAATCAAGATATCCAAAAAATAATAGATACAAGATACTCCATATATTTTAATCCCCTCAAATTCGGGAGAATTAAAAATATGGATCGGATCACCGGCTCTGTTCGATGCAAGTACAGGGCCGGTGATTTTAGTTTTTACATTTTAGATACATCTTCATTGAACTTTTGAGAATTTCTTCCGCTATTATTCCATCATACAGAATTTATTCAGATAAAAGAGGAGAGATACATATGTGTGGAATATGCGGGATTATCGGAAGTACAGACGACAGAGAAAATATATTGAAGCATATGATGAAGGCGATTGAACACCGCGGGCCGGACGGCAGCGAGAGCTATATCTCAAAAAGAGCGGCGCTTGGATTTCAGAGACTTAGTATTATTGATCTGGATACGGGAATGCAGCCCATGTTTAATGAAGATGGAAGCAAGGCGCTTGTTTTCAACGGAGAAATATATAACTACTGGATTCTAAGGGATATGCTGATACAAAAGGGGCATGCGTTTCAGACCGACTCTGATTCGGAAGTCCTTCTGCACGGCTATGAGGAGTTTGGCACAGACCTTCTTATAAAGCTGCGCGGAATGTTCGGATTTGCCATCTGGGATGAAGAAAACGAAGAATTTTTTGCTGCGCGGGATTTCTTTGGAATCAAGCCATTTTATTATTCGATCATCGGCGGTGTTCTGGTGTTTGCTTCAGAGATTAAGAGCATTCTTGAGTATCCGGGATATCAGCGGCAGTTGAACGAAGATGCGTTAGAGCAGTATCTTTCATTTCAGTACTCTGCTCTGCCAGAGACATTTTTTAAAGGAATCTATCAGCTCCTGCCGGGGCATTATCTAACTTATAAAGACCATATGTTTCAGGTCACAGGGTATTTTAAGCCTTCACTGAAGCCGGATAGGGCAGAAAGCGTAAGACGGATGCAAAAAGATGTGCAGAATATCATGAAGCAGTCTGTCAGAAGGCATTTGATCAGTGACGTGGAAGTAGGAAGCTTCCTGTCCGGCGGGGTAGATTCGGGACTGATCGCCGCCATATCGGGATGTGTCCGGACATTTACCGTTGGATTTTCAGAGGAAGGCGCTCTGTATGATGAGACGGAAGACGCCAGACATCTGGCAGATACGCTTCATCTTAAAAACCACTGTAAGTATATTGAAAAAAAGGAATTTGAAAAGGCAATTCCGAAGGTCATGTATTATCTGGATGAACCGTCGGGAGATGCATCTGCCATAGCCCTTTATTTTCTGGCGCAGAGGGCCGCAAAAGATGTAAAGGTGGTGCTGTCGGGAGAAGGTTCCGATGAATTATTCGGAGGCTATAATATCTACCGGGAGCCGGGAATGCTGAAAGCAGTGAACTGGCTTCCGGTAAATGCCCGCAAAAAATTAGCAAAACTTGCCAAGGGCCTTCCAAAATCGGTAAAGGGCAGAGGTTATCTCATGCGGGCAGCGCTTCCGGTTCATGAAAGATATATCGGAAACGCATATATTTTCCGGGAAGAAGAAAAGGCGCGGCTTTTGAAGCGGGATGTGATGAGACAGACGAAGGATCTTCTCTGCGGAATTTATGATGAAACGGCGCATCTGGAGGATTTTGAACAAATGCAGTCCGTAGATTTAAGATACTGGCTGCCGGGAGATATTCTTCAAAAGGCGGACCGGATGAGTATGGCGAACTCTCTGGAGCTTCGGGTTCCGTTTCTGGATTGGGACGTCTTTCAGACTGCGAGAAAGCTTCCAAAGAGGATGAAGCTTAAGCATTGCACGACAAAATATATTCTCAGGAAGGCTGCCGCCTGTTATCTTCCAAAGCCCGCAGCCTCCAGAAAAAAACTTGGGTTTCCTGTGCCGATCCGTAAATGGATCAAAGAGGAAGACTGGTATCAGAATATTAAAAAAACATTTTCAAACGATACGGCCCGCGCCTATTTTCACACGGAATACCTGTTGGAGCTGCTGGAAGAACATAAAGAAGGGAACTCAGATAACAGCAGAAAGATCTGGACGGTATATGTATTTCTTATATGGCATCAGATTTATTTTGGAGATTGTAAGGAATGCAAGACTTCAAAGCAGCAAGCCGTAATCCGTTTTGACACGTTAACTGCCTTTGATTATAATGGAAACAGAGAATGCACAGCAAGGGGATAAAGAACATGGATGAGAGAAAGCTGCGGATCCTTGTCATAGAGGATGAGAAGCCGATCGCGGATATTCTGGAATATGATCTCAAAAAGGAAGGCTTTGAGGTGACGAGTGCATACACCGGTGCAAAAGGTCTGAAAAAGACAGATGAATTGCAGCCGGATCTTGTGCTTTTGGACTGGATGCTTCCAGACTTAAGCGGGGTAGACATCTTAAAGCTTCTGACAGAAAAATATAATATGCCTGTCATCATGCTGACAGCAAGGGGGAATATCGACGATAAGGTCTATGGCTTGTCCTGCGGCGCGGACGATTATATCACAAAGCCATTTGATCTGCGTGAGGTGAATATACGGGTGCAGGCAGTTCTGAGGAGATTTAAAAAATCGTGTGATGACAGGGCAAATAAACAGGGAATTCCGATAAAGGATGCGGTAGTATATGTGCCGGAACGCACCGTTATCCAGTGCGGGGAACCGGTTGATCTTACGCCGAAGGAATTCGACCTTCTTGTATGGCTTATCACACATCCCAGATTTGTATTCACAAGAACCTGCCTGTTGGATGAGATATGGGGATATGATTTCGCGGGGGATACGAGGACAGTAGATATGCATATCCAGCGGCTCCGAAAAAAGCTTCATGCAGGAGAATCAATCGTCACAGTGTTTGGCGTGGGGTATAAATATGTATCAGAAGAAGACTAGATTTAGAAACAGTATATTGTTCCGCATGAGCCTGTGGGTTCTGCTGCTTGGAGCCGGCGGTATCTTTCTGATCACCTGCTTTGTGAAAATGCAGATGCGCTATAATATCGAAAAGCAGATCACGGAGGATATGCTGCAGATTCGGGATAACAGCCTTCTTTATATCCACCAGATTCTTCTCCTGAACGATGCGGTAGTGGATGCGGACGGCTTTGCGCAGTGTATTCAGGCAGTGGAGGAACAGTTAAAGAGTATCGGATACCGGGAGACGGCCTGCTATGATCCGGGCGGGAAATTACTGATCCAAAACGGGAACAAATTAGATCAGGAAATCATGCGGGAAGATTTTAAAAGAGCTATGGAACGAGACAGCACATTTACTATGAACTACGGACCACATAACCTGTGCGACGTATATTTTACAATGCCTGTGGAAATTATGGGAAATCGGATCGGCTTCATCAGTTATTATTTTGATTATAAGGAGTTCTGTCAGAAGGAATGGAATACTCTTGGCAGGACGATTTGGATCACTGCGCTGATCTTTACGCTGATCTGCCTTGTCATCTGGATAATACTCTACCGCGTAATTTCCTCCATCCAAAGCCTTAGCAGAGCCACCAGCGAGATTTCGGAATATTTAACAGACAACCGTTTTGACAGTGATGCGATCGAAAAACTTCTTCTCCATAAGCGGAAGGATGAGGTGGGAGAGCTGGCAGGCAATTTTCTGGGACTTCTTCATATGACAGAACGGCAATTTCAGAAGATCAGTCAGGATAAAAACCGGATTCTGAGACTTTTAAACAGCCGTCAGGAATTCTATAACAATGTCACCCATGAACTGAAGACGCCTCTTACCACCATTTCCGGCTACGCCCAGCTTATAGAAAAGGACGGACTTCGGGATACGGAACTGTTTTATAAAGGGACGGACCACATCCTGCGGGAAAGTACCAGGCTTCACAGAATGGTCGTACAGCTTTTGGAGATGCAGGATGAAGAAAAGTGTCCGGATCAGGAATATCTAGATCTGTCGGAAATTCTGAAACGTGTAGCGGATGATATGCAGATAAAGGCAAGGCGCCAGAAAAATCGTCTGACGCTGGAGGGGACAGAGAGAAGTTATCCTGTGTATGGCAGGGCAGACAGGATCCGTCAGGTTCTTATTAACTTGATTGACAATGCGATCAAATACGGGGAAGCAAAAGAGGATATTTATTTGAAGATCACAGAGGAAAACGGATCTGTTGAAATTGCCGTTTCCAATCGGGGGCGCGGAATCAGACCGGAGGAGCTTGAAAATATTTTTGAGCCGTTTTACCGTGCGGATCAGGGACCTTCCAGAGAACTTGGAAGCACCGGACTGGGACTTGCGATCTCAAAAAAAATTGTAAAAGAACATGGAGGCAGGATCAAAGCAAGGAGTATCCCGGGGGAGGAGACGGTCTTTACCGTCAGCTTTCCCGCGGCAAAGGAGGATGAGATGCTGTGCGGCAGATAAGAAAAAGAATATTTGCAAGACTGATTTTTTTCATACGGTTCTGCACCATACCGGCAGGACTTCTGCTGTGCGGCTGCGGACAGCAAGAAATCACAAAGATCATCGCTCTTCCGGAGCTTGAAAGTAAAGAGGAATCCTCCGGGATCGCCATCAAAGATCTGCGCAAATATGTCTATGACGGGCATACAGAGGACTTGCTGTGGATGTCATGGGGAGAGTCCGGATCAGATATTGCCTATATGCTTCACTTAGAGGAACAAGGATATATGTACCGGAAAATTGATGTAAAAACGAAACAAATCTTAAATGAGACATTTGTAGACGACCGCGTACTCAGCAATGTCCATATCTCTCCCGGAGGCAGATACATTGCCTATGAAGTGGAAGCCTATGAAGCGGAAGAAGAGTCAAGCCTGGTACTGTTCATCCCTGAAAATGGGAAAAAACTGGTTCTGTGCCGGTGGAAGGGGAGCCATGAGACTTATTCCTATACGTGGAGTGCCGATGGGACAAAGCTTTTTTCGTGGCAGAACGGTGATGATTATGAGAAAGAACCTGATGCGGACTGGAGCGTAACCTGTTACAGCATACAGGCTGCAAAAGCAAATGATGAAGAGAAGAACAGGGTTGTAAAGAATGAGATAAGTATGAAAAGCAAAGGATATGCATGGAGAAGTGTACTGCCCAACAAAGACGGCTCCAAAGTATATGTGAGAGAAGAATATGAGACCTTTTCAGACAGCAAAAAAGCGGAAAAAAGAGTTCCATTACCCATGGCAGAGGAAAAAATAAGCGCCGGGAACTGGCTTCTTACACCCGAAACCCATGAAAAGAAAAAACTTCCGGAATATTCAGAAGAAGCGGTTAACCCTGTAAAGTATACAAAAGCCGGCCTGTATTTTCGCGATGAGGAAGGAAACTTGATGCTGGTTGAAAATATCGAAAAAAAGTCTGCGGCAAAAGAGCTTTTTAATACAGTAAACAAAGAAACCTACATCTGCGAGGACGGCGACCATATCTTTCTCATTGAATGGAGGGATAATATGGAATCGCTTCAGTTAAGCGGCATCAGAATGGTCAAAGGAAATCCGTCGGCAAAACAGACGCTTTATAAAGAGGCGTATCAAAATACGGAGATTTACTTAAATGCTGACGATACGGCGATCGTGATCTGGGGGAGCGAGTATCTAGGGGAAGACAGATACTCCTTTAAGATTACAGAGTTGGAATATGGAGCGCGGCATGATACAATGAAGGAACAATAGCTTTTTCCTATGATGAAAAAGGAGGTAAAATGCATGAATTATTCGGAAAATGATAAGCAGTATCACATTCAGGTCGCAAGCGGTGATGTGGGAAGGTATGTGATCCTGCCGGGAGATCCAAAGCGCTGTGAGAAGATTGCCAAATATTTTGACGACGCAAAGCTCATAGCGGACAGCAGAGAATATGTGACCTATACAGGATATCTGGAAGGTGTGAAGGTCAGTGTGACTTCTACGGGAATCGGCGGGCCTTCGGCGGCGATTGCCATGGAGGAGCTTGTGAAGGCGGGAGCCGATACCTTTCTTCGGATCGGGACCTGCGGCGGTATGCAGACGGATGTGATGAGCGGCGATATCGTCATCGCCACCGGAGCGGTTCGTATGGAGGGGACAAGCAAGGAGTACGCGCCCGTCGAATACCCGGCGGTGCCCGATATCCGGCTTGTAAACGCGCTGATCAATGCAGCGGAAAAACTAGAAAAGACCTACCATGCAGGCGTGGTTCAGTGTAAGGATTCTTTCTATGGCCAGCACTCGCCTGAGACGAAGCCGGCAGGTTATGAGCTTATGAATAGGTGGGAGGCATGGAAACAGATGGGATGTCTGGCGTCCGAGATGGAATCGGCAGCCCTTTTCATCGTTGCGGATTATCTCCACGTAAGAGCCGGAACCTGCCTTCTTGTAATGGCAAATCAGGAGCGTGAAAAAGCAGGGCTTTTCAATCCGGTCGTCCACGATACGGATACGGCGGTCCGGGTGACTGTCGAAGCGCTGAGGGAATTGATCCGAGCTGAAAAGTAACTAAAAAATCACCCGGTATTTCCGAAACCTCTGGACGGCAAATACCGGGTGACTTCAAGGTCATCCTTTCATGGCCTGTTCTTATGCCCTCTCGTTGTCGTACGCAACAAAGCGGTCTACCTTCGGCTGGGAACCGCAGCCCGGAACAAATTCATTGGTCAAAAATTCTGTTACGAACATCTCTCTCTCTTTGCTTCCCGTAGTGAACGCGCCCATGCAGATAATGTTGGCATCGTTGCTCAGACGCGCGCGCTGTGCGGAATATACGTCGGATACAAGAGCGGCGTAAGCGCCTTTCACTTTGTTCGCGGCGATAGAAACGCCGATACCTGTTCCGCATACAAGGATTCCGCGGTCATACTTTTGGGCAGCTACAGCTTCTGCAACTTCAATCGCCACGTTGGCATAGATCGGATCCTCGCTTCCAAAATCAGTCACTTCACCGTAACCCTTTGCCTCGATAAATTTGATGAGCGCCTCTTTTTCGTTCTGTGCATTTGGATCGCAGCCGATTGCAATTTTCATCTTCCATTCCTCCTAAAAAATTACTGTTTTATTCTTGTAATTATATTTTATCATTTCATTTTCTTTTTGTCTACTTTCGATTTCTTTCGATTTGAAAATTATTTTAAAATTTCCCGAAGAATACGTTCTACAGATTCCGTCTGTCTGTCGGCATGCTTCTCCACGCCGGGCGCACAGTCTGCCATGGCATAGCCAATCCCGGCAGCCTCGAGAAGTTCGATATCATTAAACTGATCCCCAAAAGCAATTCCATCTTTTAATGATATGCCAAGATGCCGTGTGATGTCGGCAAGTCCGGAACCTTTATTCGCATTCGGCACAATAAAGTCTACCCACAGATTTCCCGATGTAACAACCGTGATCTCCGAGGAAAACTGTTCTCTGAAAAACGGTTCCGTCTCATCGGTTCCATCAAAATCAAGGACGGCAAATTTTAAAAATGGCTCGTCGATATCCAAGAGATCCGGTACTTTTTCGATTTTATATTTCAGAACATTTCGCATATGGTTCATAAATCTTGGATCCTCGGAGTCGGTATAAGAGGTTGATTCGCAGGAAAGAAGGCAGTGATAATTCGGGAATTTTCTTGCAGCTTTTATGATACGGATTCCAAGCTCCCTGTCGATGAGTCCTCTTGAGATAACTTTGTGATCGTGGACGCAGAGAGAGCCGTTCTCGGCGACATAAGAAATCTCATCCTGCACAGGCCCGAAAAGACGGTATAAATTATCATATTGCCGCCCGCTGGCAGCGATAAAGTGAATTCCTTTTTCTTTAAGCCGGCGAATCAGATCGAATACTTCCGCGTCAAAAGACTGCGCCCCGTTCCTTAAAAGGGTTCCGTCCAGATCACTGGCAACATATTTTATCATAGCAAAACTCCTCCTGAATTTCTTGAATTGTATTTTGTAATTCTTTTGTTGCGGATGAACCACCAACCCATTATAATAGAAAAAGAAAATAATTGGAAGAAGGAAAATAAAAATGAGAGCGACGGTTGTAGTAGACAATATTGAGAATTCCGGGTTAAAGGGTGAGTGGGGGCTCTGCATTTATATTGAATATAATGGCAAGAAGATACTTTTAGATACGGGAGCTTCCGGACTTTTTGCGGAAAACTCGGATAAACTCGGACTTTCATTGGAAGAGATTGACTATGCCGTGCTGTCCCACGCCCATTACGACCACAGCGACGGCATGAGGAAATTTTTTCAGATAAATCAAAAGGCGAAATTTTATCTGAGGGAGGGCTGCCGGGAAAACTGTTATGCGAAAAAATGGATTTTCACAAAATATATTGGTATCGGAAAAGGCATTCTGGAAGAGTACCGGCATCGGCTTGTCTATGTGTCGGGGGATTATCCGCTTATGGAGGGCGCAAGCCTGATCCCTCATAAAACGCCGGGGCTTGCTTCGGCCGGCTTAAGAGAGAAGATGTACCGGAAGGAAGGAAAGAAATGGAAACCCGATGATTTTTCCCACGAACAGAGCTTAGTGTTTGACACACCGGAGGGAATCGTCATATTCAACAGCTGTTCCCACGGCGGCGCAGACAATATTATACGCGAAGTGATGGAAAGCTTTCCGGGGAAAAAAGCGCTGGCATTAGTCGGCGGTTTCCATCTGTCCAACAAATCAGAAGACTTTGTGAGAAAGCTTGCCAAGGGAATTCGGGAGACAGGAATTACATTCGTGTATACCGGGCACTGCACAGGGCAAAAGGCTTATGAAATCTTAAAAGAAGAACTGGGAAGCCATGCAGTGCAGTTGATGTCCGGTCTGGTTATGGAATTTTAGAAGCCATGAAAATGTATTTTTCCATTCTTCAATTGTATTTTGCAGGGAAAGATGATAGTATAAATGCAGTGACTTAAATAAGGAAACGATGATAGACATGTCAAAAACAGGTGAATCGAATGTCAGAGATTATTATTATAGGCGCGGCGATTATTGATATATTAGTACGCCCTGCCAGCGCGGCGGTTTTTGAGACGGGTTCCTATGCGGCGGAAGATATCCGGATGGCATTAGGAGGAGACGCTCTGAATGAAGCTGTCATTCTTTCGAGGATGGGAAAGAACGTCCGATTAGAGACGATCATTGGAGATGACAGCGCAGGAAGGTTTATCATCAGGCAGTGCAGGGAGAGCAAAGTCATACTGGAAGAAAGACAGATCAGAAGAGAGATTCCTACGGGAATCAATGTTGTCCTTGTAGGAGAGGACGGGGAGCGAAGTTTCCTTACGAATCCGGCCGGGAGTCTTAGAAAGCTTACGATCAAGGATATCCGTATGCCCTTTGACAACGATGCGAAGATTTTATGTTTTGCCAGCATCTTTGTCTTTCCAAAGCTCCGTACGAAGCAGCTTGTACGTATATTTTCACAGGCAAAGGATCAGGGGATCATCGTGTGTGCAGATATGACCAAATGCAAGAACAAGGAGACGGTTTTTGACATGGCAAAGGCTTTCTCCTATATTGATTATCTTTTTGCAAACGAAGAAGAGGCCAGTCTTCTGACTGGTGAGAAAGACAGAGTGAAAGCAGCGGCGGCTCTTCTTTTATCAGGCGCGAAGCATGTGATCGTGAAATGCGGCCGCGATGGCTGCCTAGTGAAGACAGAGGAGGAAGAATACATGGTTCCGGCGAAAGAAGATGTCGTATGCATTGATACGACAGGCGCCGGGGACAGTTTTGCGGCCGGTTTCATCTATGCTCTGTTAGAGGGGAAGAATTTAGAACAATGCGCACAGTTTGCCAATGAATGCGGAGCGAAAGCTGTCGGTGTTCTGGGCGCAGCAGAGTGGATTCTATGAAGGAGGAAGGAGAAATCATGACATTCAAAGGAAAAATAGCGGCATGGTGGTATGTTGCAATAGCAGTGTTGGACGGAATCGCCATTGCCGCTGTAATATATAACGGGTTATCACTGATTTTGGCAGTAAACGTGATTGCTGTTGCATTCATTAATTTATTTTTTATACCGCCTATCTTTAAAAATGATGTGACTGTCACAAAGAAGGATGTGATCGTAAGATTCGGACTGCTCACGAAGACAATTCCGATACGGGGAATTACGGTCGTCAAGATCATGAAGAATTATTCCGCTTCTTTTGCCGCGTCCTTTGACCGGGTTGGAATTGAAGCCGGCGGTATGTCTGCCGTATTTATCTCTCTGGAAGATAACGGGGCGTTCACAAAAGAATTATTGAAGAGGAACCGTAAGATCAAATATCTCATTTAGTCGGTATCATATTTTACAAAAAAGAAGCGTTGGGGACGGAACAGAATCTGTATTTCCGTCCTAAATTTTTTCAGTAAAATCATGTTTTACGGGTACAATAAGAAGCATAGTTTACATTAGAGGAGCTGAACGAGCATGGAAGACATACAGTATTTTGAAGAGGCGGAATATCTGAAGGAGATCATCCGAAAAATAAACGAACAGATCAAAAAGACAAAAGAAGCCCTTTCCCGCGGACAGAAGGAAATTGACAACATGCATGACTATTACTGGCTGAATTATACAGAGATGGATCAGTACGGTTATGAGGATTTCGACAACCAGCGCTTGCTCTTTGAGCAGGTCAGTGCCAATGCAAAACAGGCAAAGAAAAGGCAGCGGCTTAAGCGCATGGTTGATTCCCCGTATTTTGGAAGAGTGGATTTTAAGTACGAAGGAGAGGAGTCGGCGGAAAAATTTTACATCGGTATCGGGAATTTTGCGGAAAAATCGGGAGCGGTGCCTTTGATCTATGACTGGCGCGCCCCGGTCAGCGGTTTGTTTTATGACTATGACAAAGGCCCTGCTTCCTATCCGGCGCCATCCGGCGTCATGGAAGGCGAGATCTGCGCTAAGCGGCAGTACAAGATCAAAAACGGAGAGCTTATCTATGCTTTTGAGTGTGACACAAAGATTGACGACGAGATATTGAAGGCTGAGCTTGGCGGAAACAGTGACGTGCAGCTTAAGAATATCGTCCGCACGATCCAGAAGGAGCAGAATGCCATTATCCGAAATACGAAGGATTGGATTCTCGTCATTCAGGGGGCGGCAGGAAGCGGCAAGACGTCCATCGCCCTCCACCGTATCGCGTATCTTCTGTATCATGACAGAGACCGCTTAAAATCATCCGATATTCTGATCCTGTCGCCAAACAGCGTGTTTTCGGATTATATCTCTCACATCCTCCCTGAACTTGGCGAGGAGAATATTCGGGAGATGAGCTTCGATCTTTTTTCCTATCACGAGCTCAAATGCACGGCTGAGGACTGCGAGGACCGGTACGACTATCTGGAACGCCAGATTAAATTTCCGGATCCGGATGCAAGAAGGCGCTTCAAAGAAAAACAGTCTCAGTCCTTTATCGGGCTGATGGAAGGGTACCTTGCCATGCTGGAGGAAGATCTGGTAACGCTTCGCCCGATAACCTTCCGTGGCTTAAAAAAGACGGAAGAAGAACTGATCCGGTTATTTTATTTTAAATTTCAGAGTACGCCGCTTTTAAAACGTATGGATGCGGTGATGGAGTATGTTGCTGATGAGTATGAGACGCTCTGCGGCAGAAATCTTACCGAAGATGAGCTTGAACATCTGAAAAGTATGTTTGATAAGATGTATGTAACAAAGGATATTTATCATATCTATAACCGTATGCTTTCGGAATATGGCTATGAGACTTTACCAGATGCGGCATATGAAAAACGAAAGGTTCCTTATGAAGATGTCTATCCGATGCTCTATTTGAAATACCGTCTGACCGGTCAGACGGCACGCAGGAAAGTCCGGCATCTGGTCATTGATGAGATGCAGGATTATTCCTATCTGCAGTATACGATTCTTGCCCAGATGTTTTCGTGCCGCATGACGATTCTCGGCGACCGGGCGCAGACGCTGGACGATGAGGCGCAGGATGTGTTTCGCTTTCTGCCGAAGATATTCGGAAAAGGCGTTCAGAAAATCACGATCAATAAAAGTTACCGCAATACATGGGAGATTGCGCAGTATTCGGCAAAGCTTCTGCATCTTCCTGACATCTCGTTCCTGAAAAGGCACGGAAAAGAAGTGGAGGAGAAAACATTTCCTGAAATGGAAGGACTCCTTGCGGCCGTTTTTGAAAATCTTTCAGAGAGCTATGAGACGGCGGCCATTCTTACTTTGACAGAGGAAGAAGCTTGCGACATATACCGCCTTATCATGGGAACGCATAAAAAAGAGGAGCGTGAAAGGCGGCTCTCGGTTCATTATATTGACCGGAACAGCACCATTTTTGAGAAAGGTTTGACGGTCACAACTTATTATCTTGCCAAGGGACTGGAATTCGATCAGGTATTTACCGCATTCCCGGACAAAATACATCCTTTCATGAAGCAAGCCTCTTATATCAGCGCAACAAGGGCTCTTCATGAATTGTACGCGTACCGGTTTGAGCGGTTTTAGTCATAATACATGCCTTTTTCACATAGATTACAATAAAATCTGTGAATGGCGTTTGTATGAAGGCAAAGAGACAGGTAGTATCATCACGGGAGGAACATTCCTTTAAAAATAGATTGTCAGAACTGTCAGAGCTGCCAAAGGACGTAGTGCTTGGCATCCCCATGCTCACGATGGTAGGGCAGATGGAACTGAATATTGAAAATTACAGAGGAATCATAGAGTATACGGACAGCCTGATACGGGTTCACACAAAGGACGGACAGATCCGGGTAAACGGTAAAAATTTGAAAGTGGAATATTATACCAACGACGAGATGAAAGTCACCGGACATATCGTCTCCATCGAATATGTGAATCTGACAGCTCCAAGCTGAATACAATCTTTTGAAACATATATTTATCCGGCAGGAGGAATGAGCGTTGCTGTCACGGCTTATCTGTTATATCAGGGGATATCTTCGCATACGGATCGCAGGATATTCCACGGAAAGATTTTTAAATGCATGCCGTCACAGGGGGATTTACCTGTGGGGGCTTCAGGCTGTCTCGGGGGCATATGAAATGAATATTTCAATCAGCGGCTTCCGGAAGCTAAAACCAATCATTCGGAAGACGAGAACAAAAGTTACGATTATAAAGAGATCTGGTTTGCCCTTTTATTTATTTCGTTATCGAAAACGGAAGCTTTTTTTTGCCGGGGCATTCTGTTTTGTGTTTTTGATCTTTTGGATGTCCCATTATATCTGGAACATCGATATTACCGGAAACAGTACGAGGACGGATGAGACTTTGCTGGAATTTCTGAAAGCAAAATCTGTTCAGAACGGTATGGCGAAGTCTGATGTGGATTGCCAGCGGATCGTAAAGGATATCCGTAAGGAGTATGACGATATCATATGGGTGTCCGCTTCTATCCGCGGCACAAAGCTTTATATACGGGTGAAGGAAAATGAGGATTCTCCGTCTGTCAGTGCGAAAGGGAATCCAAAACAGAATGGAGAGCAGGAAGAGAATGCCGGCCAGCCCGTGGATATCGTGGCGGATAAAAGCTGTATCATTGAAAGCGCCGTCGTCCGGAACGGATTGTTTCAGACAAAAATCGGAGCGAAGGTGAAAAAGGGAGATGTATTAGTGTCGGGCCAGATTCCGGTCAATAACGATGCCGGAGAAATCATCGGATATCAGTACCATGTTTCCGATGCGGACATCATCGGAAAAACTGCCCTGAAATACGAAGATTCCTGCCTGAATACCTATATTGAAAAAGAAGATTACGATATCTGCAAACAGGAATATTATTTTAAGGTTGGAAATATCCGCTTTACACTAGGAGGGATTCAGAATGATTATGAGAATTTTACTTTGTCCGGCCAGCAGTGGCAGTTAAAAATCTTCGATAATTTCTTTTTTCCGGTCTATTGGGGGAAAAGATGGGCAGTTCCCTATAAGCCCCATGAAAAACAGCGCCGAAAAGAAGATCTTCAGCAGATTCTTACAGAGAGATTTGTAAGATACTGCGAAGATTTGGAGAAAAAGGGGGTAGAAATTATTGAGAATGATGTTAAAATATACACAGGACAAAACGAATCGTCTGCCAAAGGTAATCTGACAGTCCGGATGCCGATTGGCAAAGAGAAGGCCGCAAAGCTTTTAAAGATTCCGGAAAAGAAAGAAGAGGCCGAAAAAGAGACAGGAGAAAAAACGGATGGGAATGATGGAAACAGCCATTGATATTCCGGCAGAGCATGAAGGCAATGTGTTCGGACAGTTTGATGCGCATATGAAAAAGATCGAGCGCACCCTCCATGTGACATTGATCGCAAGAAATGAAAGCATTAAGATCATGGGGGAAGGCGCGCGGGTTGAGAAAGCGAAAAAGGTTCTCTCTCAGCTTACGGAATTGTCTAAGAGGGGGAATATCATACAAGAACAGAACGTAGATTATATATTATCGCTTGTCATGGAAGACAGCGAAGAGAATATCCTTGAGATCGACAAGGATATCATATGCCATACTCTTGCAGGCAAACCGATAAAGCCGAAGACCGCAGGGCAGAAAAAATATGTGGATGCGATCAGGAAGCAGATGATCGTATTCGGATTAGGACCTGCCGGGACGGGCAAGACCTATCTTGCTATGGCAATGGCGATCACTGCATTTAAAAATAATGAAGTCGGAAGAATCATCCTGACGCGCCCGGCCATTGAGGCGGGAGAGAAGTTAGGCTTCCTTCCGGGGGATTTACAGAGCAAGATCGATCCATATCTCCGGCCTCTCTATGACGCGCTCTACCAGATCATGGGGGCGGAGAGTTTCTTAAAGAATTCGGAGAAGGGACTGATCGAAGTCGCTCCTCTTGCCTATATGCGCGGGCGGACTCTTGACAATGCATTTATCATTCTTGACGAGGCCCAGAATACGACTCCGGCGCAGATGAAGATGTTTCTTACGCGGATCGGGTTTGGGTCCAAGGTTGTCATCACCGGCGACGAGACGCAGAAAGATCTGCCGGCGGGACAGTTATCCGGTCTTGATGTGGCGGTAAATGTAGTGAAACAGATCGAGGATATCAGCATCTGCCGTCTCACCAGCAAGGACGTGGTGCGGCATCCTCTTGTACAGAAGATTGTAAAAGCTTATGAAGCTTATGAGAACAATACCCGGCAGACTAAGAGGAAAAAACAGAGGAGAAGACCATGACACTGAACTTTGAGGAAGAGGGAAGCCTTAAGCTCCCTTTAGAATGCGAGGCGCTGGCAAAAAGAACGGCGCTGGCGGCGCTTGATTTTACAGGCTGCCCTTATGAAGCGGAAGTAAACCTCCTTCTTACTACCGATGAAGAAATCCGGCAGATGAATCGGGAATTCAGGGATACCGACCGGGCGACGGACGTGCTGTCATTTCCCATGATTGATTACGAAGAAGCAGGAAATTTTGATTTTCTTGAAGATCGGAAAGACTGCTTTCATCCGGAGACGGGGGAACTGCTGCTCGGTGATATTGTGATTTCCAAGAACAAAGTACTATCGCAGGCTTTGGAATACGGGCACAGCCCCGAACGGGAATTTGCGTTTCTGATCACCCACTCGGTGCTGCATCTGACGGGATACGACCATATTAAGGAAAACGAACGTCTTCTGATGGAACAGATGCAGAGAGCGATTCTGGAAAATTTAGGAATCACGCGGTAGTATACATGAGATAGAAGAAGTTTAAATAATTTTATGATGGAGTCAAATTATGACGAAAGTTAAGAAAAATTCGGACAAGTCATTCATTGTGCAGGGCTCGCTTCTTGCTATCGCCGGAGTGATCACGAAGATCATCGGGGCAGTGTACCGGGTTCCGCTTGTGAATATTCTTGGCGATAAGGGTATGGGTTATTACGGCGTGGCTTTTCAGATCTACGCCATCGCGCTGACGCTGACATCCTACAGCCTCCCCCTTGCAGTATCAAAGCTTGTCTCGGCAAGAAATGCTACCGGACAGTACCGGAACGCCCACAAAGTATTTAAGATCGCCCTTACCTTTGCCTTCACGGCAGGCGGCGGGGCGGCCCTTCTTATCTTTTTCGGGGCTGATTTTATCGCTACGCATCTTATGGCGATGAAACTGAGTTCCTATGCGCTTCGGGTGCTGGCGCCCTGTATTTTGGTGGTCGCGATCCTCGGCGTGTTCCGCGGCTTCTTTCAGGGCAATAAGTCCATGATACCGACTGCGATCTCGCAGGTGCTGGAACAGATCGTCAATGCGGCGGTCAGTATTCTTGGAGCTTATTTTCTGCTTAAGATGGCAAAGGCAGCAAAAAAAGGCGATGATTTTTCACTTGCTATGGCGGCGGTGGGCGGAACGCTCGGCACGGTCGCCGGAGCAGTATCCGCTCTTTTGTTTTTGATGTTTATCTTCGCGGTATACCAGAGAGTCATGAAAAGGCAGCGGCGCAGAGACCGGACGAGAAAGCGTGAAAGCTACGAGCATATCTTCCATGCGCTTTTGCTTACCATCGCGCCCGTGCTTTTAAGCTCTACCGTTTACAACCTAAGCGGCGTGATCGACAATGCTATGTTCGGAAAGATCATGTCTGCGCAGGGACATGCGGAGAGTGAGTATGCAGGGCTGTTAGGAATACTCAGCGGAAAATATGATACGCTGATCAACGTTCCTCTGGCATTTTCAAATGCCTTAGGCGCTTCTTTAGTGCCGAATCTCGTAGCAACGGTAAAGTCTGGAAATAAAAGACAGGTGAGAGGAAAGATATTTACTTTCGTGCGTTTCAATATGCTGATCGCGATTCCAAGCGCCGTAGGGCTTATGGTACTGGCAAGACCGCTCCTAGATCTGATTTTTTTCACGGAGAACAATGAGGTGTCTGCGAGAATGCTGCAGATTGGAGCAGTTTCTGTTATTTTTTACTGCCTTTCGACGGTCACGAATGCGGTGCACCAAGGACTGGATAATATGATGGTGCCGGTAAAAAGCGCATCTATCTCTATCGTCGTACATATGGCGGCGCTGTTTATTATGATGGTAGTGTTCCAATGGGGAATCTACGGAGTAGTGATCAGTAAGATCGTATTCGCCGCCTGTGCCTCTATGCTGAATTCACATGCGCTCAGGCAGAAGATCGGCTATGTGCAGGAACAGAAGCGGACTTTCTGGATCCCGCTCTTAGCGTCTGCGTTCATGGGGCTTGCAGCTCTGGGGACTTATTCTCTCTTTCGGCTCATCATCGGATCGAAGCCGGCAACACTGGCTGCGCTGCCGGTGGCTGTTATCGTCTATGGCGTAGCGCTGGTACTCTTAAAGGGAATCACGGAAGAAGAGATGATAGAGATGCCAAAAGGCGCATTGCTTGCCAGAGTATGCAGGAAGGTGCATCTATTCCGATAAGTGTGTTTTCTGAATAAGCTTCTCACAAATTGCCAATACTTATGGAAAAAAGGAGTTGGCACTATGAGGAATAAATATGGAATCGGGTTTCTTTCCGCCATACTGATTCTGGCACTGGCAGTAACATTTGCTTACCAGTACAGTTACCGGATCGCAAGGGAACGGACGCAGGCAAGACTTGAGGCGGCCGAAGAAGTTAAAAAGGCCCAGTCGGAGGAGACAGTAACGGCAGACGGACATGCTCTGAAGGAAGATTGTTATTATCTGAAAAATGTAAACGGGTACGTGGTTGTTTTTCTAAGTGATAAAAAGACGGCTTATGAATACACGGATATTCTGTGCGAAGAGCTTCCGCAGGCGGTTCAGGAGGAGCTTGTCAATGGAAAATATGTAGAAACACAGGAAGATCTTTATGGTTTTCTTGAAAATTATTCAAGTTAGTAGTAGACTTTGACGCTGTTTTAGTGTAAGATAAGAAAAGTTTTTTAATATGCACGGACAGAGGACGAGAATATGGATGAAAAGAACATAGCACGCATTAATGAACTGTACCATAAATCGAAAGAGAAAGGTCTGACAGAAGCTGAACGAAAAGAGCAGCAAGTTTTGAGAAGAGAATATATTGATTCCTTCAAACGCAGCCTGAGAGGACAGCTTGACAATATTTCCATCAGGGAAGCCGATGGAAGCATTACAGATTTAGGTGAGAAATTTGGAAACAAAACAGGAAATTAGAGAACAGATAAGAAAGCTCCGCAGCAATATTCACGCGGACGATTGGCAGACAGCAACCGAAGCGATCGCTCAAAAGGTCATTGCCAGCGACAACTTCCGGGAGGCAACGGATATTTTCTGCTATATGGATTTTGACGGAGAAGTAGGGACTGAGCATATTATTGACGAAGCATGGCGGCTTGGGAAGGATATCTGGCTGCCGAAAGTGCGCGGCGGCGAGATGTCTTTTTACCTTGTTGAATCAGAAAAAGAGCTTGTGCGGGGTGCCTTCGGGATTTTAGAACCCACCGGTGAGAGCGAGCGGGCGCCCGGAGACGATGGACTTGTCATTATTCCCGGAATCGCTTTTGACAAACATTATAACCGGATCGGATACGGGAAAGGTTATTATGATCGGTATCTGAGCGCGCATCCGAATCTTTTTAAGCTTGCTCTGGCCTTTGATATCCAGCTTGTGGACAAGATACCTGCCGAAGAATGTGACTGCAGGATGGACATGATATTTACGGAGACACTGATGTACTGAAGAGAAAGGAAGGAGATGGAATAAGATGGATATGGATTTACCGAAAGACCCTGTGCTGCTGTTAAGTATTGTGAATACGGAGCTTCGTGATTATTACCCTACTCTGGATGCGTTGTGCGAGGATAAGCACGTCAAGAAGGATCTGATCATTGATGCGCTGAAAAGTATTGACTATGTATATGACAGTCTGAAGAATCAGTTTGTGTGAATGGAAAGTAAAGAAAATGTATCAGAAAATTAATTTAGATAAAATAGATTTAAATACGAAACCGCCTGTCACTGAACCTGACAGGCAATACTATTATATGGCAAAATGCCGGGAGTGGGTAAAAGGCTTTGAACAGAAAATTAAACGGCGGCCCAAATTCTGCGTGACTACCTTCGGCTGTCAGATGAACGCAAGAGATTCGGAAAAGCTGCGGGGAATCCTGCGGGATATCGGATATACAGAATCCAGCGAAGATACGGCGGATTTTGTCATCTACAATACCTGTACGGTCCGTGAGAACGCCAACACCAGAGTATACGGAAGGCTCGGGCAGCTAAAGCCCCGTAAAAAGAAAAATCCCCATATGATGATTGGTCTGTGCGGTTGTATGATGCAGGAGCCGGAGGTTGTGGAGAAGCTCAAAAAAAGCTATTCCTTCATCGACCTAATATTCGGAACTCACAATATCTACAAGTTTGCAGAGATTTTGGCCGCACGGTTCGAATCCGGCCGTATGATCATCGATATCTGGAAGGATACAGATAAGATCGTAGAGGATCTTCCCAATGAGAGAAAATATTCCTTTAAATCCGGTGTGAATATCATGTTTGGATGCAACAATTTCTGCAGCTACTGTATCGTTCCCTATGTAAGAGGACGGGAGAGGAGCCGGAAGCCCGAGGCGATCATACAAGAGATCGAACGTCTGGCGGCGGACGGGGTGACAGAAGTCATGCTCCTTGGTCAAAATGTCAACTCATACGGTAAGACTTTAGAAAATCCCGTGTCTTTTGCAGAACTTCTTACAGAGATTGAAAAGATTGAAGGAATAAAGAGAATCCGCTTTATGACCTCTCACCCAAAGGATTTGTCGGATGCGCTGATCGAAGCGATGGGAAAATCAAAAAAAATATGCCGTCATCTCCATCTGCCGGTTCAATCAGGCAGCACGCGGATTTTAGAGAAGATGAACCGCCGTTATACGAAGGAGCAGTATCTTCTGTTAGTGGAAAAGCTTCGGAACGCCGTGCCGGATATTTCCCTGACGACAGATATTATCGTGGGATTTCCGGGAGAGACAGAAGAAGATTTTGAGGAGACGCTGGATGTTGTAAGAAGAGTGCGTTATGACAGTGCTTTTACATTTATCTATTCCAAACGAACAGGAACACCGGCCGCTGTCATGAAAGATCAGATCCCGGAAGAAGTGGTCAAAGACCGTTTCGGCCGTCTCTTACAGGAAGTCCAATCTATAGCAGGAGAAGTATGCGCCGCACACGAAGGCACGATACAGGAAGTTCTGGTAGAGTCTGTGAGCGAGCAGGATCCTTCCATGGTTACAGGGAGACTCAGTAATAATCTGCTTGTACATTTTCCGGGCAGTCCAGAGCTGATCGGAAGTTATTTAGATATATCTCTTAAGGAATGCAAAGGTTTTTACTATATTGGTGAAATTAATGTGCCAAAGATACACAGACCGTGCAGAGAGGTGTAAACCTTTGAAAAACCAATATAAGTCCGGTGGTGGAGGCCTGTCCTTCCGACAACAAGGAAAAAGCCATGAGTATGCTCCACTCCTTTTACTGCTGGGGACATGTGGGCGTCGTGGCCTTTTCCACTTTGTTTTTTAAAGTAGCGGGAATCTCAAACTGGAAGATTCTGGCGCTTGTCTGGGCGCTGATCCCAGTATGCAATGCGGCGGCATTCTCAAAGGTGCCGATTGCCCCGCTGATAGAAGAAGGAGAGACCGGACTTGGCATCAGACAGTTGTTCTCCATGAAGGTATTCGTTCTATTGTTTGTTATGATGGTTTGCGCCGGCGCGAGCGAACAGTCCGTCAGCCAGTGGGCTTCTGCGTTTGCGGAAAAAGGGCTTGGCATCTCAAAAACAGCAGGAGATCTGGCGGGGCCTATGTCATTTGCTGCGTTGATGGGAATTTCCAGAGCCTTTTACGGAAAATACGGGGATAAGATCAAGCTTGACTGGTTTATGCAATGCAGCAGCATCTTATGTATCCTGTCTTATCTTTGTATCTGCCTTGTGCCGAATGCGGTGCTCAGTCTGGTTTCCTGTGCCGTCTGCGGACTTTCTGTCGGGATTATGTGGCCCGGGACTTTCAGCAAGGCTTCTGCGGCCATTCCGAAGGGAGGTACGGCCATGTTCGCGCTTCTGGCGCTGGGCGGGGATATCGGCTGCTCCGGCGGGCCGACACTAGTCGGATTTGTCTCAGATCTCTTTGGAGAAAACCTAAAATTGGGGATACTGTCGGCAATCATCTTTCCAGTAGTGCTTTTTGTGGGTAGCCGTATCCGCATGAAATAAATACCACCTATATTATAAATCAAAAACGCTCAGACTATATGTTAAGAACATAAGTGAGGGCGTTTTTTACATGAAGAAATTAAGCGAGTATTTATTTTTATGGGCTTTGGGAGGCTGTATCTATTATTCTTTTGAGTTGATTTTCCGAGGCTTCTCCCATTGGAGCATGTTTATATTGGGCGGGATCTGTTTTGTGTTTTTTGCGGTTCAGGGGAAAATGCTGCTCTGGCAGGATCCCTTATGGCTACAGCTAGTCCGGTGTATGGTGTTTGTCACGTCGATGGAATTTATCACAGGGATCATCGTAAATAAATGGCTGCATATGCAGGTGTGGGATTACAGCCGTCTGCCCCTGCAGCTTTTCGGGCAGATCTGCGTTCCGTTCATCATTATCTTTTCCGGTCTTGCGGCCGTAGGGATCATCTTAAGCGGGTATCTTATGCACTGGCTGTATCAGGAACCGAAACCCCAGTATTACATCTTATAAATGTTTACAAATTTGTACCTTTTAAATCTATTTTAAAAATGTTATACTTATTGTACAATTTCAGACAGAAGAGGAGAATTTAGCGTGAGCGAATTAACACCGATGATGCAGCAGTATATGAAGACGAAGGAAGAGTATCCTGACTGTGTTTTATTTTATAGATTAGGTGATTTCTATGAGATGTTTTTCGATGATGCCGTAAAGGTGTCAAAAGAACTGGAACTCACCCTGACAGGCAAAAGCTGCGGGCTTCCTGAACGCGCGCCTATGTGCGGAGTCCCTTACCATGCTGTAGACGGATATCTGAACCGGCTTGTGTCCAAAGGCTACAAGGTTGCGATCTGCGAACAGATGGAAGATCCGGCCACTGCCAAAGGATTAGTCAAGCGGGATGTGGTACGGATCGTCACTCCCGGTACGAATTTAGATACCCAGTCGTTAGATGAGACAAAGAACAATTATATTATGAGTGTTGTGTATATTACAGACCGCTATGGGCTTTCTGTGGCAGATGTGACGACCGGTGATTACTTTTTGACAGAGATTGAAAGCAGTGAAAAACTATTTGACGAGATTTTTAAATTCATGCCCTCAGAGCTTATTTGCAATGAGGCTTTTTATATGAGCGGGCTGGACTTTGATGATCTGAAAGGAAGACTTGGGATCACGATTTACTCTCTCGACGGCTGGTACTTTGACGATACGCTCTGTAAGCGTTCTTTGATGGAGCATTTCCATACGGGAACGTTAGAAGGGCTTGGAATTTCGGATTATGACTGCGGCGTGATCGCGGCGGGCGCGCTGCTTTTGTATCTGAAGGAGACGCAGAAGACTGCTTCTCTGTCGCAGCTTTCCAAGCTTACCCCCTACACGACAGGAGCGTTTATGCTGCTCGACAGTTCCACAAGGCGGAATCTGGAGCTGTGCGAGACACTCAGGGAGAAGCAAAAACGAGGCTCTCTTCTGTGGGTGCTGGATAAGACAAAGACGGCTATGGGGGCGCGTACCCTGCGCAAATATATCGAACAGCCGCTGATTGATAAGGCGCCCATCATCAAACGTCAGAAGGCGGTGGGAGAGCTTAAGGACAACACCATTGCAAGAGAGGAAATCCGGGAATATCTATCGCCCGTCTACGATCTGGAACGATTGGTCAGCAAGATCACTTACCAGTCTGCCAATCCAAGGGATCTGATCTCTTTTCGAAGCTCGCTGTCCATGCTTCCTCACATAAAATACATATTAAAGGACTTAAAAAGCCCGCTTCTTAAAGAACTCTATGAAAAACTCGATCCTCTTAAGGATCTCTGTGCGCTGACGGAACAGGCGATCGCTGACGATCCGCCGATTGCCATGAAAGAGGGGGGCATTATCAAGGAAGGCTACAATGAAGAGGTAGACAAGCTCCGTCATGCAAAGTCGGACGGCAAGGAATGGCTTGCGAAGCTTGAGACCAAGGAGCGTGAAAAGACAGGCATCAAGAATCTTCGGATCAAATTTAATAAAGTGTTCGGCTATTATCTTGAGGTTACCAACTCCTTTAAACATATGGTGCCGGATTATTATATGAGGAAGCAGACGTTAGCGAACGCCGAGCGCTATATCATCCCGGAGTTAAAAGAACTGGAAGATACCATTTTAGGAGCGGAGGATAAGCTGTTTGCTTTAGAGTATCAGCTTTACTGTGAAGTGAGAGATCAGATCGCCGCAGAGGTGGTGCGGATTCAGGATACGGCCAAATCCGTGGCGCAGCTTGACGCGCTGGCTTCCATGGCGCTGGCGGCGCAGCAGAATCATTATGTGTGCCCGAAGGTGAATGAGAGAGGCGTGATTGATATTAAGGAGGGACGCCATCCGGTTGTTGAGAAGATGATTCCGGACGATCTGTTCATTACCAATGATACATATCTGGATGACAAGAAGAAGAGGATTTCCATTATCACCGGACCGAATATGGCGGGAAAATCTACCTATATGAGACAGACTGCCCTGATCGTTCTGATGGCGCAGATCGGTTCCTTTGTCCCGGCAGCTTCGGCGGATATCGGCCTTGTGGACCGGATATTTACAAGAGTTGGAGCTTCGGATGATCTGGCTTCCGGACAGAGTACTTTTATGGTAGAGATGACGGAGGTCGCCAACATTTTAAGAAACGCTACCCATAAAAGCCTCCTGATCTTGGATGAGATCGGACGGGGCACCAGTACCTTTGACGGCCTCAGCATTGCATGGGCGGTGATTGAACACATCAGCAACAGTAAGCTTTTAGGAGCGAAGACACTCTTTGCTACCCACTATCATGAGCTGACAGAGTTAGAGGGTAAGATCAGCAATGTGAATAATTACTGCATTGCCGTGAAAGAGAAAGGGGATGACATCATTTTCCTTCGGAAGATCGTAAGGGGCGGAGCCGATAAAAGCTATGGGATTCAGGTGGCGCGTCTCGCAGGCGTTCCGGAGACAGTTACGAACCGGGCAAAGGAGATCGTGGAAGAACTGATCCATGCCGATATCACAACCCGGATCAAGGACATTGCCGCCCAAGGTACGGCTCCGAAGATTAAAACGAAAAAATACGACGAGGTGGACTTAGCGCAGATGTCGTTATTTGATACAGTTAAGGATGACGACGTAATTGAGGAAATCAAAAGCTTGGATGTCAGCAATCTGACGCCCATTGACGCGCTGAACACGCTGTATCAGTTACAGAATAAATTAAAGAACAGGTGGCAGGTATGAGTAAGATACAGGTACTTGATCAGATTACAATTGATAAGATTGCGGCTGGAGAGGTGATTGAGCGTCCGGCTTCCGTCGTGAAGGAGCTGGTGGAAAATTCCATTGATGCCGGAGCGTCTTCTGTTACGGTGGACATCAAGGAAGGCGGAATTTCCTCCATCCGTATTGCGGACAATGGCTGCGGGATTCCAAAGGATGAGGTGCGCCCGGCATTCTTAAGACATTCCACAAGCAAGATCCGTTCCGTGGACGACCTTTTACATATCCGTTCTCTTGGTTTCCGGGGAGAGGCGCTCTCGAGCATCGCAGCAGTCGCCCGGGTGGAGCTTCTGACAAAGACAAAAGAGGATGCCTTCGGAACAAGGTATCGTATTGCAGGAGGGGCGGAGGAAAGCTTAGAGGATGACAGTGCGCCGGACGGGACTACGTTTTTTATACGGCAGCTTTTTTATAATGTTCCTGCCAGACGGAAATTTTTAAAAACCGCTATGACGGAGGCAGGCCATGTGGGGGACCTGATGACCAGACTGGCGCTGTCCCATCCGGAGATTTCTTTTCATTTTATCAATAACGGGCAGTCAAAGATACATACCTCTGGCAACGGGAATTTAAAAGATGTGATCTATCATATCTACGGCAGGGAGATTGCGGCAAACCTCCTGCCAGCAAATTACGATAAAAACGGCGTGCGTATCACAGGATTCTTAGGAGCGCCGCTGATTTCCAGAGGAAACCGTAACTTTGAAAATTATTTCATCAATTATCGTTATATAAAAAATAATATAGTCTATAAGGCCATCGAGGATGCCTACAAGGATTTCACGATGCAGCATAAATTCCCGTTCGTAGCGCTGCACATGGAACTTAATGGAGAGGAGGTAGATGTCAATGTCCATCCCTCTAAGCTAGAAATCCGTTTCCATAATCAGCAGGAAATCTATAATGCGATCTATGAGGCGGTAGGAACCGGGCTTCATGAGAAGGAATTGATCCCGCATATCACGGTGGACGTGCCGGATGCGAAGGCTTCCGGTGCAAAAACTGTAAAAGCAGGAGTCCCCGGCGCAGGTACAAAAACTGCGAAAACAGGGGCGCTTGGCACGGATACGATGCGGACTGAGCCGGCAGCAGCAGAAAGGCCGCCCAAAAAAGCGATTCCGCCGAATGAAGAACGTACCCTTGACTATTTCATGGAGGAGATGAAAAAGCGGGTAACGTCCTACCATGAGCAGAATTCTTCCGCAGAAGTCATGGGAAAGAGCAGTCTTTTCAAACCAGAGCGGCAGGCAGACCGGATCCGGGAGACGGTTGCTCCTTATAGCGCAGATCACAGCCGGGAAACGGCTGCCGAGGATCCAAAGCAGCTTGATCTCTTCGAGGAGAGGTTCCTTGACCGGAAGGTTCAGGCAGAATATCAATTGATCGGACAGGTATTTGACACGTACTGGCTGGTGGAGTATCATGATAATCTGTACATCATTGACCAGCATGCCGCCCATGAGCGCGTACTCTATGAAAAGACCCTTGCGGGGATGAAAACAAGAGAATTTACCTCCCAGATGATCTCCCCGCCCATTGTGCTGAATCTGACGATGCAGGAGCAGGAGCTTCTCACAAGGCACATGGAGCGCTTTACGAGGATCGGTTTTGAGTTCGAGGACTTTGGGCAGGGTTCTTATACCGTGCGTGCAGTGCCGGATAATCTTTTTTCTATCGCTAAAAAGGAGATTCTTCTGGAGATGATCGACAGTCTGTCAGATGAGATCACCCGGAGCCTGTCAGCGGAGGTCATTGATGAAAAGATCGCATCCATGTCCTGCAAGGCGGCGGTGAAGGGAAAGATGCGGCTGTCCGCGGCAGAGGTTGACGCGCTGATCGGCGAGCTTCTGACTCTTAAGAATCCGTATCACTGCCCTCACGGAAGGCCGACGATCATCGCCATGTCTAAACGGGAGCTGGAGAAGAAATTTAAAAGAATTGTATGATGCTAGGGTCAAAAGGTCATGTGATTCATGCTTGCATGAATAAACATGACTTTGGGACCCGTAAAAACATGAAAAAGCAGCCCGATTAGGGCGGATTTTGAATGTTTTTAGGATTGTGGAAGCACGAAGTGCGGAACAATCCGCGGCATCATGGGGGCAAAATACCTTTTGCACCCAGCATCATTGTATAGTAAGGGGAATGCTGATGAAGAAAAAACCGTTGATCATTCTGACAGGGCCGACAGCCGCAGGGAAGACGAAGGTCTCTATCGGACTTGCAAAGGCAGTGGGCGGAGAGATTATTTCCGCAGATTCCATGCAGGTGTATAAGGGGATGGATATCGGCTCGGCAAAGATAAAACCGGAAGAGATGGAAGGAGTTCCCCATCATCTGGTTGATGTGCTTTACCCGGATGAGGAGTTTCATGTCGTCCGTTTTCAACAGATGGCGAAAGAGGCGATGGAAAAAATCTATGCAAACGGGCATATTCCGATCGTGGTAGGAGGGACGGGGTTTTACATTCAGGCGCTTTTATATGATATTGATTTTACGGAGCATGAAAACGATGATTCTTACCGGAAGGAGCTTGCCGCATTTGCCAAAGAGTGCGGGTCAGAGGCGCTCCATGAAAAATTAAAGGAGGTCGATCCAAAGGCAGCCGAAGAGATACATCATCATAATGTAAAAAGAGTCATCCGGGCATTGGAGTTCTATCATCAGTCGGGAACGCCGATTTCTAGGCACAATGAGACGGAGCGCCGGAAGGAAACGCCCTATGAAGCTTTTTACTTTGTGTTAAATGACGACAGAGAGCGTCTGTATGAGCGCATAGACCGACGTGTAGACGGGATGCTTTCTGAAGGGCTGAAAGAAGAGGTTCTTGCGTTGAAAAATAAGGGGTATACAAAAGATATGGTTTCTATGCAGGGACTTGGCTACAAGGAGATGCTTGATTATCTGAACGGCGAATGCAGTCTTGAGACGGCCGTCTACCGGATCAAACGGGATACGAGACATTTCGCCAAACGGCAGATCACATGGTTTAAAAGGGAAAGAAATGTGATCTGGATCGATCAAAAAGCATGCGATTATGATGAAAACAAAATATTAAGTACAATGTTAACGTATATGGAGGGAGTTATATGTTACAGAGATTATTCGGAGGTTCAAAATTTTTAAAGAAGATGAATACGCTGATGGAGATCTATTCTGTCAGCCATAATGCAGAGGCGACTTACAAAGAACTCATGACGTTAAAACCGTATATTAAGACAAATGGGGAGCAGGCGTGGTATAACTTGAACCAGGCGGCGCTTCTCTATGATCTTAGAAGATTTGAACTGGCGGCGGATATCATCAGGGAGATACGGCCGTTAAATCCGGAATTTGACGCACGGTGCGCAGAAGTAAAAACAAAGATCATGAACGCGCTGTAGAAGCGACATATAAAATTACTTCCGTGAAAGGCGTGGGAAAGAAGGTAGCTATTTCTGGAAAGAAAAAGGTTAAAGCCGGAAAGACATTAAAGCTGAGTAACAAGTCGGCATATAAGTATGATGGTATAAACAGCAATGCCAAGTCATTACAAACGTATTGACTTGGCATCACTTATTTGTTATGCTTTATAGTAGGAACAAAACTGTACAGGAGGCGGCAGAAATGGCAAGCACGATTCAAGTAAGAGTAGACGATGATTTAAAAACAAAGTCGGACGCTTTGTTTAAAGATTTGGGAACTGACACCACAACTGCAATCCGCATGTTTTTAACACAGGCGCTGGCAGTAAACGGCTTTCCGTTTGAAATAAAAAGGATAACTGCAAATCCATATAAGTCATTGGCAGAACATGAAATGTTAGATAAGCTGGAAAAATCGAGGGAACACGCAGCGCAGGGGCTGCATAAAGACGCGGCGGAGGTTTCTCATGATATAAGGGCAGAATATGGATTATAAAATAGCGGTTACAAGAGATGCTGAAGAGGATTTGGAGCGTTTTATTAACTATCTTATTATTGAGAAAAAAAGCATGCAGGCTGCAGAAAATGTGATGAATGATTTTGACGCAACAATCGAAAGCCTAAAGCATGTGGCAGGAAGTTTGAAACTGTGTGAAAATCCAAGACTGCGCCGGTCAGGGTATCGTCGCATCAACTTCTTAAATCACAGATATTTTATGCTATACCGCATCGTGGATAATGCGGTATTTGTAGATAATATTTTTCATGAGCTTCAGGATTATGAACATAAGATGCATTAGCCGCAGTATAGAAAGAATCATTTCGGTTTATCAGACTGACAGCGTTATGTTATCAGAATGCGAAAGCAGCATAGGAGTTATATAGAAAGCGGGTTAATAATTTATGGACAGAAAGACTTTATATCAGGATATGGGGATCCGTCCGTCGGTACTGGAATTTGGTTCTGGTATCGAGGACGGCTTAAAGAAGCGTTTTGATGCGATTGATAAGACGGCAGAGTACAACCAGCTCAAAGTCGTCAAGGCCATGCAGGACAATCGTGTGAATGCGGACTGTTTTCATTTTGCCAGCGGTTACGGGTATGATGATGTCGGGAGAGATACGCTGGAGGCGGTGTATGCCTCGGTTTTTCACGTGGAGAGCGCCCTTGTAAGGCCGCAGGTAACCTGCGGAACCCATGCGCTGGCGCTGGCGCTTTCGGCGAACTTACGCCCGGGAGATGAGCTGTTATCGGCAAGCGGCAAGCCCTACGATACCTTGGAGGAAGTGATCGGTATCCGTCCCTCCAACGGTTCTTTAGCGGAATACGGAATTTCTTACCGCCAGGTAAATCTGCTTCCTAATGGGACGTTTGATTTTGAAGGCATCAAACGCGCAATCAATGATAAGACAAAGATGGTGACGATCCAGCGGTCGAAAGGCTATCAGACACGCCCCAGTTTTTCGGTGGAACAGATTGGCCGGGTAATCCGTTTTGTGAAAGAAATAAATCCAAAGATCATCTGCATGGTTGACAACTGCTACGGGGAATTTGTGGAGGAATCAGAGCCAAGCGATGCAGGCGCAGATATGGTAGTCGGTTCCCTGATCAAGAATCCGGGCGGCGGTCTGGCGCCGATCGGCGGCTATATCGCGGGCAGAAAGGACCTCATTGATGCTTGCGGATACCGTCTGACTTCACCGGGACTGGGGAAGGAGGTCGGCGCGTCCCTTGGTGTCATGCAGTCCTTTTATCAGGGACTGTTTCTTGCGCCCACTGTTGTGGCAAGCGCTCTGAAGGGAGCCATCCTCGCGGCAAATATATATGAAAAATTAGGATTTAAAGTTGTGCCGGACGGCGCTGAGAGCCGCCACGATATCATTCAGGCAGTGGAACTTGGAACACCGGAGGGCGTGATCGCTTTCTGCAAGGGGATTCAGGCTGCTGCTCCTGTGGATTCCTACGTCACTCCGGAACCGTGGGCGATGCCGGGATACGACAGCGACGTCATTATGGCGGCAGGAGCGTTTGTACAGGGTTCCTCTATCGAACTGAGCGCCGACGGCCCCATCAAACCGCCCTATGCCGTTTATTTTCAGGGAGGGCTTACGTGGCCGCATGCGAAGCTTGGCATTCTCATGTCACTGGAATATCTGGTAAGGGAAGGACTTGTGAAACTGTAATGAAAAAAATCGTGATCATCGGCGGCGGCGCGGCAGGTATGACGGCGGCGGCCGCGGCGGCACAAAACAGCCGAAGAGCAAATCAAAAATCGGAAATATGGATTCTGGAGCATAAGGATATGGTAGGGAAAAAAATTCTGTCTACCGGAAACGGACGCTGCAATCTTACCAATGAGGTTATGAATTCCGATTGCTATTACAGCGAGAATCCGAAGATTATCGGGCAGCTCCTCGATAAGTTCGGACCGGAAGAGTCGCTTCAGTTTTTCCGGGAGATGGGGATTCTTGTAAAATCGAAAAACGGATACTACTATCCAAGGTCGGAACAGGCAGCCGCTGTGCGAGAGCTTTTTCAGATACATCTTGAGCATCTCGGCGTGAAAACCCGCACCAATGTCCATGTAAAATCAATAAAGAAAGACGGCTGTGCATTCATGATCCATGCCGCTCAAAGTATTTCTGCGAAGGAGACTCTTTCTATAAAAGCAGACAAGGTAATACTGACCTGCGGCGGGATGGCGTCGCCGGTTCTTGGATCGGACGGAAGCGGTTACGCTCTTGCCCAATCTCTGGGACATTCTCTTGTGCCGGTCGTTCCGGCGCTGGTGCAGCTGCGTGTTAGGAATAATCCTTTGAAACGGGCCGCCGGCGTGAGGACAGACGGAATGGTCAGTATCTATGAAAATCATAAACTTATGGGGGCAGATACCGGTGAGCTTCAGATCACAGAATACGGAATCTCCGGGATACCGGTATTCCAAGTGAGCCGCCATGCGGCAAAAGCCCTGCACTATAAACATCCGGTCAGGGCTGAGATAGATTTCCTGCCGGAGCTTTCGTCGAAGACCATGACCGCCATGCTGCGCTATAGACAAAAAAGACAGGATAACTCCTGTATTTCGGAAGCGCTGCTTGGTATATTTAATAAGAAACTGATCCCGTGTCTTTTAAAAAATGCAGGGATGAAACCAGATCTCAGGATTTCTGAGTTAAATGAACCGCTGCTACAAAGCCTTGTCCATACGTGCAGGCATTTTCCTCTGACGATTTCGGATACCAATGGTTTTGCACATGCACAGGTCTGTGCAGGAGGCGTGAGGCTTACCGAGATCAATGCTTCTACGATGGAGTCTCTGCGCTGCGGCGGTCTCTATCTCGCAGGGGAAATTCTTGACGCAGACGGAATCTGCGGGGGATACAACCTGCAGTGGGCATGGACGACTGGTTATCTTGCAGGCTTAAACGCGGTATCGGACAAAAGCAGGACATGATAACGTGTTTTTATTATCGCATAGGAGGGATATGATGATCCGGATTCAGCAGATGAAACTAAAAATTCCTCATACCAACAGGCAGCTTCGTGAAAAAATCTGTAAACTTTTACGTGTCGGTGAGGAGGCAGTTGTTTCTTGCGAAATTACAAGGCGTTCTCTCGACGCCCGTAAAAAGCCGGAACTTTTTTACGTCTACACGGTGGATGTTGAATTGAAGCAGGAATCTGCTGCCCGAAAAAAAATCAAAGATAAAAATATCTTATTTATAGAAAAAGAAGCACCTTACCGCGCCGTCCCCACAGGAAAACAGCATCTCCGTTTCCGTCCTGCCGTGATCGGGACTGGACCGGCAGGGCTTTTTTGCGGTTATCAGCTTGCAAAGCTTGGATACCGTCCCATTCTTCTGGAAAGAGGTGCAAATGTCAGAGAACGGATCCGGGATGTAGAGCAATTCTTTCAAGGCGGCCCCTTAAAAAAAGATTCCAATGTCCAGTTCGGAGAGGGCGGGGCAGGGACATTTTCCGACGGAAAGCTCAACACCCTTGTCCATGACAACTGCGGCAGAAACAGGGAAGTTCTGAGACTTTTTCATATGTTCGGCGCACCTGAGCAGATTCTATATGACAGCAAACCGCATATCGGCACGGATATTCTCTGCAACATTGTAGAACGGCTGCGGGAAGAGATAAAAAAGCTCGGCGGCGAAGTTTGGTTTCACTCGCAGGTGACAGATATGAAATACTCAACAGCCTCCGACGGGACAAAATCACTGTCGGCGCTTCATGTCCGGGATACGGAAACGGGAGAGAGCAGCCTGCTTCAGACGGAACTTGCGGTACTTGCGGTCGGTCACAGCGCCAGAGATACTTTTGAGATGTTGGAAAGACTGGGCATCGAAATGCAGGCAAAATCCTTTGCCGTCGGTGTCCGTGTGGAACATCCGCAGAAGTTCATCAATGAGAGCCAGTACGGAAAAGAATATGATCCTTCGCTTCCGGCAGCGCCTTATAAGCTGACAGCGAAAGCGCAGGATGGAAGAGGCGTCTATACCTTCTGCATGTGTCCCGGCGGCTATGTGGTCAACGCATCCTCCGAGGAGGGCAGGCTTTGCGTCAACGGCATGAGCTACAGCAGACGTAACGGAGAGAATGCCAACAGTGCAGTAATCGTCGCCGTGACGCCGGATGATTTCGGCTCCGGCGGGGCGCTTGCCGGCATGGAATTCCAAAGAAGGCTTGAGGAAGCGGCCTTCTTAGAGGGGGGCGGCCGGATTCCCGTACAGTTATTCGAGGATTACTGTAAAAATCAGGCTTCATCCGGAAAAAAGAGTATTACCCCCCAGATGAAGGGCGCTTATGCATGGGCAAATGTGCGGCGTATTTTCCCCGAAAATCTTGCACTTGCGATCGAACAGGGGATTTGGCAGTTCGGCAGGAAAATAGACGGCTACGCAAGAGGAGACGCGATCCTTTCCGGCGTAGAGAGCCGAACCTCGTCGCCGCTGCGCATACTGCGGGATGAGAACCTGCTAAGCAGTATGAAAGGACTCTATCCATGCGGCGAGGGAGCAGGCTATGCCGGGGGGATTACATCAGCCGCCATGGACGGTCTGAAAGTGACAGAAAGCATCATAAAAGTATGGCGCCCATTCGACAAGGATGAGACAGCTTAAGAAATTTTTAATAGCATAACACTATACACTTTTTCGGAAATATGATAGAATGTATTGAGTTTTCTAAGAGATAAAGGGTAATGAGGAGGAGTACATAGTTATGAAGGGAGCAGGAGGCAAGAATAACTGGGCGCTGTTTCTGCTGATTCTGGCAGGGATTGTCCTCGGTGGATTTATCGGGATGATGGCAGAGGGCGTGCCGGCGCTTAGCTGGCTGGGATACGGACAGTCCTTTGGTCTGGAAGGCCCGCTTACGCTGAATTTAGGCATACTCATAATCTCATTCGGGCTTTCGATCAAGATTACGATCGCCAGCATCATCGGAGTTGTGCTTGCAATTATAATTTACCGGTTCTTGTAAGTTCTCAGTTTGCCATACATTCAAAGAAAGCTGCCAGTAACGGCTTTTTTGCGGATGGATATCGCATGAATCTAAAGATAAGATGAATCAATCTAATGCTATGAAAAAAATCCCTGATATGGAGCGTCCTTACGAGAAATGCCAAAAGTTCGGCGCCTGTTCACTCAGCGATGCAGAACTTCTGGCCGTCGTTCTTCGGACAGGCAGCCGCGGCGAGAATGTAATAGGACTTGCTCAGAGAATCCTTTATCACTCCGGAGAGGACGGTATCTTAGGACTTCACCGGTTTACCATGGAGCAGCTTGTGAAGATCCGCGGGATCGGTAAGGTGAAGGCAATACAGTTAATCTGTATCCTTGAGCTTGCAAAGCGTCTTTCCAAAGCGGCAGTCTCCGAATCGCTTTCTTTTACATCGCCCGCTTCCATTGCAGAGTATTATATGGAAGATCTGCGGCATGAAAGCCAGGAGGTCATGAAGCTGATCATGATCAATTCAAAAGGCAGGCTGATCGGTGAGAATGAGATTTCAAAAGGTACAGTGAACGCCTCCCTTATCACGCCAAGAGAGATTTTTATAGAAGCGCTTTTAAGACAGGCAGTCGCTGTTGTAGCGATGCACAATCATCCCAGCGGAGATCCCACTCCCAGCATCGAAGATATCCTGCTGACCAAAAGAATTAAAGAAGCGGGAAGTATTATCGGGATTGAGCTGTTAGACCATATTATTATTGGCAATAATTGTTATGTAAGTCTGCGGGAAAAAGGTATTCTTGAGAAAGGGTAAGACAGATGGCAAAGAATACATACGGGCTGGATCTTGGCTCTTATGAAATAAAGGTTTATGATAAAAAGAATGACAGAATCTGGAAGGCGAAAGATGCCATTGCCATTCACAACGGCAAAGAGATTTTTGCGATCGGAGACGAGGCTTATGTGATGTATGAGAAGTCTCCGGCGAATATAGAAGTGGTATTTCCTATGAAGAGCGGGGTAATCTCCAGATTCAACAATATGCAGTTTCTTCTTCAGGGGCTTCTGAAAAAAGAGCGTCAGTCCGGGAAAGGTTCAGAATATGTGATCGCAGTTCCGACAGATGTTACGGAAGTTGAGAAAAAAGCTTTCTTTGACCTTGTGATCCATTCTACCGCGAGAGCCAAAGAAGTGAATATCGTAGAGCGCGCCATCGCGGATGCCGTCGGGATGGATCTGGATGTGAAGAATACCAACGGGCTTCTTGTTGTGAACTTCGGCGGAGAGACGACGGAAGTTTCGATCCTCGTCGGGGGCGGCATGGTGTTTAATCAGCTTATGAAGATCGGCGGCGTCGCTTTGGACGAATCCATCGCCAGTCTTGTGAGACGCAGCCATGATTTCCTGATCGGACGGCTGACTGCGGAGGCTCTCAGGAAGCGTTTCGGCGTTTATACCGGAGAACCGGAGGATACGGCGGTAATGGTGGCAGGGCGGGATCTGATCACCGGACTTCCGGTAAGAAAACCGATTACCCTGAGTCTGGTAAGGTCTTCTCTCCGGGATCCCCTTTTAGAATGCGTCCGCGCTGTTCTATCCCTGATCGACAGAACTCCGCCGGAGATTCGCACGGCAATCTATGAAAACGGAATCTTCCTTACAGGCGGCATCGCCAATATGCCGGGGCTTGAGACTTATATAGAGAAGGCGACCGGAGTGCGTACAAGAACAGCTCCGGATCCGGAACTATGTACTGTCATGGGATTGAAAAAGATAATTTTATCAAGCGAATTAAGTAAATTTGCGTATTCAATGTTAGATGAGAAATATAGGTGGATGAGATAATATGAAGATAAAAAACCAGTCAAGGCTTCCGGGCAGATATGTACTGATCCTTCTTACTCTGCTGTGTCTTTTGCTGCTGGGAATCGAACGTTTTACCGATACCGGAGGACCTTTCAGGATCATTGCCAATTACACCGTAGTTCCTATGCAGAAGGGAATCAGTTATGTAGGCATGTGGATCAGTGATATGTCAGACAATTTTGAGACAATGAAAGAGATGAGAAAGAAGAATGCCAAGCTTCAGTCGAAGGTTGACGCCCTTACCATAGACAACACAAGACTCCGGCAGGAGCAGTACGAATTGGAGCGCTTAAGAGAGCTCTATAAGCTGGATGAGAATTATTCCGACTACGAGAAAGTCGGCGCCCACGTGATTGCCAACAACGGGAGCAACTGGTTCAGTGATTTTACCATTGATAAGGGTACTAGCGACGGGATCAAGGTTAACTGCAATGTAATGGCGGGAAGCGGTCTTGTGGGAATCGTTACCGAGACTGGTCCGAATTATGCCAGAGTGCGTTCCATCATTGATGATGCGAGCAATGTAAGCGGAATGATACTTTCAACCTCCGATACCTGTATGGTACGCGGAGACTTGAGTCTGATGTCTGACGGCCGTCTGCGCTTTGAAAAACTTGCCAACAATGACAATAAGGTTGAGGTGGGAGAGCAAGTTGTTACTTCCCATGTCAGCAGCCGGTTTGTACAGGGCCTGTTTATTGGATACGTCAGTGAGATTGAAGTGGATTCCAATAACCTGACAAGGTCCGGATATATTACGCCGGCAGTAGATTTCAGCAAGCTGCAGGAAGTTCTCGTGATCACAAAGACGAAGGACGACATGGTAGGAGGCAAGTGATTTTATATGAAGAGAAAGCTTATCACAGTTTTGATCATAACCGTATGTTTTCTTTTGCAGAGTACGATTATGAGGAAAGTTGCAATCGGAAATATTACTCCAAACCTCTTGCTGATTGTGACGGCCTCCTTTGGGTTTATGCGCGGGACAAAAAGCGGCATGTATATAGGGCTTATCTGCGGACTGTTTATTGATCTGTTCTGGGGATCGCTTTTAGGTTTCCATATGCTTTTGTTCGTTATCATCGGTTATTTTAACGGAAGCTTCCAGAGACTGTTCTTTGACGAAGACATTAAGCTTCCCATCGGACTGATCGCAGTCAGTGAGTTGTCATACGGCATCGCAGTATATTTTTTCGGCTATATGCTTCAGGGTGATTTTTCTTTTGGAACACATCTGTTTCAAGTGATTATTCCTGAACTTGTATATACTATTTTGGTAACGCTGGTTTTATACCAGATCATTTTACACATTAACAAAAAACTTGAAACAGAAGAACAAAGGAGTGCAAGCAAATTTGTCTGATATGTGGGAAAAAATCAAATCCAGAGTATCAGCGGTTGTACAGTCAAGAGTCGTAATTGTTATTATGCTGTTTTGCGTAACTTCCGCAATTCTCATCCAGAGAATCTTTTTTCTCCAGATTGTAAAAGGTCAGGAATATCTTGATAATTACAAACTGCAGATACAAAAGACGAAGGATGTAGAAGGGACGCGGGGCAATATTTATGACCGCAACGGCAAGCTCCTCGCTTATAATGAGCTGGCCTATGCAGTTACAATCGAAGATAACGGGGAATATGATACTACTAAGCAAAAAAACCGGGAACTGAATAAAGTGATTACCACAGTTATCAACATCGTAGAAAAAAACGGGGATACCGTAGTCAACAACTTCGGGATCATTCTGGACAAAGACAATAATTACATGTTTGTTGCCCGGTCCGATACTCAAAGACTTCGTTTTATTGCCGATATCTATGGGAAGCTTAAAATCGACGACCTTGAAGCAGAGCAGAAGAACAGCAGCGCATCGGACATCATCAACTATCTGTGCACGGATGAGAAGTATGGTTATGGTATCAGCCAGCAATCCATGGAGAAGCAGGATGTCCTGAAGCTGATCAACATCCGTTATGCCATAGCTTTAAACGGCTACCAGAAATATATCGCCACGACGATCGCTGAGGAGATATCCGAAGAGACAGTTGCCGATATCATGGAGAATATGGATACTCTTCAGGGAGTGGATATTAAAGAAGCCTCCGTGCGCCGGTACAATAACAGCAAAGCCTTTGCGAATGTGATCGGCTATACAGGACAAATATCCGAGGAGGAATATAATTCTCTCGACAAATCACAAAAGAAAAAATATGACAAGACTGACACGGTAGGAAAAGCTGGCATTGAAAAGACGATGGATGCTACGCTTAAGGGTCAGAAGGGCGAAGTGAAGGTGTATGTCAACAATGTAGGAAAAGTAATTGACACTGTACAGGGGGCATTGCCGGGAACCGGAAATGATTTGTATCTTTCCATTGATTCAGATCTGCAGGTTGCCGCCTATAATATATTAGAACAGGAACTCGCCGGAATCCTTCTTTCAAACATCCGGAATACCTTGAATTATGACAGAACCCAGGTGAATGACGGAAGCGATGTCATCATTCCCATCGGTGATGTGTACAATGCTTTTTTGTCCAACGACATACTGGACATGAACCATTTTTCGGAAGAAGATGCCGAAGACACAGAAAAAGCAGTCTATCAGACATTTACGGAAAAGAAGCAGAAGGTTTTAAAAAAGGCGGCGGAAATATTAAGTGATCCGAATGGAAATGCGTACAAGGACATGTCTCAGGAATGGCAGGCGTATCTGACTTATATCGTTACGGATATGCTGACAACCAATAATAAAGTAATCATATCCGGCGCAATAGACACCTCGGACAAAACGTATCAGGCATGGAGAACCGAGGAATCCATCAATGTGTACACGTATCTGAATTACGCGATCTCCAAAAACTGGATCGATACTTCAAAGCTTAAGGATGATGTGGCAAAAGGTGAAAAATATTCGGATTCCAGCGAGATCTATGAAGGTCTGAAAAATTATATACTGAACCGCCTTGAGACAAATAACAGTTTTGATAAAGTTATCTACAAATATATGATCAAAGCAGGTTCCGTGACCGGAAGGCAGATCAGTATGATGCTCTATGAGCAGAATGTCCTGAAGTACGATGAAGACCAGTACAACCGTCTTGCCTCAGGAAGTCTCGGGGCATATGATTTTATCCGCGGCAGGATTGAAAATCTGCAGCTGACGCCGGGACAGTTAGGGCTCGAGCCATGTACCGGCTCTATGGTTATGACAGATACGAAGACCGGACAGGTGCTGGCCTGTGTATCCTATCCGGGATACGACAACAACCGGCTCGCTAATTCAATGGATTCCGACTACTATAATAAACTGGTGACGGATTTATCCCGTCCGTTTTATAACAATGCAACGCAGGAGAAGACAGCGCCCGGATCTACTTATAAGCCGCTGATCGCGGCTGCCGGACTGACGGAAGGCGTCATTAATCTTGGAAGCTATCTTCCCTGTTCCGGGCTTTATGAAAAAGTAGAACCGAACCCGAAATGCTGGGCTTATCCATACGGCCACGGCGGATTGAATGTAGAAGGAGGCATCACACATTCCTGTAACTGTTTTTTCTATGAAGTGGGTTATCGTCTAAGCTTGAAGGAAAAGGGAATGAACAAGATCGGTTCTGATGATGCAGAAGGTTCTTCCACCACAAGATACTATTCCAGTACAACCGGTATCAACAAGATTAAAGAATACGCTGAGATGTTCGGGCTGGGCGATGTGTCGGGCGTGGAGATCCCGGAGGCAGAACCGCAGATCTCCGACGATTCTTCTGTACCGACTGCCATCGGGCAGGGCACCAACAACTACACGACAACTCAGATTACAAAATATATCACTGCGGTTGCCAACAAAGGAACCGTGTTCGATCTGACGCTTCTTGACAGGATTACGGCGCCGGACGGAAAGGTACTGGAAGAATTTGAACCTAAGATTAAGAATACCCTTGACAATGTCAGCGATTCCACATGGGATGCTGTTCACAAAGGTATGAGAGGAGTTGTACGCGATGAACAGCGGGAAATCTTTTCTGATATTAACGACTCCCTTCAATTATCCGGTAAAACGGGTACTGCACAGCAAAGTAAGACACATCCTGACCACGGTCTTTTCGTTGGATTTGCTCCGAGCGATAATCCGGAGATTGCATTTACAGTCCGGATCGCCAACGGTTACAGTTCACACAATGCGGCTGACGTCGGAAGTGATCTTATGAAATATTATTATAAGCTTACGTCGGAAAAGAATATTATTACCGGAAAAGCGAAAAGAGTTACGGAGAAATCCGGTGGAGACTAAAATCCATATATGGGACTTTCAGGCACCAATGATAAAAGCATTTTACGCTTAAGACCTTTCAGTAAACCAGAAATAGGAGGAAGTAATTCATGGGAGAAGTTATTGTAATTACATCAGGAAAAGGCGGTGTCGGAAAGACAACAACGACAGCAAATATCGGAGCCGGTTTATCGCAGCTTGGAAAAAAGACCGTCGTCATTGATACAGATTTGGGACTCCGTAATCTCGACGTAGTCATGGGGCTTGAGAATCTGATCGTCTATAATCTAGTGGATGTGATCGAAGGGACATGCCGTCTGAAGCAGGCGTTGATCCGGGACAAACGGTATGAGAACTTGTATCTTTTACCCTCTGCGCAGACAAAGGATAAGACGGCAGTTTCGCCCGGACAGATGAGAAAGCTTACATCGGAACTTAAGGAAGAATTCGACTATGTGATTCTGGATTCACCTGCAGGAATTGAGCAGGGCTTCCAGAATGCCATCGCAGGAGCGGACCGGGCAATCGTCGTAACGACTCCCGAAGTGTCGGCGATCCGCGACGCAGACCGGATCATCGGGCTTTTGGAGAAGAACAAGCTTCGCGACAATTCCCTTATCATTAACCGCATCCGCGTAGACATGGTCCGCAAGGGAGATATGATGTCTGTGGATGATGTTACGGAGATATTGTCTATCCCGCTCATTGGAGCGATTCCTGACGACGAGAGAGTTGTCATCGGAACCAACCAGGGTGAACCGGTGATCGGCATGGATTCAAAGGCCGGGAGAGCCTACGAGAATATATGCCGCAGGATTACCGGAGAGGAAGTTCCTTTCATGGATATCAATGAAGGGGGCGGGCTGCTTTCCATTCTTTCGCATCTATTCAAGAAGGATTAAGGAGGCGGGTTATGCAGAGGAAATCATCTGTTAGTATCGCACGGGACAGGATAAGGGCGCTGGTCACATCAGACCGCGTAAATTGTACGCCGGAATCTTACGAGAAGATATGCCGGGAGCTCTATGAGGTACTCTCAAAGTATATTGAATTTACGGAAGATGATTTTCATGTTCAGATATCGAGAACACATTTACTTATTGAATTTTCAGGAGAAGAAGATTGAAGTTACCTAGGTTTGCAAAAGTATATCACATAAAAAACTACAATTTTACATTGGCGGCTCTGGTTCTTTCCTTGTCCGTACTGGGCATTTTTGTAGTGGGAAGCGCAAGGGAAAGCTATCAGAGCAGACAGATCTTAGGCGTCGCGATCGGACTTTGTGTAATGTTTGTGATCTCATTGTTTGATTATGTATGGGTGCTGGAATTTTATTGGATGATCTATCTCGCGGCGGTTGCAAGTCTTGCAAGCGTACTTGTGATCGGCCAGTCGGTAAACGGCGCGAAAAGATGGATCAATCTCGGCTTTACGACTTTCCAGCCATCGGAGCTTGCAAAGATATTATTGATCTTATTTTTTTCAAAGTTTATCATGAACCATATCGAAGACCTGAATGACAGAGCAACTTTGATTAAATATGCCGTATTATCGGCAGTTCCGCTTGGTCTGATCTTTGCAGAGCCGAATCTTTCCACGACGATTCTTACAGCTTTTGTTCTGTGTCTCATTATTTATGCCGGAGGCTTAAGCTATCGGATCATCGGCAAGATTTTTATGATCCTGATTCCGACTGTCATAATCTTTTTGACGATTGCTGTGATGCCGAATCAGCCTTTTCTTCAGGAATACCAGCAGCGGCGTATCCTTGCATTTATCAATCGTGAAGAGGAGCAGGCCAGCGATGAGGTTTACCAGCAGAACAATTCGGTCATGGCGATTGGTTCCGGCAAGCTTACCGGAAAAGGGCTTAACAATAACACGACAACATCCGTTAAAAACGGTAATTTTATTCCCGAGCCACAGACAGATTTTATATTTGCAATTGTGGGGGAGGAATTAGGTTTCATCGGAGGATGTATAGTTATTGCTTTATTATTATTAATTGTGGTACAATGTATATTGATAGGTATACGGGCACAGGACCTTGCAGGGAGGATCCTCTGCTGCGGGGTAGGGGGACTCATAGGAGTCCAAAGTTTCGTCAATATCTCAGTAGCAACCGGTTTAATACCCAACACAGGTGTTCCCCTTCCTTTCGTCAGTTACGGTCTTACGTCCCTTGTAAGCCTGTATATGGGTATCGGTTTTGTGCTGAATGTTGGATTACAGCCGAAGAAGTATCAGTAAGGAGCGTGAATAGAATGAATATTGGATTGATTGCACATGATTCGAAAAAAACTCTGATGCAAAACTTCTGTATTGCATACAGGGGAATATTGAGCAAACACAATTTATACGCAACAGGTACGACAGGAAGGTTAATTGAAGAAGTTACAAATTTGAATATCCACAAATATCTGGCAGGACCTCTTGGGGGAAAACAGCAGCTCGGGGCGCAGATCGCCCAAAATGACATCGATGCGCTGATTTTTTTGCGCGAGCCTTCAAACCCGAAGCCCCATGAGCCGGATGTGAATGATGTGATCCGTCTGTGCGACACATACAACATCCCGATGGCTTCGAATCTTGCCACAGCGGAGCTAATAATACTGGCAATTGACAGAGGAGATTTGGATTGGCGTGAGATGTACCGGTAGATCAGCAAGATATAAAAGAGCCCGTCGGAGAAGAAACCGCATTGTCTGCATGATGACAATCTTTCTTGTGCTGCTTTGTTTCGCGGCGGCGGGGCTCTGCTATATACAACTTAATAATAAAAAAGAAGAACATTTAGCTGCTGAATATGAATCCTCACGCTATAATAAAGAGCTTTACAGAGGAAGTTTGTATTCGGCGGATTTGTGTGTCGCTGCTGAGGATGTATCCATGGAGAATGCTCCTTCCACAGACACATTAAAGGCCGCGGCGCTGTTTGATGTGGATGGACGGAATACTGATTTTGCATACAGGATTCACGAAAAGATGTATCCTGCCAGCCTGACAAAACTGATGACGGCGCTTGTAGCTTTTGACAGCGGCGCGGACCTGTCAGAGACCGTAACCGTGTCTTCCAATGCTGATTCCGGCAGATTCGCTCTGGATGAACAAACCTGCGGAATCAAAGAAGGAGACCAGCTTTCACTGGAAAGTCTGCTCTACGGGCTGCTTGTCTATTCCGGCAATGATAATGCAGTGGCAATTGCCGAGCATATAGGCGGGAGCGTAGATAAATTCGCAGAGATGATGAACGCGAAAGCGCAGGAAATCATGGCGACGGATTCTCATTTTGTAAATCCGAACGGACTTCATAGCGAGAATCACTATACGACAGCATACGACATCTATCTGATCTTTAATCAATGTATTAAAAATGATAAGTTCATGGAAATCATCCAGGCGGATTCGTATGAAGCGGATGTAAAAAGAGTGGATGGAAGCAGCATTATTATAAAATGGGAGCCTACCAGTTACTACGCTTTGGGTGAGGCAGAACTGCCCAAAAGCGGCAAGATCATCGGCGGCAAGACAGGTACAACCTTAAAGGCAGGAAACTGCCTCGTTCTTTTAGATGAATCAGACAGCGGAAAGCCTTTCATATCCATCGTTATGGGTGCCGAGACAAAGGAGATTCTGTATCAGGATATGACGGCATTGATTGAAGGGATTCCTGACGGTGAATAAAAAGGGGGGCATCCTTTATTTTCAGGATTCCCCCTTATTTGTACTGTTAAGACTCCATTCCCGATGTACTGCTGATTCTTCCGTAGAGACTAATAAGGTATAAACCGCACAGCCCTACGATTGCATAGACAATACGGGAGAACCATGACAGATTCCCGAATAAGAAAGCAACTACATCAAAGCGAAAGATTCCGACTAATAACCAGTTGACCGCGCCGACAATTACAAGTGTCAGGGCCGTATTATCAAACCATTTCATTATTATACGCCTCCTTTTTTCATGCTGCATTTAGTATGCTGCAAGGAGGAAGAAATTATACATTCAAAGGAAAATTTATGAAAAACGGCAGCAAATTATATTATGCATATTCTGACTATTTAAAAGAGAAATATGGTGAAAAAGTGTATAAGCTTCCGATCAATCTTCCAGTAAGCTGTCCCAACCGCACAGATGGAAAAAAAGGCTGCAGCTTCTGCGCAGGATGCGGAACCGGATTTGAGGCGATGTCCTCCCGAATTCCTGTGAAGGAACAGCTTGAACAGACAAAGCACTACATCGCAGCCAGATACCATGCGCACAAATTTATCGCATATTTCCAAAATTACACGAATACGTTTCTTCCCCTTTCGGAGTTTGAACATTATGTGAGAGAAGTTTTGGATGTTCCGGATATTGTCGCAGTCAGCATCTCTACAAGACCGGATTGTATCCGAAGAGACTATCTTGATGTTTTGAAAAACATTTCAAAATCATATGGGATGGACATCTCGGTAGAACTTGGGATTCAGACTGTCAATTATCATACGCTGAGCGCAATGGACCGCGGACACGGACTTGCAGAATTTATCGATGCTGTGCTTTTGATCCGCGAGTACGGGTTTGAGACCTGTGCCCATGTGATTTTGAATCTCCCTGGAGACAAACTGCCGGACTCTGTAGAGACAGCGCGCGTCATATCTGCGCTTAAGATTGACACAGTGAAAGTCCACTCTCTGTATATCGCGAAAAATACAAGGTTGTGCAAGGAGTTTGCAGACGGTACGATATCCGTATGCCCGAAGGAAGAGTACAGAAAGAGAGTGATTGCGTTTCTGGAAAATCTGTCTCCGGACATAGCGGTTGAACGGCTTTTTTCCCGTGTGCCCGAAAAGGATGCCGTTTTTTCAAACTGGGGACAAAGCTGGTGGGCGTTGAGAGATGAGCTTACGGCACAGATGCTGTCGGAAGGAAATTATCAGGGAAGATGTTTTCATTATCTTAACGGAGCGGCATTAGATAAGATACAGGGGGCATGATTTTGGCAGATCATAATTTAACGAATATACAGACATACCGCAGAAGACCTCATTTCAATATTGGTATTGTTATTTTTGGTATTATATTAATCTATCTGATCATTACGATTTTTACATACTTTACAAGCAAGCATATATCCGTATATGAAGTCCGGGAAGGCTCTATCCTGAGAGATACGGCATATACGGGACTGATCATCCGGAATGAACAGATCATAGCTTCTGAAGCGGACGGCTATGTGAATTATTTCAGTCCGGAAGGGAGCAAGGTAGGGGCAAGGACGGATGTCTATACTCTGTCTAATGAGAAATTGAATTTCCGTGAGACAGGTTCTGACGGACGGGCTGAATTATCGGCAGACGAACAGGCCGCCCTGCTTTTAAAAATCCAGTCTTTCAGTGAAAATTCCGATGACGCGCAGTTTCGGGATGTCTATACTTTAAAAGATAATATTAACAATGTACTGGAAAGTAAATCCAGCCAGAGCAGACAGGCACAGCTGCAAGAAATGCTTGCGCAGAACAAGACGCGGCTGAATGTATATAAGGCGGCTTCCGACGGGATTATTCTGTATTCTCTGGACGGTTTTGAGACTGTGGCTGCAGAAGATGTCACAGAAGCTATGCTCTCGAAGGAAAATTATAAGGTAGAGACGATGGCGAACAATGCTTCTGTAAAGACAGGCGCTCCGCTTTATAAACTCATCACCAGCGATACATGGACACTTGTCATTTCGCTGAGTGAGGATGCGGCAAAGGAGATGGAGGATCTGAAACGGGTAAAGGTGAAGTTCTCCAAAGATAATCAGACCGAGCGGGCAGATTTTGAAATCCGCCGCGCTTCCGGCGCGACGCTTGGATTCCTGACTTTCCATTCCTCTATGATCCGTTACATGAAAGAACGTTATCTGGATATCGAACTGATTCTGGAAGATGAGTCAGGACTTAAGATACCAAAATCCTCTGTGATAGATAAAAAGTTTTATACGGTTCCCAGAGATTATCTTACACAGGGCGGTAACAGTAAAGATACCGGTGTTCTCGTGGATACCGGCAAGGATACGGCAGAATTCAAGAAGGTTGACGTATATTATTGGGATCAGGAAAACGATACGATGTATCTGGACCCGCAGGTTTTTGATAAAAATACGGCGCTTGTCCGCCCGGAATCCACAGAGACCTATCCATTGAAAGCCACAAAAACGCTGAAAGGTGTTTATAATATCAATAAAGGGTACGCTGTCTTCAAACAGATTGAGATTCTCTGCGAAAGCGACGAATACTATATCGTGAAAGCAGGGAATGATTACAGTCTTACGAACTATGATCACATTGCGCTTGACGGCGGGACTGTAACAGAAAACAGCGTTGTATTTTAAGGAGTCTTAATATGTTAAAAGAAAATCTGCAAAAAGTTGAATCAAAAATTTCCGCGTCCTGCGGCCGCTCAAGCCGCAGGAGAGAAGATGTCACATTAATCGCGGTGAGTAAGACAAAACCGGTAGAGACACTGAAGGAAGCCTATGATATGGGTATTCGTGTCTTTGGCGAGAATAAAGTGCAGGAGCTGATTGACAAGTATGAGGCGCTGCCGAAAGACATTCACTGGCATATGATCGGGCATCTCCAGCGCAACAAAGTTAAGTATATCATCGACAAAGTGGACCTGATTCACTCCGTGGATTCAGTAAGGCTTGCCGAAACGATTGATAAGGAAGCAAAAAAGCATAATCTCACAGCTAACATTCTGATTGAAGTCAATGTTGCAAAAGAAGACACCAAATTCGGAGTTCTTCCCGAACAACTGGATATCTTGATAGATGAGATTTCTCGTTTTTCCAATATACGTGTGCTCGGTCTTATGACAATCGCGCCGTTTGTAGAAAATGCCGAAGAAAATCGCGCCATTTTTTCTCGTTTACGCAAATTGTCTGTTGACATTGCCAGCAAAAACATTGATAATGTTAATGTGGGTTTACTTTCTATGGGTATGACCAATGATTATGAGGTCGCTATAGAAGAGGGGGCGACGATGATCCGTGTCGGAACCGGGATATTCGGCGAGCGTGATTATTCGCATGTATAAACATAAGATAGGAGATTTTTGAAAAATGGGAGTATTAGATAAATTCTTAGACATCATGAAATTAAGTGATGATGAAGATGATTACGATGATTTCTATGATGATGAATATGATGACGAATACGAAGAAAAGCCCAAAAAAGGTTTCTTTAACAGGAATAAATCATACGATGAAGAGGAAGAGGAAACTTATGATGTTGCTCCGCGTTCAAAAGGAAGTTCCCGTACCAGCAGCAAGGTGACACCGATGCGCCAGCCTGCAAGAAGGAACAATGTCAGTATGGAAGTCTGTGTCGTAAAGCCAACTTCTGTGGAAGACTCGAGAGAGATTACGGAGACGCTTCTCAGCGGGCGTACCGTTATCTTAAACCTTGAGGGACTGGATCTTGAGATTGCCCAGAGGATCATTGACTTTACTTCAGGCGCAACCTATGCCATTGACGGGAATCTGCAGAAGATTTCTAATTATATCTTCTTAGTGACGCCGACGAATGTGGATATATCCGGAGATCTGCAGGATCTTTTGAATACATCCTTTGATGCTTCCTCCATGCGTTCAAGATTTTAAAGGTTTACTGAAAGCTATGAATAAAGAAGAACTTATGCTGCGAAAGCATCTGATTGATCTGTCGAACCGGGCATTTCATAGAAATATTGTAACTTTTTCAGATTTTTTAAATATGAATGAACTTCATATACTTCATACGACACCGAAAGAGGTTCTCCGGACAAGGTATACAGCTTTCGGCGGTTATGATTTATCCGAGCGTCAGATGATAGCATTTCTACCTGATGCTCTTTATTATACTTCATCTGACGAAAGCCGCCTGTTAAAAAAGGGCGCGCTGCCTTTTGGATATGAATATCCGATGCAGGCTGTGGCAGTCCGTCCTTTGAATCCGAAATTCGCGGAGGAGTTGTCACATCGGGATTACCTCGGCTCCTTAATGAATCTTGGGGTAGAGCGCTCCAAATTCGGAGATATTATAGTTATGGATGCAAAAGCAATCCTGTTTTTATGTGAAGAGATTGCAGACTATGTTCTAAGCAGCCTGACCCGCATCCGGCATACTCCGGTACAGTGCGAAAGAGAAGAGATTCAGGATATCTCCTATGCGCCTTCCTTTACCGAACTGAAAGGCACCGTCCCTTCCGTGCGGCTCGACACAGTAATGTCTGTAGCCTTTCCTGTGTCAAGGAGTAAGCTTACCGCATATATTGCGGCCGGCAAAGTATTTGTGAACGGAAAGCTGATCACAAGTAATGGATACCGCTTAGAAGAAGGAAATCTAATCTCTGTGAGAGGACTGGGGCGGATCTCTTATGAAGGAATTTTATCTGAGACGAAGAAAGGACGCTATTATATTTCTGTCAGAAAATATATATAAAGTATGATACCATCATACCATGGAGAAAAGATGTTGTTTCTCCATTTCTAAAAACAGAGTGAGGACTACAAATATGAAATCTGCAGGTACAAAAAATCGAACGGGACATTATATATCTGCTATGTTACTGGTTATACTTGGCGCCGCGCTTGATCAATATACAAAGCAGCTGGCAGTTACACACCTCAAGGGCCAAAAGCCCTTTGTTATTCTGAACAATGTATTCGAATTGCAATACTTGGAAAACAGAGGAGCGGCTTTCGGACTGCTTCAGAATCAGCAATTCTTTTTTTTCATCAGCGTTGTGATCATCAGCATTGTAATAATCTGGTTTTATACGAGAGTTCCCATGAACCGGAGATTTTTACCGCTGCGTCTCTGTGCCGTTTTCATTATGGCCGGCGCTTTTGGGAATTGTATTGACCGCGTCACGCAAAGATTTGTTGTTGATTTTTTTTATTTCAGCCTGATTGATTTTCCTATATTTAATGTTGCTGACATCTATGTGACTGTCGCAACATTCCTTCTGGCATTGCTCATACTTTTTTATTACAAAGAAGAGGATCTGGAATTCATATACCGCGGCGGAACAGAATGATACCTGCATCAAAATAGATATCATCAAAATAAAAAGGCAAGGTTATAGCAATTTGAATGAATTTATTACAACAGTAGAAGATGAAGCAGGAGAGCGGATTGATAAATTTCTTTCCGAAGAACTAATCGGCCGTTCCCGTTCATTCCTTCAAAAGCTGATCAAAGAACAATATGTGAAGGTCAATGGAAAGCCTGTAAAATCAAGTTACAGGCTTGTTTCTGGTGACCTTGTCTGCATTATTTTCCCGGAACCTGAACAGCTAGATATTGCTGCTGAGAATATTCCTTTAAATATTCTATATGAAGACGGCGACATCATTGTTGTGAACAAGCCGAAGCACATGGTCGTTCATCCGGCGCCCGGACATGATTCCGGCACACTGGTAAATGCGCTTCTATATCACTGTCAGAATAATCTCTCCGGAATTAACGGCAGCCTGCGGCCAGGGATCGTGCATCGGATCGATATGGATACAACCGGATCTCTGGTAGTATGTAAGAATGACGCGGCGCATCAGTCGCTTTCCGCCCAGCTAAAGAACCATTCCATTCACAGAGTCTATGAAGCAATCGTCCATGGCAATCTAAAAGAAGAGACAGGTCTTATAAACGCCCCTATCGGACGCCATCCGACGGAACGCAAAAAGATGAGTACCCTTGCAAAAAATGGAAGAGAAGCAGTCACGCATTACAGAGTGCTGGAGCGTTTCGGCAATTTCACCTATATTCAGTGCAGATTGGAGACCGGGCGCACTCATCAGATTCGGGTGCACATGGCAAGCATCGGACATCCTCTGCTTGGCGATCTTGTTTATGGTCCGAAGAAATGCCCGTTTCCAAAGCTTCAGGGACAGACGCTTCATGCAAAAACACTTGGATTCTTACATCCCAAAACAGGGGAATATGTAGAATTTACGGCGCCTCTTCCAGACTATTTTACAAATCTTGTGGGTAAATTCAGAATAAATCCCCAATAAAATATGTACTTTCCATGCAAATTATTATATAATATTTAATTATATGTAAATCATTTGCATACATCCATTAAAAGGAGCGTGATATGTTATGACAGAAGCGAAGACAAAAACAATTATTACGATAGGGCGGCAATTTGGAAGCGCCGGACGGGAGATCGGACGAAAGGTTGCAAAAGACCTCGGCATTAAGCTTTACGACAGAGAAATGCTTGACCGTGCCGCGAAAGAAAGCGGAATATGTCAGGAATTATTTGAAACCCATGATGAAAAACCAACCAATAGTTTTCTTTATTCTCTTGTTATGGATACCTATTCTTTAGGATATACGGCGGGAAGCTATTCAGATATGCCGATCAATCATAAAGTATTTCTGGCACAGTTTGACGCCATTAAAAAAATTGCGGATGAAGGTCCCTGCATCCTCGTCGGCAGATGTGCAGACTATGCATTAGAAGAGTATGATAACGTACTGAGACTTTTCGTACATGCTGACATGAATGCCCGGATACGCCGTATCGCACGTATCTATGATCTTACAGATGCAAAAGCAAAAGACATGATCCTCAAGACAGATAAGAAACGCTCAAGTTATTATAACTATTACAGCAACAAAAAATGGGGAGTCTCTGACAGCTATGACGTAAGTATCTGCAGTTCCATGCTTGGAATCGATGGAACCGCAGAATTTATAGAACGTCTGGTATATCAAAAAGAACATGTGACTGACAAGAAATTATAAAAGACAAGAAATTATAAAAACAGGACAAAAGACAGGAGGCCGGAATGTCTGTGTGTAATCTATCTCACATGAGTGATGCGTTCCGGCCATCCTTTTATATTGCCGCCGAGAATAGCAGTAAACATTCTCTGTTTGACACCGTGGTGTTCTCTGTTCAACTGCTGTATCAGTTCTTTGGCATATTGACGTTTCGTAAATCCGTCAATCGGGCATCTGCTCTTCACAACCGGCAGGTCATACTTATTCTGGAAACCAATCACTTCCGCCTCCTCTACGAACATCATCGGGCGTATAACGGTTAAGTCCATACGATCCAGATAAGTTCTCGGTGAAAAGGAGTAAAAGCGCCCCTCAAAAAGCATGCTCAAAAGCATTGTCTCAACAATATCATCCTTGTGATGGGCATAGGCAACCTTATTGCAGCCTTTCTCCTTTACCGCCTGATTCAGCGCACCTTTTCGCATCTTTGCGCACAGGGAACAGGGATTGCTTTCTTTCCGTTCCTCAAACAGAAGACGGGCAATGTCCGTTTTTATAACGTGATAAGGAACAAAAAGCTCCTTACACAATTGGGCAACAGGCGAAAAATCACATTTTTCATAACCTAAATCTACGGTTACGGCACTTAATTCAAAATGTTTCGGGTAAAAACGTTTCAGACCATGCAGGGCATATAAAAGTGTCAGACTGTCCTTTCCTCCGGAGATCCCGACTGCAATATGATCCCCCTCGTCAATCATCTGATATTCATCCACGGCTTTTCTTGTATAACTTAAAAGCTGCTGCAGCTTCATCTTTCTATCACCTTTCTGATTTCTTGTTCTGATTCTGATCTTTATTCTGTTAGGATTCCCTTAGCTTAACCGCGGATGCTGCCATGCGCCGCCTGTCCTCATCAATCGCCGCATAATGCTTTTTCGTCGTATTCACGTCTTTATGTCCCAAAACATCGGCAACAAGGTAAATATCCCCCGTCTCCTTGTAAAGAGAAGTACCGTAAGTACTGCGCAGTTTGTGAGGTGTAATCTTTTTATTAGGTGTGACCTGTCTGGCATACTTCTTTACCATATTCTCAACTGCCTGCACACCCATCCGCCGTCTCTGTGTCGATAAAAAAAGTGCATGCTCATGTCCGGAGAGAGGAGTAACGGCCTTTCGGTCCCCCTCAATATACTGTTTTAATGCAGCCGCAACTTCATCTCCGAAATAGACGACCATCTGATTTCCGCCCTTCCGGGTTACGGTAATACCGTTATTCTTAAAGTCGACATGCTCCAAATCAAGCCCCACGCACTCTGAGACTCGGATACCGGTGCCTAAGAGCAATGTAAGGATTGCCAGATCCCTCACCTTAGTCTTATGATAATATGTCAGCGCCTGTCCAGTGAGTTTCTCGCCTGCTGACTCTACAAAATCAAGCAGCAAGGCAACTTCATCAACATCCAGCCGGATAATCGCTTTTTCATGAATCTTCGGCATATCCACAAGCAGAGTTGGATTGCTGGAGATTAACTGATGCTTGTAATAGTAGCCATAAAAGCTTCTCAGCGCGGACATCTTCCTTGCAAGTCCTTGTTCGCCATTCACCATCGTCTCGTCGTCATCCCTCTTATAAACTTTAAGATATTCCATATATTCTTCAATATCCACAGGTTCCAGCCGCTCTAAATCAGCCGCACTGAACTGATCGATCGTATAATAACTGTAAATCGGATTATTCTCCATCAGATAATGATAAAAGACTCTGATATCATACGCATAATTCATCCTTGTCCGTATAGATGATGTCGGCTCGATAGCACGGAAAAAATCATGTGTGAAAGGCGGCAGCGTCTTTAGAATCTCTCTCAGCCGCAATGTATAATCAATCGTTGTTTGTTCATGATAGGTACGTTGTTTCGCCATATAAAATCCCCCTTAAAACCCTCTTAAAATATCTATATTTTATCATATTTTATCTTCTTTGTCCATATCTTTTGGAAAAATCAGTATTTTACGTATAGATATATTTATGTCAATTAGTAGTTCTTTTTAATACTACTCTGTATTTTCAACGTTCTCAATACCGTATCCTTCCATACGGCAATCATAAGTTTCATAATATGGGACGGTCAGGTACTGACCTGCGTGTATCTTGTCTGTCGTCAGATGGTTCATTGACATAACCTCATCTATATAGTCCTGAGTACACTCATAATAACCGCCTTTATATTCTGCGGCGATTCCCCACAAAGTATCTCCATATTCAAGAACAATACTTTTAAAACATTTGTTTCCACTTAAATCCGCAGTCACAGAATTGTCTTCAGCTTTTGCAAAATTACAATTTACAATGATATTGAACATAAATGTGATTATCAAAATTAAAAATCCGGATATCATCTTTTGTATTTTGATGCTGCGCGGATCGTATGATCTATGTATGCCATACTGCATACAATCTGTCCGTCTGCATTTCTTTTTCCGGCTTGTTCTTATCATCCTGCTCATCACAATCCCTCCTGCGTCATATATTTTTCTCCATTTTCATATCGAATTCTTGTTCAGAACTTTTGTTCTTCGTTATTATACAGAACAAGAGTTTGTCTGTCAATAGATTAAAAGAAAAAATGCGAACATATTTTCTAAACATTTGTTTGCTTTTTTCCTTTTGTTGTGATATGATAGTTACAGCAAAAGAAATTCGTTCACATTTTTGTAGTCAAATTATAGGAAAGGGAGGATGTGTGTATGGCACAAGGTAAGATTAGCGCAAAGCAGCTTGAGATTCTGGAATATATTAAATCGCAGATATTAGAACGAGGTTTTCCGCCGGCAGTGCGTGATATTTGTGAAGCAGTGAATCTGAAATCCACTTCTTCTGTCCACTCCCATCTGGAGACCTTGGAGAAAAACGGATATATAAAACGAGATCCCACAAAACCAAGAGCGATCGAAGTATTAGACGACAGCTTCCACATGATCCGCCGTGAGATGGTCAATGTTCCGATTATAGGCCGTGTTGCGGCGGGCGAACCGATTCTGGCGGAGCAGAATATCGAGAACTATTTTCCTATCCCTATGGAATTTATGCCGAATAAGCAGACATTTATGCTTAAAGTGAAGGGTGAAAGTATGATCAACGCCGGGATATTTGATGGAGATTATGTACTTGTAGGAGAACAAGAGACAGCCGATAACGGCGAGATGGTGGTTGCATTGATTGAAGACGGGGCTACTGTTAAGACTTTCTATAAAGAAGAAGGCATTATCCGCCTTCAGCCGGAAAATGACACGATGGATCCAATTATTGTTCCAGATTGCGTGATTCTGGGAAAAGTAATCGGTGTATTCCGTTTCCTGTAAACCGAGTCTCTGCCGCAAAATAAGCATATCCGCCGGAGTTCGCGCTTTCCAACACACGCTTCTCCGTGGAATATGCTTATTTTCCCTTAAAAGAACTTATTTTTACTGCATCTCGACAGTCTTGCCGTCGTTCCATATACGTTCAAGATTATAAAAAGAACGGCTTTCCTTATCGAAGATGTGCACGATTACATCGCCATAATCTAACAGCACCCACGCGCCGCCTTTATTGCCCTCCCGCTGTTTTAAGCGGTGGCCTGTCCTGTGCATCTGTTCCTCAACATTTTCCACAAGAGCGTCCATCTGACTTGCGCTGTTTCCGTTCGTAATTACAAAATAATCCGCCATAACTGAGATTTCGGATATATCGATCACTTTGATATCCTCGCCCTTTTTTTCCGCAAGGGCATCATAAATAATGTGAATCATATTCTGTTCCTGATTCATCTTACCCCTCCTGCTCTTTTAACATTTTTTATAATAATAATATGCCTTTTCCGTCATTTTATCAATCGGAAGATTCCTGCTCTTTAAATACACAAGAGAATCCTTGAGCATCCGGTGCAGGCATTCATCAATATCGCAGAATGCCAGTTTTCTTACCTCTGCCATATTGGGAAGTTCATCCCGCCCCGGTTCGATATAATCGGCAATGTAGATAATCTTCTCTAATAAGGTCATCGCCGGTTTCCCCGTCGTATGGCTTTTAATCGCGCACAGCACTTCGTAATCTTCCACACGGTATTTCTTTTTCGCCATCAACGCCCCAAGTTTTGCATGCAAGAGACTCGGGTTCTCAAGCTCGACGTCCGATACTTCCAGACGGTACTTTCGGCACAGTTTAATCTTTTTATCGTTCGGGATACATTTTGCACAGTCATGCAAAAGTCCTGCCAAAAGCGCTTGTTCGATATCCGCATTATGGCACATGGCAAGCGCCGAAGCCGTGTACATCACTCCGAGCGTATGCTCATAACGTTCCTTATCAAGCTTTTTCCGCAGTTTTTTATTGATTTTGTTAATTTTCTGATTCATACAAACATTCCTTTTTAATGTATTCCTCTACTTTTTCAGGCACAAACCCCCGAATACTCTTTCCGGTCTTGATCCGCTCCCGCAGTTCCGATGAAGAAACCTTTATAACCGGCGAAATGAGAAGTTCCGACTTCGCACGATACCTTTCTTTTAAATAATGGATCTGCCGTTCCATTTCCTCCCTTGTATCCATTTCATCCCGGAAAGCCGCAAGTATGGTACAAGTGGGAAACAATCTCTCCGGATGCACCCATTTGTCAACTGTTAACAAAGAATCTGCTCCGACAATGAAAAAGAAATCATCTTCCGGATAAGTCTTTGTAAAGTGTTCCATTGTCTCATATGAACAGGAAATACTCTTCCGGCGCGCTTCATATGTCTCAAGCCGGAATCCCGTATGTCCAGCAATCGCAAGCTCTACCATCCGGATTCGGTCTTCAATGGATGAACCGATATCTGTCAACGCCTTATGAGGCGGGTTTCCGTTGGGCAAGAACCAGACCTTATCAAGTCCGAACTGCTCGTACGCAGCTTTGGCAATCGCAAGATGTCCGTTGTGAATGGGATCAAAAGTACCTCCCATAATTCCTATCCTCATGTCATCTATCCTCACATGCAGTTTTCATTTCCAGCCACTGTTTCTTTCCTTTGGATCATGGAAGCGTTATCTTTTTATTTTTATCCTTTCCCTCGCGGTAAAGAACGATTTTTCTTCCGATTACCTGAACCACGTCGGAACGTGTTCGTTCCGCCAGAAGCTGCGCCAGTTCCTTCGGATCGTCAGCGCAATTTTTCAGAACGCTGACCTTAATCAGTTCTCTCGCAGCCAAAGCTTCGTCAATTGCTTTTGTAAATTCTGGTGTCATACTGCCCTTGCCAAGCTGGAACACCGGCTCCATCGTCATCGCAAGGCTTTTTAAATAGGCTCTCTGTTTTGTCGTCATAGATAAAACTCCTGTAAATTACAATTTTCATGTTAACCGTTTACTTATAATAATCGAATTGAAGCCCATACATCTTAACCGTATCACCCTCTTCGATTCCGGCAGCGATAAGCTCGTCAAGGATACCGGTATCCTTCAGGAATTTCTGAAAAAACGCAAAGCCCTTCTCAGAATCCAGATTCGTATAGCCCAGCATTTTTTCAATCTTAGGACCTTCTACTACAAACATGCCATCCTCTTTTTCAACTGTATAAGGAAGCTCCAGATAAATAAGCTCATCCTCCGGAAAATATTCCTGTTCAAACACAATCGTCTCCTGTTCAAGTCCTTTCAGCTGCTCTGACACATAATATAGAAGTTCCTTGATTCCCTGACCTGTGGCTCCCGAAATAGGAAACACCTTGATTCCTTTCGGCTCAAATTCCTTTTTTAATCTATCAACCGGATTTTCTTCCTCCTGCGTATAGATCAGATCAATCTTATTTGCCGCAATTACCTGAGGTCTTGCGGCAATCTCAGGATTATATGCCTTAAGCTCCTGATTGATCTTAAAGATGTCGTCAACCGGATCTCTTCCCTCGCTGCCCGCGGCGTCTACGACATGAATCATCAGCTTTGTACGCTCGATATGGCGCAGAAATTCATGTCCAAGCCCCACGCCGAAAGATGCGCCTTCGATCAATCCCGGAATATCCGCAATCACAAATCCATTTGCGCCTTCCAGATCCACAACGCCCAGATTCGGCTGCAAGGTGGTAAAGTGATAATTGGCAATTTTGGGCTGTGCGTTCGTTACGCGGGATAAAAGCGTAGATTTTCCGACATTCGGAAAACCCACCAGCCCTACATCCGCGATCACTTTAAGCTCCAGCTTCACCCAAAGCTCCCTTGCGGGCTGTCCGGGTTGTGCGTATTTGGGAATCTGCATAGTGGCCGTTGCAAAGTGCTGATTCCCAAGACCGCCTCTTCCTCCCTTTAAGATGATCTGCCTGCGGTTATCCCCGGACATATCCGCAATCACCTTGTCAGAATCCGCCTCTTTAATGACCGTTCCCTCCGGCACCTTTAAGACTATATCATCAGCATCGGAACCGTGACACCGTCTTTTGCCGCCCGGCTCACCGTCTTTTGCCGCAAATTTTCTCCGGTGGCGGTAATCCTGAAGAGTATTTAATCCTTCATCAACCTCAAAGATCACATCGCCGCCGCGTCCGCCGTCACCGCCGTCCGGTCCGCCGTTCGGCACATACAGCTCGCGCCGGAAACTGACATGTCCGTCGCCGCCCTTCCCGGAACGTATCAATATCTTTGCTCTGTCCGCAAACATACACTATCCTCTTTCTTTCCATTTTATCTTTACAAATCTTTATAAGAGACGTTCAGCCATACATGACTGACTGTTATCAAAAAAAGAGCGCTGCCGCATAACTGCAAACAGTTATCAAGCAACACTCTCATAAGCCCAATCAGACAAATTAAGCTACAGGATAGATAGAAACCTGCTTCTTATCTCTTCCTTTTCTCTCAAATCTCACAACACCGTCCACAAGTGCAAACAATGTATCGTCGCCGCCGCGCCCAACATTAATACCTGGGTGAATCTTTGTTCCGCGCTGTCTGTAAAGGATGTTGCCGGCTTTTACAAACTGCCCGTCCGCTCTCTTCGCGCCGAGTCTTTTCGACTCAGAATCACGGCCGTTCTTTGTGGAACCAACACCTTTTTTATGAGCAAAAAACTGAAGGTTTAATTTCATCATGGTTGTTACACCTCCTCGAATGTTAAATCAATATATTCTGCATAGTTCTCATCATCAGACATCTCCACAAGTCCAAGAACCATCGCATCCAGCAAAAGCTTCGCCTCTTTCGAAGGCTTATCCTTTAACGAGTAATCAATCACACCCTCTGCGTCGTCTGACACCAAAGAGGTTCTGTCTTCCGCGAACTTCTCGATCGCATTCACCGTATTAATGATCAATACAGATGCGGCCGCACACACGATATCTTGACCTTTATCACTAAATCCGGCATGCCCGTATGTCTTAAATCCGGTATACTCTTTTCTTTTGTTCTGGTAAATGGTTACATGAATCATGGATAAAACTCCAAATTACGCATTGATCTTTTCAATCTTAACTGCTGTATACTGCTGTCTGTGACCGTTCTTTTTGTGGTATCCGGATTTTCTCTTGTACTTGTAAACGATAACCTTTTTGCCTTTACCGTTGCCAACTACAGACGCCTCAACCGTCGCTCCCGCAACTGTCGGATCGCCGACTTTCAGACCGTTGTCACTGACTGCAAGCACTTGGTCAAAAGTATAAGATTCTCCGGCCTCTGCACCAAGTTTCTCTACTTTAATGATATCGCCTTCGGCTACTTTGTACTGTTTACCACCTGTTGCTATAATCGCGTACATATGGCACCTCCTATTATCATTACTCGCCAACTACGGTGTCTGCCATTATCAACAATATCAAAACGATATGTATGCGTACTGTGGCAGCACTTGAAAACCTCATTGTGCGGCATACTGGTATATCATAGCACGGAAAAGCCAGAAAATCAAGGGGATTTTTGCGACTTTCAACACAATTTTCAACAGTTTTTCCAAAATTAAATAGTAGTATTTTTTAGTACTACTCCAAAAATCGCTGTTATCGCCGCACATATGCGCAATATTATCTCCAAAGTCCCGATAATTTTCATGTCTTCAATAGTCATTGCCTTTTTAAGAGACATCATACCTTCTGTTTGAACAATAATTTCGCCCACAAATATAAGTAGTATTAATTAGAACCACTATTATCTTTCCGGCATTTTCCCGGAGAGCTTTCGCCGCATTCAGCATAACTTCATTTGACACCGTCATCTCATCTTTTTTGCTTCCCATATAGCTTCCCTGTACACTCTTAACGAATCTCCCCGTACATCCGCTCATAGTAGCTTTGATATTCCCCGGAAATAATTGTCTTCCACCATTCCTGATGATCCAGATACCACTGTATCGTCTTCCTGATCCCATCGGCAAACTTTGTCTCCGGGATCCATCCAAGCTCCTTATGAATCTTTGACGGATCAATGGCATAACGCATATCATGGCCTTTTCTGTCCGCCACATACGTAATCAGGCTCTCCGGCTTTCCAAGCTCTTTTAAAATGATCTTCACGATATCAATATTTCTCATCTCATTATGGCCGCCGATATTATAAACCTCTCCCACTTTTCCATTGTGAATGATCCGGTCGATCGCCTTGCAGTGATCCTCCACATACAGCCAGTCTCTGACATTTAACCCCTCACCGTATACAGGCAGCGGCTGATCCGCCAAAGCGTTGGCGATCATAAGAGGGATCAATTTCTCAGGAAACTGATACGGCCCATAATTATTGCTGCATCTGCTGATCGTCACCGGCAGCCCGTAAGTCCTATAGTAAGCCAGTACCAGCAAGTCCGCTGCTGCTTTTGAGGAGCTGTAAGGACTGCTTGTATGGATCGGCGTATCCTCTGTAAAGAACAAATCCGGCCTGTCAAGGGGCAGGTCGCCGTACACTTCATCTGTGGATACTTGATGATATCTCCGGATACCGTACTTTCTGCAGGCATCCATCATGACCGCCGTCCCCTTGATATTCGTGTCAAGAAAGACCTCCGGATTCTCAATTGACCTGTCCACATGGGATTCCGCCGCAAAATTGATGACCATATCCGGGCGCTCGTCCTCAAACAGATCATAAACCGCCTCCCGGTCGCAGATATTTACCTTACAGAACCTGAAATTGGGATTTTCAAGCGCTTCCCGAAGCGTAGAAAGATTCCCCGCATAGGTCAGACAATCCACGCATACAATCCTGTAATCCGGATATTTCTCCAACATGTAGTAGACAAAACCAGCGCCTATAAAGCCCGCTCCTCCTGTAACAATAATCGTCATACATTTCCTCCTTCATATACCAGCCTGTTATCAGCGACTCTCTTAAGATGCTCTCCATATGGAGATTTCCCGTAAAGCCTTGCCGATGCCAGCAGTTCTTCCTTTGTGATCCACTTTTCGTGAAATGCAATCTCCTCTGGAGCCGATATAACGACGCCCTGACGGTTCTGCACCGTCTGTACAAATGTTCCCGCATCCATAAGGCTGTCCATGGTTCCGGTATCCAGCCACGCAAAACCGCGGCCAAGAATCTGCACTTTCAGACTCTTGTCTTCCAGATATAAGCGGTTCAAGTCTGTAATCTCAAGCTCTCCTCTTGCAGAAGGCCGTACCTTTTTCGCCATCCGTGCGACACGCTTGTCATAAAAATACAGCCCTGTAATACAGTAATTAGACCTCGGATTCTCCGGCTTCTCCTCAACCGAAAGAACATTCCTCTTATCATCAAACTCAACAATGCCGAATCTCTCCGGATCTTTTACATAATATCCGAAAATCGTGGAATATCCATTTTCCGCATCACGCGCGGCATCTCTTAAATTCTTCCGAAACCAACCGCCATAAAAAATATTATCTCCCAACACCATGGCGCAGGGCTCATCACCAATAAATTCCTCCCCGATGATAAAAGCCTGCGCAAGTCCGTCAGGCGTCGGCTGAACCGCATAGGAAAGATGGATTCCAAAATTCCTCCCGTCTCCCAAGAGGCTTTCAAATCTCTCCGTATCCTCCGGGGTTGAGATGATCAGAATATCTCTGATCCCTGCAAGCATCAGAGTGGAAAGCGGATAATAGATCATCGGCTTGTCATATACCGGAAGCAATTGCTTGGACGTAACCCGCGTGAGCGGATATAATCTGGTGCCGGAACCTCCGGCTAGTATGATACCTTTCATGATTACTTATCTCCTGTTTAAATATAATTCATTCCGTAACACGCAATTTTTGAAATTAGATTAGTTTCTCAGCGGTATTTCTGAAATATCAACACGAATATCCCGCATCCAGTATTTTGTTTTCAAATATTCTTCAATACTACATTTCATCAGCTCTGCGTCCGGACTGGGACCGACAATAATTCTTCTTATCGGCAAATGTCCATCACACCAAATCTTAATATTTTGAACTGGTGGTGTTTGCTGCCTCATTTTTGAACGAAGACTTGCACATACCTTTTCCTGAAATTTTCCATTTGAAACCACGATCTCATCCAAAGACATTTTATATGTATCCTCAACTATAACTAGTTCAATTTTTATTGTGTTAGCTAATTCCTGTAGCAACTTTTCCAATATATTGGTCCAGCTTTCATTGCTGTAATATAATTTTATTGTACCTCCCTCTTCCGCAACTGACTGATCTCCAAATTTAACTCTGATATTAGGCTTTTTGATACCGTTTACATCTAAATATACATACTTTTTCTGCAATAGATGTTGTTGCGTTTCAGGAACAAGCTGCTTCATGTCAAAAATCAACCGATATTCTTTTTCCTCTTTAAATTTATTATTCTTTATATATGGAATCATTCCAGCTGCGTACTGCTGTCTGCTTTGCTCTGCAGCTTTAGCTATTTGATTAATTTTTTTCGTAATTTCATCATCAACTTGTTCTTCATTTTCAGTATAAATCACTGAATAGGGAGACACAATTGCCCTCGTAACAACTTTCTCATCTTTCTCATTTTCCAAAATATATTCTGTTTCAGAATCATGATTCATAATCGTATAACAATAATAAGAAGAAAATACTTTATTTATGTCATACAATCCTTTTGAAAAATCAAATTCCAGTGCGATGCCTTCTTTAGCATATCCGCGCCACTGGCTAAGCAAATCTTTTTCTTCACAAAAGCATATCATAAATGGCAGTGACTCTATCTCCGTTATGTGAACATTCTCTTTCTCCATCGCCTGTTCTATTTTCTTTTTGCCAATCATATTTTCCTGATAATCATTTGAAAACATGATATGCCTTGCCAGAAGGCTTTCGCTCTCTATGATCAGCCAAAACACTTCCCTTGAGGTATAATGATATAATGGTTTTTTTGGCATGTCATAAATTTGAAGCTGCTCAATCTCTTCATTTGCCAATTTCTGATCGGATTCTAAATATATCCATTTATACATAATTTCCCTCTTCGCAATTTTCTTCAAAATTAAAATTCTGGTAAAATTCAAATAACTTGGCAATATTGTTTTCAAATTTATATCGTAAAAGCGCATTCTTGGCAATATACTGTTCGGACAGGTCTACTCCCATGATAATATCACTCTGTATTGCGAAAACCGGCGAAGCAGTTATCATATACACCGGCATGGAATCGTGAAATTCAAAATAAATCCGTTTTGCCAACTCAGCCTGAGGATAATAGCTTGACAGGCTGCTCTCAAGATCCTCCTTTGTGAGCATAACATCCAATAATAATCCCATTTTCTCTTTTTTTTGACTCGATTCTAAATATTTTGCTTCTATTTCATCAATCACACTTTCATCATAATGCAAATATTCATCTTCTTCATACTTCTCTGCTTTTTTACCCTCTATATGCTCAATACGAAAGTTATATTTCTTATCATCTCGCTTTTTCATCAATTCTTCCAGGCAATCAACAATTTCCTCCGCATCTTTTTTTCGATCCTCAATTAAAATAATCCTATAAGGTGTCATTTTCCATCCTCCTTTTCTATGATCGGCAATTTTACCACGTAAAGCCAACTTTTATGGTCACTTTCTGTTTCCTCCAGTACAAACATTTTATCATATTGTACATTTTCGTACCAGCTTTGGCACGTATCAAATATAACTGCCTGAGAAATTCCTTCCCCTGTACGGTAAGCCTCCAGTTTTATGTTTTTTTCTATCTTTTCTTTTTCCGTTTCTTCTACAACATTAGAAATGCATAGATTATTTCCTTCTACAGAAATGACAACTTCCCTGCCGCTTTTTTTATTATATAAACCGTGTTTTACCGCATTTTGGAAGACTGCAAGAAAAAGTATTCTCAATGCCTCTGGTTTCGGTGCTTTATTTTTCTTTGCTGCTTCTCTTCTTATCCTCCTTTCCGCCAGCAAAGCTTCTGCGTCTTCCTTAAAATTAACATTTAATTTCCATATTAAACGCATTGCTTCAAAAGTTTTCTCCTCGCCCTTCCAGAATTCCATAAATTTCATATTGTCAGATACTATATAATCTCTCCCTTTGCCTCCCAGAACCTGGGAATTCATATATCCGATCATACTGTTTACCAGAAGTTCAAAATATTTTTTATATATGGCTCTCTCATTTGTGTTTGTTTGTTCTGAAACAATATCTGTTAATTCATCAAATTGTCTGACCAAAGATTCAAACTCGGAATGTCCGACTGCTCTGGACTTTAGCATTTGCTGTTTATAAAAAAGATTATCCGTCCAATTCTGTAGCAAAGTACCGCCCGACAAATTCAGAATTTTCCAAATCTTACTTCTAAAAACCAATAAATTTTTCAATGCATGCAACAACATACCATCTTTTTCAGTCTTAAAAAGAAATAGCATAAAGATCGTCGATGTTCTATCATTTCTTACATCTGTTTCATCACAAAATTTCAATAAAATCCTTTTTAATCCATTACTTTCACTGCAGATTGTATAAGTATCTTTTTCAAATTCTGTATTCTCTTTCATAAACGTCAATAAGTATTGTTCTGTATTTTCCATCCGACGGATTTCACTGCTTTCTCCTAACTCCAAAGCAATATATTTATCTGATTCGTTCGGATCTCTGTAAGGTACAATAATTTCCCCGTCTATTGCACCGCTTGCAAGTTTTAAATATTTCAGCATTTCCGCAAAATCATTTTTGTAATCCTCTTCATTTTGCAGTTCTTTTTCTGGAACTGCTTCTGATATCTTCCATTCATCAAAAATCTTCTGATATAATAACTGGAATCGCACCATTCCTTCAAGCTTACTCGCTGCATCAGATGAAACAAACTTTTGAATCTTGCCTTTTGAATCAATTTCGATCATTTTATGGAAAGAAAGATATTGAATAAAATTATCAAAGTAATAATTTTCATTCAGCACTTTTTTCATTTTCTCTGCCGTATATTCCATATTATTAATAAAGCAATCCGCAAGATATTCTACTCCGTAATTTACCAATTTGGTATTTTCCAGATATACGTTTCTTTTAAATGATATATTATCATCTTTACCTATCAACGATACAAACTCTTTCTCTGAAAAATTATCCTGATATTCCTCACCGTACAACAATAAATACTCTAAAAATAATCCTTTGGCAAAATCATTGCTTTGTCCAACAAGCTGCTTTACCCTATTTAGATAATTCTCCGCGAACTCTCTGCGAAGCGTCTCATCTGTTATCGTATTACAATATTCTAAAATCCGGTTCATGCTTCGCATTCTTATAATATAGTTTGATTCTAATTCCGCAAGTCTATTCAACAACATCGTAATTATTTTTGTTCTGTTGTCTTTATCACTCCGCAATTGTCTCACGATACGGTCAAATTTCCGATTTCCATCTGGTTCTGAATCCTGCAGCAAAGCTTCCAACATCCTCAGCATAAGTTCAAAAACTGCCTCTTTTTCTTCCTTTCGGAACGTCAGAAAAGGGCGTCCTAATATCTTTAATACAGCAACCATTTTTTCAAAATTGTTGTTTACATCCTCGGGAAACAATCTATCCACAATTTGAAATTGAATCTCATCATTACTGGCGCTATCACACAAAACATCTAACAGCTTTTTAGCTTTATGTGAAGTTATCATATACTGTTTTGCACGTTTCTGACGCAAAGAATCTCTTTTCGCCAAATCTACTGTTTCAATCGGCTTACACTTTATTTTGTTGCATTTATTCTTCCAGTACTTGCATACTTCGTTCAGAGAAGCCTGTTCCGCCAACGTCTCCCACTCATCATATTTTTTGCATAAAACACAGGCATCTGAATTCACCCGCATGGATGAAATGTTCAGATTAAAGTAAGCCATAAAATATTTTGTATCTTTAATATAATTTGTTATGGAAGAATTTGACATTCTGTTAAGCAAAAGCACTACATACTTGAAGATATGAATCTCTACTTTACTGTTCGGTCTTACAGTAACCAGAGAACTCATGAGACTTTTCATTCTATTATATGTGTGCCCCGAAATTATGGTGTCATCAATGAAGCTGAAATTGATAACTGACCTTTCATCATCCGTACACAAATTATCATATAGCTGCTGCACAGAACTGTACTTCGTTTTTACATTCATTCTGAACTCTTTATCTACGTCAAAATGTAAAACTAATGCCGCATTGCTGAAAAGGTATGCATTTACCTCTTCTAAAAATGCAGTATTGCTGAAATGCAAAGGAGCTACAATAATATCATATACTTTACACTCTTCGACAGGCAATAATTTCTTTTTCTCTTTCAGCCACTCCTGAACATTTTTCCTCACATCCGGAAAATCCCATAATTTCTCAGTCGCAAAATAATAGCTGAAATGATTGCCATTCCGTTCTATATGATCATATATAAGAAACTCCGACAGTTCCTCCAATTTTTTCATTTCTGGTTCAGATACATCATGTATGTCCTCAGACATATTTTTCTTTCTGATTCCAATTGCATGCATAGGCACTACAGATGCCTTACTCGTTTCTACTAATGGCACTTCTTTTGTGTAATCATCTTTTGGAAAACATGCTTTACAACTTAACGGGTGCTCCCATTCAGAAATCACTTCTGTAAAGTACTTCATTTTTTCCCGACTGATTTTAGAGATAATTACATTTTTCTCTCCTATACTTTTCTCCCAGTACAGATTTTCTTCTTTATGAGATATTAATATAATACCATAATTAAGTACCGTACTGAGTTGAAATTTTTCATATTCCTGATCATTTTTCTTTTTCAGAGACTCCTTAATTGTTCTCTCAAGAAAGCCCGAGACCTTGATATGCGTAGTCATAGTTGAGTTAATCGGAACAATTATTACGAACTGGCAGTCTTTACACTCTTCATAATCGACTCGTCCTCTGAATTTACCAACCGCTTTTTGCTCATAGATCAAATACTCTGTATGAATATCTGAATTTCCAAACATGTTGCAGAGCTCATTCAACAACATTTCCGAATAATTTTCATAACCAACCAAAATAAATCTTTTCTTTTTATTCAGTCCTTTATGATTCATTAATTCATGAAAAAGCCAATAAGCAAAACGCGAGGTGTAATAATTATTATGGAACAAAAGTTCGGCCTCATAAAAAGTTCTTACGTGAATTTTAGAGCCGATCCTTACATGTAGCCCTTCCATCTTACATCCAAATTTCTCAGACTGGACATCCTGTTTTAATGTGCTTTGCAAACTTCGTTCAAACAATGTTTCTTTTTCTTTATTATACTCAAGCATATCAAACGGCGCAATACTAACATTAGTATTCATTGCATCAGCACTCATTTTCCGATTGTCTTTTACACGTTTTTTTAACATTTTTTTTAGAATTTTCAGGCAGTTCGGATGTATACATCTGGCAAATGCAAGCTTTTCGCTGCTTCCAATTGCTTCTCCCAAATTAGTTCCCGTAATCAGGAATTCCTCGCCTTCTTTCTGACCGCTCATGAAAATCTGTGTGCCGCCCATTAAGGGGTTATTTCCCTGTTTATTGTAAAACAGCGCCATCATTCTCGTAATCTCAACAAAATGCGACTGAGTACATTCTGTCACCATAATAAAACATTTCTGTCCCTTTGGTCTTTGCGCAATGTAAAGAATCACTGCTTTACAAAACATTTCAATCATAGTCAAGGCTATCTTTTGTGCTGAAAAATGAATGATCAGATTATCGTCACTCTCTTGCCCTTCCAATGCATTCTGAAGTATTGCGGATAATTCCCTGATCGTTTTCTCCTTTTTTTCCTGAAAAGACATGATTCCGCTACCTGACACTTCAAGAAATACCCTTGTACAATTCTCTGTTGTAAAGTCAAATATTTTTTTAGACATGTTATATTTTTCAAGCAGACTGCTTGTATAATCAATATTGACATTCAAGGATGTATCCTGCATAATTTCCCGTGTCTTAAAAGGCAAAAGAATATCATACTGTGTTCCAGGTATTCCCCATTTGGAAGGGCGATGACTCTTCACATTTTTCAGAACAGACCGATAAAATTCTTTCTCCAAATCTATCTGATATTTCCCCTGGCTTCTTACTCTAAAATATCCTTCATAGCAGGATACCAAAGATTCAAACACCTGCAGACCATAATGATGAACCACATTTTCAGATATAGAATTATATACATCCCAAAACTTTAAAGTTTCAAAAAAGGATCTGACTTTAATATCCTTTGCCTTTTTTTGAATTTTATTGTAAATTCGTATTTCTTCATTTCCTGCATTTTTTCTTCGCTTTTCAAAATTTATATAAAACTGATCTGGTATCGTATAGTGAGAATAATCGGCAATTTTTACTTCCAAATAGTTGACGTCTTGTTCTGCTGTTTTTCTTTTATTTCCTATGTATTCCGGATAGTGGCTTTTAAGATATCCTTTACTTCTGCCTTCTATGTTATTATGAACTCGAAAACAAAAATAACCTCTTCCGTTTTCAGAATGATAAATATTTTCAAGAATTTGAAGCAAGCCTTCTGCCATATCTCTGGCATCGAAGATTGCCTGCTCTATCCGCTCCATAGAATGTGATACATTATTTTTTAAAAAATACTCGGATATACAAAAAATATACATTGCAAGCAGAGACATATCTTTTACATGTTCAAATAATTTCTCTGACTTCCATATTTGATATCTTTTTTCTATAAAATCAACATGTGTTTCTTTCTTTACTTCCCCCGTACAGAAACATTCCGAAAAAATACTCATTAACCATGTATCCTGTTCAAATTTTTCTATTTCAATGTCATCAGAATACCTGCCCTTTAAAGCTTTCGGACATATATGCGGGAGGAAATAGTTTTCTGTATATACATATTTATTACTCCCAACCCGCACTTTCTTATAAAGTTTCAACAAAAATGTATGCACTGACTGATGCCAGTATGCTACTGACTCATCGCTCTCGTCAATCATAAAAATCGGAGAAAAACGCCGAACTATTCTATGGGTTCCCCTTACTTTCCTTAATCCACTATCCGTCAATGTATAACAACTCTTTATTCTCTTCTTTATAAAAAGGACTGAAAGTAAATCTTTAATGTTTGCTGCTATTTTTTCTGAATTTCCCGAGCTGCTCTTTATACAAAGTACTGCGTCCCCGTCCAACTTATCGTTTACAAGACAAAAGTAGATGATATTCACCATGTCATTTTCATCTGAACAATCTATATTAAACACATATTCTATTTCGTCTCCTGTCTCTATCCGCGGCCATTTATCATAACAATTCTTAATGTCCCCTTCCATGAATTCGTTAAGTGATAACCTCTTTACAGAAGGGCAATACTCTACTTCTCTCAGAAAATCTTTTGATAGCCTATCTTTCTTCCCATTTGAAATATAATCAATAACCTCCATGCATTTTACATACTCATCCTGCTGATTCACAATATTAAATCTTATCGTCCAGTACATTATTTACCCTCATTTCTATTAATAACCGCCAAATAATACTACACTTTAAAAAAAATAATTATTTGGCATTTTGAAAAACATCCACTTGACATCGTTTTATCAAGTGGATGTATAAATGAATTATATGCTGTTATATTTTATTGCTTTCTTTTTCTATAAAGAATCCGCTCAAAATCAACCACACTTTGCACTAATAATTATACAATATACCACTTATTTCGACAAACTCCACACATCACAACTTGTACTCTAAACAGCATAACCGGATTTTTCTAAAAATTTTATAATCCTCGTGGAGAAACAGCCGCTTACAGATTGGAATGAATCCATCCATCACATGGAACAGCGCTTTAATCCTGTTTCTTCTTATCAAACAGAAAATCAAAAAAGAGCTATATGCCCACAAAAAACAAGGCAGTTGCCTGCCCTGCACATCATAATAAATATTCCTGTTTTCTCAACACATTCATAAATCTACTTGGTTATTCCTCTGCTCTACACCCTGCAATTATATATCTGCATATGTGGCTTTTTCGGATCATAATGGCTTATATCTAATTCCCACTCTGAATTTTTGTCCTCATCCTCCTTTACTTTGACAAATCCCATCATGCCATAAAAATCTTTTACCATAGAATTTTTCACAGTTGGATAATAATATCCGATAATCTTGCTAACACTGTACCTTTGCGCTTCTTCAACAAGAGCATTCATCATTGTATCTTCCATCCCTCTTTTAAGCACGCGGCAGCTCATCAGCCAAAGCCTTATATGGAATATATCTTCCGCTTTCTGCACAATAACAACAGTTACAAGACCATTATCCGCAAATTTATCGGTCAATCTTCCGCAAAGGCATACATAATCTGATGACTTCTGCATTATTTTAATATCATCTTCTGTGCAGCGAAGCGTTGTCAGATTAAATTGATTAGACTTATTTGTAAGCTGTGCGATTCTTTGAATATATACAGTCTTAAAATCATCTATATATGCTGTCATCCGTAAGCTGTCAAGATATTCTCCATAATCTGCAAACGTTGCTTCCGCTTTGCTTGCCTTAGCCTTCGCATGGTACATGTCCGTTTTCTTTATATCCTCCGCTGATAATGAAGTCACTTCAAAATATCCGCTGTGATCAAGAACCTTAATATAATTCTCTGCCGTATCCATTAAGGGGACGGCCACCCCTGGCAATTGTGCGGATACAATCTCCCTCTCTGCCGGATTATCATCTACGAATACAAAACTGTCAACTCCAAGTGTTAACTCATCTGCTATTTCTTTTAAATTCTGATCCTTTGGATTCCAGTTTGCTTTTATATCAACAAAATCATCCGGTTTTAGCACTCCATCCGGATGATTTAATCCCGCAAGCGCATTAGCCATCTCATTTTTTGAATCTATAGCTAATATAACTCCTATATCCTTCAATTTTTTACAGTAACTTTGGAATTCTGTAAAGACTTGTCCTTTTGAAACTTCCATTCCGATTTTAATACCTTCAATACCGTCATCTCCAACTATACCTCCCCATAGAGTATTGTCCAGGTCAAGAACAAGTGCTTTCTTATTTTTCCCATAAATCGACTTCACTATATTTGCCACACTTTGGGCTACATACGGTATGGCATCCATACACATAGCACACTTATACATATGCCAGTATAATGAATGATTCCACTCCGAAAGACCATAATCCTGTGAAATATATTCTAAATCATTGATATAAAAATTATGATTATTTTGGGCATATTCATAAAATTTTTGATTAAGGCGGGAAACATAATTACTCCTTCCTCTATAATCCCAGATATCACGGTTTCCCATTAATCTGTAATTAGGTCTGTCAAAGTTGTTCTGTATTACCGGACAATGGAATTTTTCTTCAAGTTTCTCCCACATTGCTCTGAACTTTCCATATTCCGATTCAAGCATAGCGTCAACATCATCCATTGTATCATTTATTTCTGGGAACACATCAATATTTCTCCAACTTGTGTGAACATATATGATATCAGGAGCAAACTGATCCAATCCTTTTGATCCGAACATCGCATCCTGCCAATATTGACCATATTCAGACTGATAAAATTCCGCATCTATGCCATAATACAACAAAAAAATATTAAGTTGTTCCACCAATTCATTCGTTGTCGAACCTCCTAATACAGCAATTTTCTTTTTTAACATAGAAGACTGTGCAGATAATTCACGCCTGATTTTAGCCTTTTTTCTATATAATGTTTTTGTATCTAATGGATAATTAAAATAGTCCATTCCAACACCACCTGTATTTTTTCAAATAAATCCTTTTTAGAATAGTCCATGTTTCATTTGCCTGCATTTTCCCTAATTCAGTTTGGACGATCCTGATCTCCGTCTCCTCTGAACAAAATTATGTTTTCATTAGTGGTACAATAATTTATATCTACATTGCACTGCACATACGGCGAAAAGTAATTTGGAATGATATTATTTGTTTCATCTACGCGTTTCCACCCTGCCTTGCGAAGCATTCCTTCCGGAACACCCTTCTCATACATATCAATATATTCCGCATGTTCTTTATCTAAAAGATTATCTAAAAATGGTGTAATGCATGTCAGGGCTTCTAAATATCCCACACAGTCAACGAATCGGATGACTCTGGCTCCATTATATTCCTGAACACGAAGAAAAAATACAGCATTGGTATTCACTCCATCCATCTTTATCCCATAACTCATATACTTGTACATGGGATGACAAAAGTACCTTCTCTTTAAATAAGAGATACTTTTATAAGGAACTGATTCCTTACTCACATATCTGTCAAAATTAAAATCCTCGGTAAATTCTTCAAATGTATTATATTTTTTAATTATTGACACATTGTTTACTTCTATGTCTGGTATTTCAGAATCTTCCACCTTTGCTATCTGATATTTAGCAGCCGCATTAAGACGATACCACTGGTTCATCTTTCCAGTTAAAATCTTCATCCTTTTATAAATTCCGGCTGAAGTTCCAACATTTATGCCCGGACTGAATAAAGTTCTGTGCTTCTCCTCATTCTGAATATACATAAGCAACTTTATTCCCAAAAAACCTGTTCCCGGATTTGATTTCCACATAGAAGTAGCAATATCTCTTTTGGAACTATCATCATAAGATATAAAACCAATCATCCCCTGTATCATATCATTTGAATCAATGGCAATAACATAATCAAGCTTATCACTGGTATATTGCCATTCAAATAATCCATCTTCCCTCACAAGAATATGATCTTTTTTCCACTTGTCGTCTATAAATTTCTTTATTGCCGGTATATCCTTTACTGTAGCATATCTAATCTCATACTCTTCCATTCCATGCCCCTTAATCCGGAATTCCGCTTAGATTTACATTGGTTCCATTCATAAACTGACATTTCTCTGATAATAAGAACATTATTATAGGAATGACATCATCTACATTCAAATTTCTGTGCTGAGGATTCTTTTCAGCAGCAAATTCCTTGATTTTTCTACCTATGTTTTTTATAAATTTTGTTTCTATCATTCCGGGTGAAACAGCATTGACATTAATACCGCAATCACCATAATCCGCCGCCAGGCTTTTAACCAACCCTAACAGAGCATATTTTACGGTTGTATATTCTGTTGTATTCTTAGGCGGAACACCTTTCGTGGCTGCTGAAAGTATCGCAACAACTCTTCCATACTTTTCCTTTGCCATATGCGGAATAAAAGCCCGGCATATCATAACAAAAGAGTAGACCTGAATGGTCATATCCCTGTTTAATCTTTCAATATCCATTTCTCCCAAACGATTAAATTTATAAGCACTTGCCGAAAAGTTTATAATATGTGACGGATACAGTCCGGAAGTACTTATTTGATCAATAAATCTTTTCGTTGACTCTATATCACTCAGATCACTTTGTATAGTCTCAATTCTATTTTTTTTCCTATCTCTTATAACAGATTTTATATTTTCATCAGTAGAATGATAATGCGCAATTATCCTGTAATCAGACTCATCCTTCTTCAAAATGTTTTCAATAAGGGCGCATCCCAGATCAGAAGAAGCCCCTAATATCAGATACACTTTATCCATTTCAATCACCTGTAAAACTAATTGTTATTTCCGAAGTGTTCACAATAACACCATTTTGATTAATAGTCTTTCCTTTTACTTTAATTCTTCTTGTACTATTTCTCTTATCTGTCACTTCTCCCATTACAGTTAAGCTATCTCCTACATAAACGGGTTTCCTGTAATCAACTTCACAATTATTGATCAGACACCGCTCTCCTGGCAGATACATTCCTACTAACGTTGAATATAATGATGAAGCCAACATGCCATATACAACCTTATCCTTGTACCCTTTAGATTTTGCATAATCAGCATCAACATGCATAGGATTCAAGTCACCTGATAAATCAGCAAACAGTTTCATATCTTCTTCCGTAATAACAGAATCAAAAGAGGAACTTATTCCTATTTCAATTTCTTCAAACGTATAATGGTTCATTCCTGCGCTCCTTTTAAATTCGTGTAATTATAATATCTATCATTGAACCGACATTTTCCATTCCAACCACCTCATCCATGTCAAAACGCATACCAAATTCATCCTCTATCATCTCAATAAGATTCATCTGCATAAGAGAATCCCATCCTTCAACATCAGATGCGGTAGTCTCAAATCCAATAACTAAATCTTCTCTATCAAACGCATCTGTAAAAATTTCATTAACTTTACTCAACACTTCTTCCTTTGACATAATCTAACCTCTGCTTTCCTAATATTTTATGTAATTTTCGCTTTTCGGCGGGAAATCGTTACAATCCAGACGCGGCAATTCAAGTGCCGAGTCAACACCAATCTCAGCTGCCCGTACTTCTGTAGTAAATCCTGCACATGCTCCCTGACTCTTAATATACTCAAGCACCTTCTGATTATAATCGCCGTATGGATAATTCGCTGCCCAGCATTTTCTATCGATAAATTCATCCAAAGTCTCTAATGCCATATCTACATCTTTACGCAGCTGCTCTGGCGATAAGTTTCCCATCCAATAATGATCATAACCATGAAATCCTATAAACATACCATGCCGCTTCAAAGTTCTGATCTGCTCTTTAGTCATATAAAGTTCATACGCCAGCTTCTCCTCTGAAATACCTACATATTTTTCAAACAAATTACTTGAAATAGTATTCCTCAGTTTTTCTGGAAGAACCGTCTGGAGCATTCTTTTAACAAATATCGTCTCCTTTGCATCAAAACGATTTGCTACAGCATATTCATGGAACAATTCATCTGTCGGCGCATAATCGTATTCCATACCGCGGTAATAATCCATTTCTTTTTTTACATCTTCAGTCAGCTTGTTAATATCTGCACTGGCCAATATATAGTGAATTTTATTCACATCAAGTAACTGATGTGTTGCAAACGTCTTCCCGGGGATAAAGAATGAACCTTGCACACCATACTCTTCCAATACAGGAAAAGCAAACGTATAATTATCCGCATATCCATCATCAAATGTTAATAATAATGACCTGTCCGGGAGTTCATATCTTCCTCCAACTGCAGCAATGACCTGTTCCATCGTTACGATATGAAAGTGATTTTTCATAAATTCAATCTGTTGCCGAAAAAGAGACTTATCCAATCCCTTAATATCTGGATATCGGCTATGCATTAAATCCCTTGTATAGTGGTACATTGATATGTATAATTTGCAACACATTTCTTCTATCCTCCCCTTTTATCTTTATCGCGTTTTGGGGGGGGGGGGGGGGGGGGGGGGGGGGGGGGGGGGGGGGGGGGGGGGGG
>CAMNTQ010000008.1 GCA_946558695.1 uncultured Lachnospiraceae bacterium
CTTTTCTCCTCTGTTTCAGGATCACGCCGTTCACATTCGGATGCTTCTCATAATATCTTCCATAGGCGCTGATATAGCCCTCCATCATCTCCGATACGACGTTATCCGGCGAATTAATAATTTTTCTCATGCTCCTACCTCTTTTCGCTTATATTATTGGTAATATTATAGCATGTTCTAAATATTTTGAAAATTATTTTGTTAATATTTTCTAAAAATTTAGTGTAATTTATTAATTATTTATTCGCAGCTAATACTCTCATCCGACCATGATATAAAAGACACTGCCGCACTTTATTTAGCGCGGCAGTTCCTAAACATACACTTATTTTTGTTTATCTTCTATTTTCCTTGCCCATATGAGTTTTTAACGAAATCCTGCATTGCCTTTATATTTTCATCGGAGATTCCCGCCGGTTTGCCGCCGGTTGCTTCGACCATATAATAAATCTGGGCTGTTACTTCAAGTACTTTCGCCGTTTTAAAAGCGCCGTCCATATCGCCCGAGACGCATACCGCCCCGTGAGAATGGATCAAACAGCTATTCGATCTTTCTCCCAGCGCTTTTACACAGTTTTCCGCAAGCTCTGCACTGCCCGGAAGCGCATAATCCGCACATCTGCATACATCTCCCAGTATCTGCGCTGCCTCATCAATGATGAGTGGGATATCCTTGCCCTGAGCCGCATACACCATCGAATAGATTGGGTGCGTATGTATGATCGCATTTACATCTTCTCTGTTTCGATAAACAGACAAATGCATTTCTGTTTCGATGGTTGGCTTTCTTTCGCCCTCCACGATCGTTCCGTCTAATCTGCATACTACTACGTCATCCTCCACAATCGTATCATAGAGCATTGCGCTTGGAGTCAGATATACAAGTCCGGTCTCTTTATCGCGGAAACTAATATTTCCCCATGTTTCTACAGTAAGGCCGGAGCCTGACATCCTTTTTCCGCTTTCTACAATTAATTGTTTATAATTCATTCTTTAACCCTCTTTATACCACATTATTTTGTCGCGCTGATTTCTTCTGCATATTTCTCTGTCTCAGCGAGTGTATCCTTTGCATTGTCGATCGTTACAAGCTTACATCCTGTATCAATATAAGTTTCCGCTTTCTCTCCCGCGAGAATCTTTGCCATGTTGATAACGCCAAGTTTACCCATCTCTATCGGCTGCTGTGCGCAGGTGGATACAAATTTCTCATCAATTACATACTGAAGACCTTCTGTTACGCCATCGTATGAGAAAATCTTGATCTGCTCCGTAAGACCTGCCTCGTCAACTGCCTGATAAGCGCCAATTCCCATCAAATCATTTTCACAGTATACAACCTGAAGATCCGGATTGGCCTGAATAATATTCTGTACCGCTGTATATCCAAGGTCCGTCTCCCAGTTTGCGTGCTGCTCAGCTACAAGCTCTACAACATCTCCGGCCTTATCCAAGAATCCATTATACCTGTCATCGTCATTGGTCTGTCCCTGAACGCCTCTTAAGATTGCTGTCTTGCAGCCGTCCGGATACATCTCGGCAACTTTTTCTCCGACCATCTGGCCGCCTACATAGTTATCCGTTCCATAAAACGGGATATCCTCACCTAATGTCTTCAATGTATTCTCATCCAGCTTTGTATCAAGATTGATAACAGGAATTCCTGCTTCTTTACACTCCTGAAGAGCTGAGATAAGTCCTTCGGAAGCTGCCGGCACAAGAATGATTCCGTCTACACCCTGTGACACATAATTCTCAATGATCGTAAGCTGCTCCTCTACCGACTGATGCTCTGCGCCTGCCTGAATCTCAACCTTCATTCCCAGCGCCTTCCCAGACTGCGCTACTGAATTCGCCACGATGATATGATACTCATTATTCAATGTCATTCCGCAGAAACCAATGGTATATTCGCCGTAATCTTTATCTGGAACCTGAGCTTTGATCTCCTCCGCAAGCTTATCGGATACCTCCGCGGAATCATCCACTACTGCCGCATCAGATGATGTATCATCTGATTTGCCGTCATCACTTCCGCTGTTGTTCCCGCTGCTGCACCCAACTAACATTGCTCCAATCATTGCCACACATAATAATGCACTGACTAATTTCTTTTTCATAGTGTACCCTCCTTAATTTTAGGTGTATAAGTGTATGTTTTTATCAGTAGTTATTCTGCTTTCCGCTCTTTTCTCTTATCTGCAAAAACGGCCACAATAACAACTAACCCTGTAATAACTGTCTGGTAATATGTCGCTACATTCATAATCTGAAGTCCGTTTGTAAGTGTTGCAAGAATGATTGCGCCTACGACCGTATTCGCAAGCTTTCCTTTTCCTCCTGACATGGAGATTCCTCCGATAACGGCTGCTGCGATCGCGTTCATCTCATAAGAATTCCCCGCGCTTGGATCTGCATAAAGAAGACGCGCCAGTAACATGACTCCGGCAAAAGCCGCGAACATACCGCAGAGTATATATACGATTACTTCCAGTTTTTTCACTTTGATTCCTGACAGGCGGGCGGCGTGGGAATTGCCTCCCAGCGCGTAGATTCCTCTTCCGAATTTTGTGTAAGCGAGAATCAGGATCATAACCGCATAAAATACGATTACATACAACACTCCTATGGGCACTACACCAAAAAATTTGGTTTTCATAAGCGCGCCGATCTCTAAAGGAAATCCTGATACAGCCTGTCCCTCATTTATGATCTGCGCAAGACCTCTGACTGCCTGCATGGAACCTAATGTAGTAATAAAAGCCGGAACCTTGCCATAACTAATCAGAATCCCGTTGAAAAGTCCTATCACCGCGCCGCAGATCAGACACAGAATAATCGCAACCGGAATTGACATTCCATCTTTGATATTCATGGCAAGAAATATTCCTACGAACCCTACAACAGATCCTACGGAAAGATCGATTCCGCCTGTGAGGATCACGATGGATGCACCGATTGCAAGAATCGCGTTAATACTCGCCTGATTTACTATATTCATTATATTGTTAATATTCAGGAAATCTTTCCCCATCGCTGAGCAAATAACAGTGAATACAAGAAATATCCCTATCATACCCATATAGATGATCCAGTCCGCCCAATTAATCTCATGTTTATTTTTCATCCTTAACCTCCTCTGCCAGTTCTATTTTCAGAATATCCTGCTGTGTCAGCTCCCCGTCATTATCCAGTATCGCGCGAAGCTCCCCGCCGCCCATAACTGCAACTCTGTCGCTCATCTTAAGCACTTCTACAAGGTCCGACGATATCATGATAATAGAAGCTTTCTTTTTAATAAGCTCATACATAATGTTATATATTTCGTCTCTTGCACCAACATCAATACCTCTTGTCGGTTCGTCAAAAATGTATACATCTGCATCCGAATAGAGCCATTTTGCAATTACGACCTTCTGCTGATTTCCGCCAGACAGATTCTTGGCATCTGTTAATTCAGAAAAAGTCTTAATCTTCAGACTGTCCACATATTCTCTTGCGGTCTTTCTCTCCTTCCTGCGGTTCAGGAACGGACGGCACAGCTTGTCTAAATTGGGAAGCGCTATATTTTCAGCGACAGAATGCATAAGAATCAACCCCTCATCTTTGCGGTCCTCACTCAAATATACGATTCCGTTTTTTATATTTTCCGACAGGTTGGTCCCAATCTCTTTCCCTTTATAGAGGACTGTTCCTCTGTCCTTCTTATAGTCTCCAATGATCGTCTTGGCGGTTTCTGTTCTCCCCGCTCCCACAAGTCCGGCGAATCCAAGTATTTCTCCTCTGTGAAGTTCAAAGGACACATTCTTCACCAAATCCTTATATCCCAGATCTTTAACCGAAAGTACCACATCCTCCCTATCAATATTCTTGTTCTCAATCTTTTCAAAGCTTACTTTTCTTCCTACCATCATTTCCGTAAGCTCATCCTCTGTGGTATCCTTAATATTCACCGTACCTACGTATTCCCCGTCGCGCATAACCGTACAGACATCCCCGATTTCAAACAATTCGCTCATACGGTGAGAAATATAGATAATGCCGATTCCCTGGCTCTTGAGTTCCCTTATGATCTCGAATAACATCTCTGTCTCTTTATCTGTAATCGCTGCCGTCGGTTCATCAAGTACAAGAAGCTTAACATCATTGGAAATTGCCTTCGCAATCTCTACCAACTGCTTTTTCGCCACACTGATCCGGGATATCAGCGTCTTAGGATTGACATCCAGTCCGATTCTGTCCATATATTCCTTCGCTTCTTTTATCTCCCTTTTATGGTCAACCTTTATGCCATTGGAATACTCTTTTCCAAGAAAAATATTTTCATAGACCGACATCTCAGGAACGAGGTTGAACTCCTGATAAATAACACTGATTCCCTTTTTGATCACATCTCCCGGCGGCATCTGCGGCAGTTCTTCTCCGTCAAATACAACCGTTCCTTCCTCTCTCGCGTAAGCGCCGGACAATATCTTAATCAATGTAGATTTTCCTGCGCCGTTTTCTCCGAGAAGAATGTGAACCTGCCCCTTTTTTACAGTGAGCTGTGTATCCTTTAGAACATTTACTCCAAAAAAGCTTTTCGTAATATGTTTCATTTCCAGAATATTTTCACTCATCACTTCACCCCCTATGTGTACGTTTTTGTTTCATACGACTTCGCAATAATACGTCTGATATCAGGAAGTGTAAGCTCTTTGTCAAAATATTTTAATTGTACGCTTAGATTTCCCATAGATGTACTCTCTCCATAGCACACTACAATTGTTTTGTTCATATAATGCGCAGACAGACTAAGAAGTATCCTGCTTGCCGCTCCTCCTCCTACAATATATACTTTTTTAAGATCATTTCCCGTCACCTTTTCTATGTCCCGGATCGTCTCTGCATACACGCGCGCCAAAGAATCGTAAAATGTCCGGAATAATACATCCCATCTCATTTTGCCGCTTACCTGCCCGCTCTCTGTAAGGTAATTCCAGATGGCCTTTGACATGCTTGCCGGGTTAAAAAATGCAATGTCATTTAAATCTATCACCGCAGTACTGTCACATTGTTCCGCAAGATCCGATATTGTATTCCATGACGTTTTTTCCTTACAAATAAAATCATATTCTTTCTTTAACTGGTTAACGATAAACATCCCTGCACTATTCTTCAGCAGTGTGATTCTCCCAAATGCCCCTACTTCATTCGTGAGGTTCGCTTTTCTTACCTCTTCATTACAAATAGGTTCCTTTAACTCCGTTCCGATCAACGACCATGTACCGCAGCTTATGAAGCCGAAATTTTCTTCCTTTGCAGGTATCGCGGCCACTGCCGACGCCGTATCATGAGACGGTACGCAGATCACGGGGATATCATAATCCGCACCTATTTCTTCCAGAATATCTTTTCTCATATTTCCGATTTTCTCTCCATGTTTTCCTATCTTGCAAAAGATATTCTGGCCGATCCCGAATTTTTCACATACTGCCGGACTTATCTTTTTGTCTCCCGCAGACATAAGCTGCGTGGTACTCAATTCGCTTGGTTCATTCACCATCTCTCCCGTCAGGAAATAGTTCAAGATATCGGGCACCATAAGACACTTATCCGCCGCGGAAAGAATATGCGGAAAAAGCTCTTTCATTCCAGCCATCATATACACAGAATTTATCTTATCGCATAAGATTCCTGTCTCATAAAACATCTGTTTTTCATCTTCGCCGTTAAGCTTTGAAAGCTGATTTTCACCAATCGCATTTCTGTATGAAAGAGGGTTTGAGAGCATATGTCCTTCTTTATCAAAGAACGCAAAATCCACTCCCCATGTGCAGACGCCGATCGAGTCTATTCTTTCCTTCTTTGATACGATTTCTTTTAAAGCTGCTTTAAATTCATTGAAAATATGAAGAAGATCCCAATAATAGTATTTCCCTATTTTAACCATACTATTTGGTATCTGGCTTATTACTTCGCTCTGAATCCTCCCTTCTTTGTACTGACCTGTTACGATCCGAAAAGATGAGTTGCCGCAGTCTAGTGCAACCATAGTTTTTTCTTTATTCATAAGTTTCTCCTTATTGCACGGAAATTTTTATATGATATTTGTTCTCGTACTCTTTTAAAAACTGCAGATCCTTTACTTTAAGCGATTCCATATCTCCCATTTCGTATACGCGTCCCAGACCATGGTATTTATCAAGTCCAAGCCTGTGATACGGAAGAAATACCACTTCCTTTACCCGCTCTAATCCTTCTGCAAATCCAAGGAATTTTTCAATGGCATACGGCTCATCATTGCAGCCCGGAATATAAGGATACCGAAGATAAAGCTCGCCTTTAAAATTTTGATCCATCCATCTGATATTATTTAAAATCTCACGGTTGTCTCTTCCGGTAAGCTCCAAATGCTTTTCTCCCGAAAAATGCTTATAATCGCAGTAAATAATATCAACATAGTCAGCTATCTCTCTTAATTTTCCTTGCGGGGCCTGCCCGCATGTCTCGATCAGCACATTCCACCCGCGTTCATGTGCCGATACGGAACATTTTTTTATAAAAGAAGCGTATAAAAGAGGTTCGCCGCCGCTGAATGTTATACCGCCTCCGCTTTCCAGATAATATACCTCATCCTTTGCAAGCTCCTCCATAAGCTCTTCTACCGTATAATCCTCTCCCTGTACCACCCTTGCATCTGCGTAACAGGCATCGATACATTTTTTACACATTGTACATTTCGTGCCGTCCGTGATCATTCCAAACTCAGGATGACGGTAGATCGCCCCGGAGGGGCAGGTCTTAAGACACCGCCCGCATCCGGTACATTTGACTGATTTGAATAAGATCTGCGGCTCAAATAACTGTGACTCCGGATTGCCGCACCATTTACACCTTAGAAGGCAGCCTTTTAAAAATACTGTCGTCCGTATTCCGGGGCCATCCTCTGTTGAACATCTTTCAATATTAAATACTCTCACTTATAACGCTACCTCTGTTCTGTTAATGACGTCGTTCTGCGCAGATTCACCAAGAGAAGTAAAGAGCGCGCTGTAACCAGATACACGAACCATAAGGTCCGAATATTCTTCCGGATTTTTCTGCGCCGCCTTAAGCGTCTCATTGTCCGTAACATTAAACTGGATCTGCTGTCCGTCCATGCCAAAGAACGCCCGTATCATGCTGACAATCTTTCTCCTTGATTCCTCTGTCGCAATCGCGGAAGGAGCCAGGCGCATATTAAAGATATTGCCTTTCTGATCCCAGATGGTGGGTATCTTCCCAACAGAATTGCATGCCGCGGTAGCGCCGCTTCTTTCCGAACCATTCGCCGGAGAAACACCGTTATTCACAGGCGAGCCCGCCGCCCGTCCGTCCGGGGTGGCCCCGATCCTGCTTCCAAATGAAATATTTCCCGTAACCGGACTCTGGCTGTAAGAGAAACAGCACGGAACCGGACCTTTGCCGTATTTCGAGCTCTTGTAATTATGCCTTAAGCTGGAGCCGATATAATCTTCTACCGCAACGACCCATTTATCTGCATAATCATTATCATTACCGAATTTCGGCGCTTTATTTTTCATAAGAAGCTGTATTTCCCCGCCGGTCGGAACCGTGGCAGTATCCTGAAAATTCGTCCTGCATGCATGTAAAACCTGTTCCATCGTAAGAATCTTCTTGTCAAACACCAGATATTCAATAGCTGTCAGCGCATCGCCGGAACTGATCGAACCCGCTGTAGGCCCGCCGTCCGCCGAATACAGGGAACCGCCTTCTACCAGATCCAGACATCTTCCGATACAGTCCTCTACAAGCGATGACCGGAATGCATTCAGATCGTATCTGATATGTACATCATCATTGACATGCTCTGTAATACAGTTCAGATCCATAAAATATTTGAGCATCTTTTTAAATTCATCAAATATTTCATCTATGGATGTGCAGCAGGCAATTTCCTTGTCCGTTTTCTTAAACACAATTCCGGTAGCCGGGTCTATGCCGTCATTTAATGTGATCTCTAATACCTTCTCTACATTAAGCCACGGCCCCTTTGCAGCAAAATCCCATTTTCCGGGAATCGAGGCTTCAATACATCCGTCCGGACTCCAGTCAACCAGATCTTCTTCCGCAATCCCCATATCACGCAAGGTTTTAATAAATGCATTGTCATTATAAAACGCAGGCATACCGCCTTTATGTTCAATCGCAGCCTCTAACGCATTGTACAGCACTTCATCTTTCGTTCCGTCAAAGTATTTAACAGAAACGGAAGGCGTGATGAGCTTAAGCTCGCGGCAGGACTGAATGCAGAGCATCGATACGGCATTGGTCGCGTCCCTGCCGTCTACAGTCTGTCCGCACACCGCCATATTGATAAACATCTGGTAGCCCATAAAGAATTCCGTATCCGGCCATGAGCGGAGCTTGTTGATTTCATTACACTTGATAAAGAAACATTCTAAAATCTCCAGCGCTCTTTCTTCCGTGATTCTGCCTTCTCTGATATCCTTCTCGTACAGCGGGTATACATACTGATCAAATCTCCCAAGGGATATCGCATGTCCGTTAGATTCCAAATGTACTGCAAGCAGTATGATAAAAATAGACTGTACTGCTTCTTGGAAAGTCTTTGCCGGATGAAGCGGTACATTGCGGCAGATCTCTGCAAGCTCAGACAACTCCTTCTTATACTCCTCAATACCGCATTTTTCTGCTTCTTCTTCACATTTATCTGCAATTCTTCCCGCAAAATTGACAACTGCCTGATTGCCAAGAAGAGCCGCATCCAAAAACTGTTTCTTTTTAAGGGAATCCGGTTCCAGCATATCCAAACTGTCTGCCTTAGCCTGAATCCTTGCCATCACGTCCTCTAACCCTTTTTCAACTACCAGCTTATAATCTGGTATTTCATTTCCAAGACCTGCCGCGCATACCCATGTTTCATCTGTCACGCCTGCATCCCATGCAGCATTCACTTCATCCGGCAGATTCTTTCTTACATAATCGTAAACGGTCTTTCCATTCCAGTATTCTGCGCATTCACGCACAAGCTTTTCATCCTCGGGAGTAATATAGAATTTATCTCCCGGTCTGTCCTCCCATCTATACGGCTTTCCATCAAGTTCATCTAAGATCCACTGTGCCGAATATTCCGGATAGATCGGCGCTCCCTTTGCTGTCTTTGACTGATTTCCTACAATCAACTCTCCCGGTTTCACCCAGACCGTCATCTGATCCAATACTTCATAAAATGATTTTGCACGTCTGATAATAATCGGAAGCCCATCTGTCTTCCCCATTGATTCTGTAAAAATCTTACATCTTTCGCCATCTACATACGGTTTCTGTTCCATTAATTCTTTACGTAATTTTTGTATTCGGTAATTCATTTTTCTGCTCCCTTCTTTGATTTTTTCATTTCGTTATGTAACTTGTTACATCAATTCTACTTTTATTTTTCTTTTTTGTCAATATATATTATATATATTGTTAATATTTTATAGTTTTTACACGTGTTATTTGTGCATAATAATTAAAATATATTCACAAATCAATAGTAAAACTTGTTACTATTATTTGTTTCACTATTTTTATATTAACGTGAGAAATTCTGAACAAGATATGGTAAAATATTAATACCAGAGAAAGGATCGGATACGAAATATGGATAATAATTTTTTAGGCATCAGAGAAATTGCGCAGATGGCAAACGTCTCAACCGCAACCGTTTCACGGGTTATCAATCATCCCGAAAAATGTTCGGAACAGACACGGAAAAAGGTAGAAAAAATCATACAGGAAAATAATTACATTCCAAACGAAACTATAAAGAATATATTTTCCAAATCATCCAATACGATTGCTATATTTATTTACGATATCAGCAATCCCTTTTTTACCAACCTGATTATGGAACTGAACAGCATCTGCTTTAAAGAGCACTATACGCTGCTGATCTGCGACACAGAGAACGACATAGAAAAAGAAAAAGAATACTTGAAGTTCTGTATTGCAAAGCGCTGTATTGGAATTATTTTAACAGAGGGTATTTCAAACGCGTTATTTAAAAATATAAAGATTCCTTTTGTCTCTCTGGACAGAAAAGAAGGGGACAACGTCCCCTTTGTAACATCCGAAAATTATCATATTATACGAAAAGTAATAAATTACTTATATAATCTGGGACATAGAAGAATTGCATTTGTAGGGTCAAAACACCAATTTGTTTCCGTAGAAAAAAGATATCAGGGGTATTTAGACGAGTTAAAAGAAAAAAATATTCCTTTTAGACCAGAATATATATACCGCGAAGGGAAGTCGCTTGACACAAAGCTGGGAAGGCAGGCTCTCCGATATTTCTTATCCCTTTCCCAAATGCCTACAGCCCTTCTCTGCGCCAACGACATGGTGGCGCTCGGCGTCATCAACGAAGCGAGGTCCATGAATATAGACATACCGGAGACTATGTCCATATGCGGCTTTGACCACGTTTTAGATGAATTCCTTCCTGTGCCGCTGACTACCGTAGAGCAAAATATATCAAAGATTGCCGAAGAATTATTTTACTCTTTGACCGAAGAGCCCAACACTCCCGCAGAAAAAATCGTAGATTCCACCTTTATTCCCGGAAAAACCTGCGCACATGCAGCATCATGGGATAAGACGAGACAAGCCGGAATCTTAGAAAAGTAAAATCTTTAAAAAAGCCCCCGACTGATTTTGCCGGGGCTTTTTAAGTGTTGCACGCCATATGTTTTCTATTTTACAGTTACTTTAATCCCTCTTTTCACACCGTTCGCGGACACAACATACACGGTACACGATCCTTTTTTCTTTCCTCTGACCGTACCTGTGTTTGACACGGATGCAACCTTCTCATTTGTTGAATAATAACGGTATACAGCTATGTGCTTTTTCGGAAGCAACTTTTTTCTCTTACTCTGCTTTACGGTCTTGGCTTTAATTTTCTGCGTTTTCCCTTTCTTGACCGTAAGCTTTGTTTTTGAAACTTTGATGCTTTTTGCATTTGTATAGCCTTTTTTATTATTTCCCACAACATGGAGTGACAGGCTTTTTGCAATCGTCTTCTTTTTCCCGTTCACGATACGGTATGCCTGTATCTGTATCTTGTAAGTACCTTTTTTGCTGATTTTCTTCTTTCCAATCTTGCTTATGGCAAGACTCGTCTTTGCGCTTCCTTTGAGTGTTTTCACTAATTTGTATTTTTTCCCACATTTTTCTGCATAGATTGCATATCCGGAGGCTTTGCTCACTTTTCCCCACGATACTTTCAGTTTTGTACCGGACATGGACGCTTTAGCTTTTTGATTGAGCCGTACAGTGTTGGCCGCAATATCAGCTTTTGATATTACAGGCTGTTTTTGAGGTTTATTGGGTTTTTTCACCTGCTCTGGCTGCTGCTCTGGCTGCGGTTTTGCCGGCTGCTCTGGCTGCGGTTTTGCCGGCTGCTCTGGCTGCGGCTTTGCCGGCTCCTCTGGTTTTTCCTCCTGCAGCTTCGTCCACTTGGATACAATCTGCGCCGATTCATGGAACTCCATCTCCATATCAAATGGTTCCCATGCATCCGCCTTCTTTATATACCACCCATCAAACTGATAACCTTCTCTCTCAGGCGCCTGCGGCAGCACAATCTTCTCCCCGTCCGCCAGAAGATGCGCTTCTGCACTGTCGCCCTTGTCTACAGTAACGATATACTTTATTACATCTCCAAAACGAACCGTCCCTGTTCCGGCAATATGTCCGGAGATTTCAGCCATCATTTCTTCCGTAACATCCTCCGGCAGCAAAAGGATTCCATTTACAACGATGGTATCATTGAGATCGATAAAGTCCGCCAGCGTTTCCTTTGTCAAGTGTGTCTTTGCATCTATAACCGCACCTTCTTCTACGACCAGTCTGGCCCCCTCCAGCACGTTCAGCTTCATCGCGCTGGCCGATCCCAATGCCGGTTTTAATGTCAGCATCTGCTTATTTTTCAAGGCTGTCTCTCCGCTTGCGGCATATACATATAATTTATTGTGCATTTCAACGATAAATCCATTGATAATACCCTCGTTAATAACCGAACCATCACGGATTTTCACAGCGTAAAACGACGACCCGGCCGCATCTATCGTCCCGCTGTTTTTTAACTGCCCCTGATTCTGAAGCTGTCCTCCCTGAGATATTGTCACGCTGCCGTTATTCTGTAAAAGACCGCCCATTTTTGTTGATGGGTCATAATAATTATAGATATAGCCGCCGCTTTGAACATCTATTGTTCCGGCATTCACAACAGAAGCATTCGGACAAATATCTATGCTGGCGCCGCTCTGGACATGGATTGTTCCATTATTGATCAGCTTGCTTTTAGGCTGTTTTTGAATGCCCCCCACATTAAAACAATCTCCCTCCGACATATTCAGCACAGTCCCTTTCGGGATCGTGAGCGTTGCCGGCGAGTCCTGATACCCTATAGTAATCAGCTTCCGGACGCCAAGTTTCATATTTTCGTTCCAAACCACGTTTCCAAATACATATCCCGCGGCTAATTTCTCATCACCCGAATCGATCACTCTATCCGCCACGGTAACTTTATCCGTATCTTCATCATACGAACACAGCAAATACCAGACCAGATCCCCCTCATGCGGTATAACATACTTCTTCCCGTCAAACAAGACTGCGTTGTTTGAAGCTTTCAAAGGCCATGCAGATACAGACGGAATCATATAGTCGCCGCCTTCATTATCCGCAAACAACGTTCCGCCGTTTATCGTGCATCCCTGAGAATAAAGCGTCCCTGAAGCCAAACCGCTATTCGTATTTCCAACCGCTCTCACATCACTGGACACAAACTCAATATTGCCTGTAGGAGCATTGATTGCAGGCCCATTCCCGTTAATGGCGATCACATGGCTGTTTTCAATTCTTATCTTCCGTCCCTGAGACTGCCCTGCAAAAATAGCACTGCTCTCACCGCCGATTCCCGCAGTATTGCTCCTTACTTTTATATATTTACTGTTTCTGAGTACTATATTGCCTCCGGTTGCACCGATTCCTCTGCAAGGATTTGATACTGAACCGTATACGATTTCCATCCGAACAGTATCCGCTGTAATATTCCCGGAAGCCTGAATGCCGCCGCTCTGACTGTTTATCTTTAACGTCCCGGTTCCGGACAGAGCCACATCAATATTCGGAGCCGCCCCCTCACTACTTAACGCACATATTCCGATGCTGCCCGCCGTAATCTGATTTTCACCTTCTACCCTGATATCCACCGGCACACATATGCAGATTCCTATCTTTGCACTATTAATCACAGCATTTTTCAGAGTCAACGTCCCGCTGACAACATCCTCACCATCCAGTTTCGGCGTCCAGACAATCTGCCCGTTTCCTGCCGTGTAAGAGGTTTCTGCCTTCGGAACCTGATTCATCCATTGAAAATTCAGACCTGCTGACGCCGACTGTTCTTTTTCTGCCGTTCTGGCTGTATGAGCGTCTTCCTGTATGATTTCATCCGGCGAGCCGCTTTCAACTGCCGCTGCCGCAAGGGGCGTATGAAAAAATATCAGGCTCGCTGTTAAAAGGGCAAGACCCCTTCTGACTTTCATTCCTCTATCCATTTGTCTCCCTCCTGTCTTTTATTCGCATAATTTCAGGACAAAACCGCACCTTTTAAGCGCGTCCTAAAATATTATTTGAATTATACGACATATCTTCTTCCATTTTCTGCTTTTGGCGCGAATCGCATGGTTTTGCCGTAAATGGACAAAAAAATACGTGGATATTGTCTTTTATTTGAGATAAAATAAATGTAAGCTGAACAAATTATATAGGGAGGGGGGGGGGGTATAAAAATGCGCATCGCTCTGGTAGAAGACTGCGTCTCTGACGCAAAAACGCTATCCGATTTTTTGACACAATATAAAGAACTGCATTCACCAGAACTTTACTTTGCCCGATACAGTTCCGGCGAGGCATTCTTAGCATCTCCATTTGAAAAATACCATCTTGTGTTTATGGATATTTACATGGGGCAAATGGACGGAATCGAGACTGCCCGCCGGATTCTTGAGAAAAACGCCGACTGCCTTATTGTGTTTTTGACTGCAAGCAGAGAGGATATCTGGCGCGCGGTAAAGCTTCACGTCTGTTTTGACTATATTGAAAAAGTAAGCTTAAATTACAAAAAGGTTGAGGAAGTCCTGAATGCTGCATGGAAGAAACTGCGGTTACAGGCAAGAGTTCTGGAATTTTACTCTGGAAAACAAAAAGTCCGCCTGCCTCTTTCTAAGATTCAATATCTGGTTTCACGCGACAAATATACCTTTCTCATATTGGAAAACGGGCAGGAACTGCGCTACCGCGTTACCTTTTCCTCTCTCCATGCCATTCTGCAAAAGGAAACCAGATTTTTGCTCTGCAACAGAGGCATCCTTCTGAATATGGATTTTATCACAAAGGCAACCCGGGACACATTTATAATGTCAGACAATAAATCCTTCCCCATTCACAAACGAAACCATATAAACATCATGCAAAGATTTAATCATTACCAGTTTGAAAAGCTAGGTGAACAGGAGGTATGATTTATGGAAAAATTGATAGCAACTGCTATGTATGCCCGCTCTACCTTCAGCATCATACCGCTTATCTTCTTTTGCTTTATCCCTGTCTGGCAGGATGCGAAAAGGTCACACGCACGCCTTGCCGCCAAAACCGCCGCCGCCTTTGCATTGATGGAAATCGTCATGTTCCTTATATATTTTCTGCTCCCGCCTGCAGCTGCAGATTTGGTAAATGAATTTCTTTGCATCGTTGTATTTTTCTATCTGTACCAAAAAGAATTTGCACTTAAGCGTTCCCACCTGTGGTTTATCTTTATGACCGCCTGCCTGCTTGGAGGCTTTACTTACCTGTTCTACCATTTGGTCAATATATTTTTTCATCCCGCAGCCACTGTTGACGACCCGGTATATACCGACGTCTTTTTACTCCAGCTTGCCTTTGAATCTATACTGATCCTCGTCCTCGCCCTGCCTGCCCGGCGGTATCTTGGATGGCTGGCACACCATTTCCATGAGGAAAAGGTCTGGAGGATCATCTGGCTGATACCAACGGGTTTTTTAGCATTTTCCTACGTCTTCATCCCTTATGATAACAGTGTTATGTTTGTAGGACGGTTTATAGAAATATATATCATCACGATTTTCATCCTTTTCATTCTCATCCTCCTTATCTATGGTTTGTTTTACAAAATCGCTTACAGCATCACGGAAAATCAGAACATCATCCAAAGAACCGCCCAGCTGGAAATACAGGCACAGCAATACCATCGGCTCCAAGCTTATATGCAGGAAACCACCCGTCTGCGCCATGATTTCCGCCATCAGCTCACTGTTCTTGCAGATATGCTGAAAAAGCAGCGCTACAGGGAACTAGAAGAATATCTGGAGCAATCCATCGGCAGTGTTACCGACATGCCCTTAAAGTATTGCTCTTCCCCCGCCGTTAATGCCATCTTAAACCACTACGTTTCTCTCTGCCGGGAGTTTTGCATAGAGACTCGTCTGAACATACGCCTGAAAGATGATTTTTCTATCGAGGACATGGATTTTTGCGTACTGCTGGGGAATCTGCTGGAAAATGCGGCGGATGCCTGCAAAGCCCTCCCCGAAGAAAAGCGCAGAATTACATTGACAGCAGGACAGACGTCTGAACACGTCATCGCCCTGCATATCGTAAACCCATATGAACAGCCGCTGTCCATAAAGGGCGGGAAACTCCTTTCCTCCAAGCACGACGGAGAAGGGCAGGGGCTGAAATCTGTACGGCTGATTACAGAAAAATATGACGGATTTCTCGACATCATCCATGAAAACCATATATTTGAAGTGAAGGTACTGTTGAACTTTTAAGTAACTCTATGGTACAATTTAAAAAAGAAGCCTGCAAGGGAGGGATAGCGTATGTATTTTCCGAATACAGAAAGAAATACTATATCCGAAGATATTATTATCGAGAAAGCGAAGCCGGAAGATGCAGAAGAACTGCTCCATATCCTGAAGATCATCGGAGGAGAAACAGACAATCTCACCTTTGGTTCAGAAGGACTTTCCGCTACATTAAAAGAAGAACAGATTTATCTCGCATCGCTTATAGACTCTGTTTCCTCAGCCATGTTCGTAGCAAGAAAGAATGGGCGAATCGTCGGAAATGCCCATTTTACCGGAATGACACGAACGCGGCTAAAGCACAGAGGTACTCTCGGCATTTCTGTACTAAGATCGGAATGGGGACAGGGAATCGGACATAGTCTTATGGAAGCTGTCATCGATTTTGCCAAGAATACCGCTCATGTGGAGATCATCTCATTAGAAGTTAAGAGCGATAATGTCCGGGCAATTGAATTATATAAAAAGTTTGGCTTTGAAAAAACTGGACATTTTAAAGGTTTTCTAAAAATCAATGGGGAATATGCGGACTTTGAACTGATGAACCTGTATCTATAAAACTTATACATTTAACTTGACAAACCCTCCACGATCCTCCGAGCCTTCTCGAAAGGCATCTCTACAAAATCCGCAACTTCTTCTATGGAGATGCCTTTCCTGTATTTTTTCATGATTCGATCTATACATAGTCTACTAACGATGCTTTCCAGTCCCTATATTGTAATCTCTTCATTCTCGTTTTTTCGAACATATCATGAAGACACCGGCTCCCATCCCATATTTTTTCCCCATAATAAAATACAACTGTAATCACAGGATTTAATTTATCATCCTTTTTCATCCGTGAGAGAAATTCGTCTTCTGTCACCGCTTCCTTCTCTTTTTTCCTTAACACAAAAACCCTTATACCGCCCCCTCTTTGCCGGGCAAAACATGAGAATACCGGCTGCCTTTCGGATCATTCTTCCGGGTCTGCAACGATCACTTCCTTTTTAAGCGCGCAAGCTTTTGCAAGAATCTCCGGAGAGGTCTTATTATCCGTGATGATTACGTCAATCTGGCTTAGGGGGATGGAGTTGCACAGAGAGACGTGCTCGCATTTGGTGTGATCGATCAGAAGGACTACTTTTTTTGCAATGGAGGCAAGCGCTCGCTTCGTCTCCACAAGCGGATAAGTATGTTCAAAAGCACCGCCCGGTATGCGGAATGCTCTGGCCGAGATAAACGCCACATCCGCCCGGTGCTGTGTCAATGTCTCCCGGGAGTCAGTCATAATGGATTTTGTGCGGTGGTAGAGCATGCCGCCGGTTAAATATGTCTGGATATTTTCCTTATTGGACAGTTCTACCGCAGTCATGAGGTTGGAAGTGATGACTGAAAGCGGAATATTGTCGGGAAGAAACCTGGAAAAGGTGTGGGCGGTGGTGCCGGAGTCAATGCAGATTACGCTGTAGGGATGCACGAATTTTAACGCGGCTCTGGCAATCGCCTCCTTCTCGTACTGGTGCTCATCAATCTGCTCGTGAAAATAATTCGGCTTTGCCTCTTTCATCAAGAAAGCGCATCCGTGCTTGCGCCGAATAAGCTTTATATTTTCAAGCTCATTCAGATCGCGCCGGATCGTCATCTCGCTGCAATTGAGCATCTCCGCTAATTCTTTCGGCGTACAGATCATCTGATTTTCCAACAGTTCTATAATCTTTGCATGTCGTTCCTTTTTCATCTGAATATCCTTTCGCTGACTAACGATTGCTGCACAGAAGTGCGCAATTTTTAACATTATAGTAATAATAAAATATGTTTTTACATTTTGCAATATATTATTGCAAAAAATGTTAAAAAACAAACAAAAATAGTAAATATTTGTTTTTATATAAACACAAACAACAGGATAATATGTTGAAATATAAACTTTTTGTAAATATAATTATCACATAGAAGCAATTTAAAGTGTTATGTTGATAAAGGAGATACAGCTATGATTAAGATGCCTGAAAAAGAGCGCGCGGTCGGAATGTATAAAAAGATGTACCAGATCCGGCAGTACGAAGAGACGATTTATTATCTGTTTCTGGAGGGAATCATGCCGGGAACGATTCATCAGTCCCACGGACAGGAGGCATGTGCGGTCGGGATGATCTATGATTTGAGAAAAGAGGATTATATTCTGACGACGCACAGACCTGCGGGACATGATCTTGCGAAAGGAGTGTCACTTCGTTCCATGATGTGCGAGATGTTCGGCAAAGCGGAAGGATGCTGCAAGGGAAAAGGCGGAGCGATGCACACCGGAGATATTGATGTTGGAGCGGTTACGGCGAATGCGATCGTAGGAGGCAACCTTCCGATTGCGGCAGGAGTGGCATTGCGATGTAAGATGATGAAAACGGACAATGTAACGGTGTGCTTTTTCGGAGACGGCGCAAGTAATGAGGGGGCCTTTCACGAGGCACTCAATGCGGCGGCAGTCTGGAAGCTTCCGGTAGTCTATGTGTGTGAAAATAATCTGTATTCAGCCACAACCTCGATTAAGCTTACCTGTAATCTTGAAAATGCAGCGGCGGACAGAGGAAGCGCTTATGGAATCCCCAGTGAAGTTGTGGATGGGAATGATGTTCTTGCGGTAAATGAAGCTGGAGCAAGGGCGATTGCAAGGGCGAGAAGAGGGGAAGGACCGACGATCTTAGAGTTAAAGACATACCGGATCGGCGGACATTCCAGAAACGACGCCTGCGGTTACAGACCAAAGGAGGAGGAAAAGGAGTGGTTTTCAAAAGATCCGGTTAAGAACTTTCGGAAACGCTTGACCGATGAAAAGGTTATCACAGAAAAAGAACTGGAAAAGATAGAAAAAGAGATTACAGATGAGATTGAGACAGAAGTAGAATATGCGAAGAACAGCAAGGATCCAGAACCGAAGTCTGCGCTTTGCGACGTATACTGGGAAGGAGGTACACGATAATGGCTGAGATGTCGATTGCAGATGCTTTGAAGCTTGCCCTGCAGGAAGAGATGAGACGGGACGAAACGGTGTTCTGTCTCGGAGAGGATGTAGATATTAAAGGAGGTATGGGAGGCGCGTTTACCGTAACAAAAGGACTCTTGGATGAATTCGGACCGGAGAGGGTGATCAATACGCCGATTGCAGAGATCTTGATTGCCGGCGTGTGCGTAGGAGCGGGGATGACAGGAATGCGCCCGGTGGCGGATCTGCAGTATGGTGATTTTTTGTTCTGTATGATGGATCAGCTTGTGAATCAGGCGGCGAAGATGTGTTATATGTCGGGCGGCAAGGTACATATTCCGATGGTTATGCGTGCCCCCTGCGGGGCGACGAACCGGGGAGCGCAACATGCACAGAGTCTGGAAAGTTATTTCATCCATGTGCCGGGGCTTAAAGTGATCTGCCCGTCCACCCCTTATGATGCAAAGGGAATGATGAAGCAGGCGATCCGGGATGATAATCCTGTGCTGGTATTTGAGCATAAGCTTTTATACGGGGGCGCCCGCAAGGAAAAAGACGCCATTAAGACTTCCGGCGAAGTGCCGATAGACGATTACACGGTGGAGTTTGGAAAGGCGGCAGTCAGAAGAGAGGGAAAAGATGTAACCATCGTTGCCAATCTTTTGATGAGCTATCGTGCGCAGGAGGCGGCGAAGGAACTGGAAAAAGAAGGGATAAGCTGCGAGGTGATCGATCCGAGAAGCCTTATGCCTTTTGATTATGAGACGGTAGAGAGGTCCGTGAAAAAGACGGGGAAGCTTATGATCGTTCACGAAGATACTTGTAACGGCGGCTGGGGAGCGCAAGTGGCAGCGCATTTTGCGCAGAATTGTATCTTTGACTTGGATGCGCCGGTAAAAATTGTTGCGGCATACGACACGCCGATTCCGTTTGCCTCACCGATGGAAAATTTCATAATTCCGTCTGCAGACAGAATTAAAGAAGAGGCAAGGGCATTGGCAGAGTTTTAAAAAAGATGATAAAGGAGAGAAAAATATGAGCAGAGTATCACTAAAAACATTGATGGAACATGCGTTGGAACAGAAATATGCCGTGGGATATTTTGAAAGTTGGAATCTTGAGTCGGCAATTGCGGTAGTGAGGGCGGCGGAAAATGTAAAATCACCCGTCATCATCGGCGTGTGCGGCACTTATATCGGAGAACCCATGAGAAAATATAAAGAAAGCCTTACCGTCTATCAGGCGATGCTTTCCCAGATTGCCAAAGAGGCGAAGGTTCCGGTAGCGTTGCTTCTGAATGAATCAGATGATGAAGAGATGGTAATTCAGGCGGCGGAAAATGGATTTGATATGGTGATGTATGCTCCGGTATTTGCGACGGAAGAGGTTCCGTTCGATGAGCTGACCAAGATCCAAAAGCGGATCGTTGAGAAAGCGCATAAAAACGGCACGGCGGTTGAGGGCGAAGTAGGAGAGCTTCCGCTTTATAATTCCGCAACCGGAAAACTTCATGAGGGAGAGGATACAGATCCTGAACTTTGCGCCGAATTTGTAAAAGAGACGGGTATTGATACAGTGGCCGTCTCTGTCGGGAACTGCCATCTGAAGGAAGACGGGATGGTGACAATTAATTATGATGCGCTGAAGATCTTGGCAGAAAGAATCGACATCCCCCTTGTTCTTCACGGAGGCACAAGTATCGCGCGGGAAGATCTCGGGAAGGCAGCCGCTATGGGAGTGGCGAAAGTAAACTTCGGAACGGGTATGAAAAGGGCCGTTTTAAATACTGTGAAGAAATATCTGGCAGAGCATGAGATCGATCAGATGGATCCCAATGATGTGTTAGGGCGCGGAGGAGAAAAAGATCTTCTTGTATTGGAGCAGGAGGCAGTCATCAGTTATGTAGAAGAGACGATTCGGGCGATGAACGGGGAAAACAAAGCATTTTAAGCGGGGTAGGAATATGATTAAAGAGATCAGGATGCCGGCGGGCGGTCAGACAACGGATGTATCGGTTGTAGGAACATGGCTCGTAAAGATCGGTGATAAAGTGGAGCGCGGCGATGCGCTGCTTGAGATAGAGACGGATAAGGCGACACTCACGGTAGAAAGTTATGCGAAGGGCATGGTGCTTGCGCTGCTTGCAGAGGAAGGCGATGAAACTCCGGCGGGAGAAGTAATTGCTCTTATCGGTGACGAGAGCGATAAAGAAGAAGTAAAAGCAAGGCTTGCGGGAGAGGACATACTGAAGAACCGGGAACCGGAGAAAGAAAAGAAAAAAACTTTTGCAGAAGCACCGATGTCAGAAGAAGAATATCAGCCGATTGATAAAAATGCGCTGAAAAGGACGATGACAGAGGCTGCGGTTTCTGAAAATGAGGCAGATGTTTTGAAACAAAATGCTTTGAAGCAAGACCAGATAAAGGCTATGCCGAATGCAAAGCTTCTGGCAAAAGAACATCATATATCCCTAAAAGATGTGGCAGAGGCGACCGGGAAAAATATCCTCAAACGTCAGGATGTAGCAGCGTTTCTGAAAAATAATATACAGGAAGATATACTGAAAAAAGAGACGGTCATTCCATTTACAAATGTGCGCAGGGTGATTGCCAGACGGATGCTTGACAGTGTACAGAATATTCCGGCATTTACGGTGACGGTTGAGATAGAGATGGCGCAATGCATCGCATTACGGGAATTAATAAATTCCGCGGGAGATAACAGAAAAGTCTCTTACAATGACATTTTGTTCAAATGCGTGGAATCAGCGATACGTGCTTATCCATATGTGAATGCCTCTTATTCGGACGAGGGAATTATCCTGCATAAAGACGTCAATATCGGACTTGCCGTGTCCGTGGAAGGCGGATTGGTAGTTCCGGTGGTGCACGGGGTTCAGGAAAAGAATATTGCGGAGATCGCCGCGTGCAATCGGGAAAATGTCGGAAAAGCTAGGGAAAGAAGACTTTCGTTAGAGGAAATGTCAGGCGGAACGATCACGCTGTCGAATCTGGGGATGTATCCGGTCGCACAGTTTACTGCTGTTATCAATCCCCCGGAGGTCTGTATTCTGGCAGTGGGCGCGATAGAAGAAAAACCTGTTTTTACAGACGGAACATGGAGGGCTGTGCCTGTTATGAAGCTGACAGGAAGTTTTGACCATCGAATTGTGGATGGGGCTTATGCAGCCGAATTCCTGAGCGAATTGAAGAAAACAATCGAGAATCCGGCATTGGCACTGGTTTAACCCGGATGAATTTGAAAAGTGAAGGTGAATGCAGATGGAAGAGAACATATATGACTTGATTGTAATCGGGGGCGGTCCGGGCGGCTACGCGGCCGCCGTATCCGCGGCCAAGGAAGGACTTTCGGTATTGCTTTTTGAGGGCGGTACAGTGGGCGGTACATGCCTGAATGAAGGGTGTATCCCGGCAAAATATCTGCTGGATAAGGCAGCCGCTTTGGAAAAGGTAAGAACACTGACGGAAAAAGAGATATTCAAAGAGCCGGGGCTGTTCAGCTTTAAGAAGATCCAAAGAGGCAGGGAAGAAGTGATAAAAAAGCTTACGGACGGAGTACGGTATCTTTTAAAAGCTAATAAGGTAAAAGTGATTCATGGATTTGCGGCGCTTAAGGAAGCCGGAAAGGCAGAGTGCGATGGAAAGACCTATGAAGCAAAGGATATCATTATAGCGACAGGCTCCGAGAGTATGAATATCCCTGTTGCCGGAACAGAGTATACGATCGGCAGTGCGCAGGCACTGGCGCTTGAGAGTGTGCCGAAGCGTCTTGCGATTATCGGCGGCGGGGTAATCGGCATGGAACTTGCAAGCGCCTATTGTTCTTACGGTTCCGAGGTGACGGTGCTGGAGGCAATGCCGTCTTTGTTTCCCGCCGAGGATAAGAAAATGATTTCTTATATGGAAAAGGAACTTACAAAGCGGGGAGTCCGGATACTGACCGGAAGAAAAGTAAAAGCGATCGAAAAAGCGGGACAGAGCCGGAGGGTGTTTTTTGAAGGGACTGAGCCGAAAGAGATTTACGCGGATGCAGTTGTTCTGGCGGCAGGACGGAAACCTTCTTATAAGGGAATCGATGCAGAGAAGCTTGGTCTTGCGCTTACGGAAAAGAAGGAAATACAGGTGGATGAGCATATGCAGACAAATATTCCGCATATCTACGCGATCGGTGATGTGATCGGCGGCTACCAGCTTGCCCATGCAGCATATGCGGAGGGCGAGACTGCAGTTTCGCATATCCTCGGAAAAGATGGGGAATCGGGGATTTCTGTAATGCCGAGATGTATCTATACTATGCCTGCCTATGCAGCGGCAGGACTTACGGAAGCGAAAGCAAAAGAGCAGGGGACAGAGACGGTGAAAGGCCAATTTTTCTATTCGGGAAATGGAATGGCGCTGGCGGAAGGTGCGGAAGGATTTATTCAGGTGCTGATGGAAAAAGATACAAAGACGACAGTTGGGATACAGATTGTAGGAGAAGGCGCGCCGGAGCTGCTTTCATTTGCGGCGCTTGCGGTAAAAAACAGAATGACCTTTGCTGAATGGCAGCAATTCATTGTAGCCCATCCGTCGCTTTCTGAGATGCTAAAGGAGGCGGCGCTTGACTGTTTTGGAAAGAGCATACACGGTGCGGCAAGATAGGAGGGAAGCTTTATGAAGAGCTATATGATAGGCTTAGATTACGGGACAGGCGGAGGAAAAGCGTGTATTATTGATGAGAATGCGGATGTGCTTGCGTATGCTTTCCGGGAGTATCCGATTTACACGGATAAGCCGGGATGGTCAGAGCATGATGCGAATAATTATTGGACATTGGCTTGCGATACAATAAAGGAGTGTCTGAAAAAATCTAAAATAGCGCCAGATAGGATACGCGGGATAGGGATCTCTTCGGCGCAGCCATGTCTGGTAATGATAGATAAAGAAGGGAATCCGATTAACCGCGCTTATAATCTGATGGACAGGCGCGCAGTCAGTCAGGTGGAATGGCTCCGTGAGCATGTAGGCGTAGACGAGATTTTTCAGATCAACGGGAACCGGATTGAGGACTATCCGACGATGGTCAATATTATGTGGGAAAAGGAAAACCGCCCGGAGGATTACAAAAGAATCTGGAAAACGCTTACCATAGACGGATTTGTGCGGTTTAAGATGACGAAGAAGACAGCTATGAGCTATTCCCACGGCGGATTTTGGGGAGTTGCCTACGATATCCGCAAAAAAGAATTCAAGAAGGAACTTATGGATAAACTTGGCATTGATATGGAACTGATGCCAAAGCTGTATCCATGCGAGGAGATTATCGGAGAAGTAACAAAGGAAGCTGCTAAGGAACTAGGACTTGCGCCAGGTATTCCGGTGTGCGCAGGGCAGGTGGACTGCAACGCGGGCTTCGTCGGAGGCGGCGCCATTATGCCGGGCGATGTCCAGATCAATCTGGGGACATGCGGGGTTATGGGAGTCGTAAATGACAGCAGGGAATTTACAGACCTTGTATGCAATGATGCCTATACAACGAATTCATGCAATGATTTTATCTCCATTGCGGTGGTGCTGACCGGGGGGCAAGTGCTCAGATACCTGCGGGATAATTTCTGCCGGATGGAGCAGGAGACGGCAAAGCTCATGGCGGATATGGACGTCTATGATATTATGAATAAAGAGGCGGAAAAAGTCCCGGCAGGAAGCGAGGGACTAATTGTGCTCCCGTATCTTGCAGGAGAAAGGACTGTACTGTGGGATGCAAAAGCGAGAGGAACCATATTCGGGTTGTCCGCGCGCCACACGAAGGGGCATTTGATCCGTGCGTTTATGGAAGGGGTTGCCTACGCGCTTTATGATAATTACCGCTTGATGTTAGAGAAGGGAATCAAAGCGAACGCGCCGATCATCCTCAATGAAGGCGGAGCTAAGAGCAGGCTGTGGAGAAGGATTATTACCGATGTGTTCAATGTGCCGACTGCATTTGTAGAAAACCGTGTAGGAGCACCTTACGGGGATGCAATTCTGGCAGGCGTATCGGCAGGAGTGTGGAAGGATTTTTCCATAGCAAAAGAAAAGGTGAATTATATTGATTATATGGAGCCAGATAAGAAGACGCATGAGATGTATATGGAATATTTTAAAATTTACCACAGGCTTTATGGGCACTTGAAAGAAGATTTCTCAGACTTGTATGAGACAGTGAAACGGTATGAGAAGTAACAAAAAGCTTGTCGTATATTCTAGGCGGCAGGGTTAAGGTTCATGTTAATGCTGATTAAAAAGCACTTCAGGCAAGGAAGTGCTTTTTAATCAAGATAGAGAAGTTCTGATTATGCGTGAGTGCAGAAAAAACAGGCAGGCATAACTTTTATTCTATATAATCCCTCCCTGCCACAAGCGCGCTTCTTTTTTTATCCTCCTCCGGCACAAAGCTGTCATCGCTCCATGCGGTAATCGTCAGTTTATCGTCTTCTGACACTTCTACAATATTAAGCGCCGCATTGCCAAGCGGTTTTACATTCCACACATCATTGATTTGTTTTCCTTCAAAATGCAGCATAAGGAGTGTCAGACAGATCATATGAGAAGTGATCAGAATTGTCTTCCCTCTGTTCTCTCTAACAATCCACCAGAATGCTTTAATAATCCTGTCCGACACTTCCTCAAAGGTATCGCCGCCTTCTATCCGGCAGTCTTCCGGGCAGTTGCCCCACAGGTATATCTGGCCCGGAAACCGCTCTTCTACTTCATTGCCGTCAAGACCTTCCCACTCTCCGCAGCCGATTTCTCGAAGCGCATCATCTTTTATGATCTCAATCTTCCGGTCTCCTTTTATAATCTCTCCGGTTTCATAAGCACGAAGCATAGGGCTTGAATAGATCACATCAATCTGAGTATCCTTCAAAGCCTCCCTCGCATATCCCGCCTGCCGGCGTCCTTTCTCATTAAGCGGAATATCCGCGCTCCCCAAAAATTTACAGAGTATATTCCACTCTGTCTCCCCGTGGCGCACCATAATTACCTTTGTGTTCATTATTCAAATCTCCTTACTCTTTATCTGCTTCGTCTGCCCTCTTTGCTTTGCCTGCTCCATCTGCTTCCTCCGCTTTTCCCGCTTCGTCTGCCTTCTCTGCATACCTGCACCGGTCTGTGAGCCATGACTTTACATTGTCCTGTATAACCATCCGGCGCATCTCATCCTCAGAAACAGCCTTTAACAGAAGTTCTACATTGGTAAATTTATATTCCTCTGCATATTCCTCCAATGCCTTCTGAAAATCCTGCTCTGATGGTTTCAGGCCATATTTCTGTGCAATGACATCAGCCACCAGTTCCTGCTTTAAAGAGGCTTTTGCCGCCTCATCAAGATCCTTATCCTCCAGTTTGATGGTCTTCATATATTCCTCATATTCCATATTTTCCTGCAAAGCATAGGATTCATACAGATCAACCATATTCTGCTTCACTTTTTTCAGGCGCTCCTTTGGATACTTTTTCACTTCACTGTTATCCATGACCTTTTCCCATACCCGTGTTTCTTCTTCTTTGCGCGCTGATTCCTTTTTCGTATCGTCGATCTGCTTTTTCAGCTCCGCCCGGTAAGCTTCCACTGTATCTGCCGTATCTGACATAGTTTCTTTCACAATCTCATCTGTGATCTGCGTATCTTCCGGCAGCTCATTCTTTCTGATATAACTGCTCATCATATGGTTTACGACTTTGTCTACATCTTCTTCTGTCGTCTCATCTATCTCTACTTTCTCTATCTCAATCCCCTGATAATTTTCCACTGTCACATACTCGTCCGATATTTTTTTCGGTCCTGCTCCCGCGCAGGCCGTTGTCAGAAAAACCGTCAGCCAAAGAACTGCCGGCAAACCTTTCACGTATACTTTTCTTTTCATAATACTCTGCCTCCCGATTCTTTTAAGCAATGATGATCTGTCACATCAACTTCTCGATATCCCCCGCAATTGCACTTGATCTTCAAAATGCGCGCCGCCGGGCGCACAATATGACGGGGCAGCCTCCCGCCAAGCCAAGAGACTGCCCCTGTATAAAGTAAGAGCGAATTCCCTCTTTATACCATCTTTACAACACCTTTTATTACTTCATCCTTATGGTTCAGACTGTAGTCAATTGCCTCGATACAATCCTCAAACGGGAACTCATGTGATACAATCTTTTTCACCGGAATCAGTCCGGATGCTACCGCCGCGATTGCTTTCGGCCACAGATTCCTGTAACGGTATACGGAATAAATGGTTCCTTCCATCGCATTCAATGTCGCAATATCAAGCTCAAGTACCGGCTCCGGTGATACGCCTGTCAGCGTAACTTTTCCGCCGCGTTTGATCAGACGGCAAGTCTGCAATGTGGTAATGCGGTTTCCTGCACACTCATATACCTGATCTGCACCGCCGCCCGGAAGCGTCTTTGCAAACTCTTCAATGTTCTCTCTCGTGCTGTTGAATACTCTTGTAGCTCCAACCTCCATCGCCTTTTCCAGACGTTTGTCCATAACGTCGGCTACGTATATCTCGCTGACTCCGCGCGCTTTCAGCGCCATAACAGTACAAAGACCGATACAGCCGCTTCCCAGTACGATCGCCGTCTCGCCAACCCTTGCATCAGAAAGCTCCGTTCCGTGCATACCCACAGCCAGAGGCTCGATCATCGCACCCTCTAATGTGCCTACATTCTCCGGAAGCTTATAGCACATAGACGCATCATGTACGCAGTATTCCGCATTTACGCCGTCTCTCTCGTGAGGAATCGCAAGCATCTTAATGTTTGTACACAGATTGTAAAGTCCTTTTCTGCACTCTTCACATTCTCCGCACGGAACAGCAGGCTCGATAGATACCTTATCACCAATCTCAAACCCGGTTACTCCTTCTCCGATGGCAGTAACTACTCCGCCCGGCTCATGACCAAGCGCAAGAGGACCGTCAAGCGTCCAGTTCGCAAGCTGTCCTTCCTGATAAAAATGAAGGTCAGAACCGCAGATTCCCACATATTCAAGCTTAATCTGGAGCTCTCCCGGACCGGGCTTCGGAATATCCCGTTCCACCCATTCCAGTTTCTGTTTTCCGGTCAATACACAAACTTTCATCTTTCCTTCCATATCGCATTACCTCTTTTCTAAAATTATTTTGTTAATACTCTGTGAACCGCCGAAAGCCATCCCTGATACTTATTATCCCGGATCTTTTTCTCCATCCTCGGCTCATATTTTACACGTTTTAATTTTTCAAATATCTTTTCATCCCAGACACCGAGCGCCAGACCTGCCGCATATGCCGGACCGATTCCAGACAACTCCTCTGAATCCGGAACCTGCACATCTGCCTCGGCAATATCGCTCTGGAACTGCATCAGATAAGCATTTCTTGTCGGCCCTCCGTCTACCCGAAGCTCTCCAACCGTCACACCCGCATCTCCGCTCATGGCCTTTACGATATCCGTAATCTGATATGCGATACACTCAACGCCGGCTCTCACAACCTCTGCTTTCCCGGTCGTTCTCGTCATCCCCACAATTGCAGCGGATGCATGGCTGTCCCAGTAAGGCGCCCCAAGTCCGGAAAATGCCGGTATGAGATAAAGCGAATCATCGGATACCGCTTCTTTTGCAAGTTTTTCCGTCTCCGCCGGAGAATCTATCAGCTTCAGATCATCCTTCAGCCACGTAATAGTCGCTCCGGTATAATTGAGATTCCCTTCCAGCACATAATTCACCTTGCCGCCCATACTCCACGCCAGCGATGTCACTACTCCGTGGGTGCTGAGTACCGGCTTTTCTCCGATATTCATCATAATAGATGAGCCGGTACCGTACGTAGATTTGATCATACCGCTCTTAAGACACCCCTGCCCGAATAAGGAACCATGAGAATCTCCCAGTACCCCATGTATCGGAATGGGTTTCTTAAAGAACCCTTCAAAGTCCGTCTCGCCAAAGTCAGCATCGGAATCTACAACTTCTGCAAGATTCCCCGGATCGATTCCGAATAACTTACAGATATCCTCATCCCACTTCAATTCAAAAATATTGAAAAGCTGCGTTCTTGATGCGTTGGAGTAATCTGTTTTATAGGATCTCCCTCCTGTCAGCTTAAAAACAAGCCAGCTATCTACTGTTCCATGACAGATTTCTTTCTTTTCTGCTTTTTCTTTCGCACCCTCAACATTTTCCAGAATCCATGCAATCTTCGATGCCGGAAAATAAGGGGACAGATTGATTCCGGTTCTCCTTCGGATATTTTCCGCTTCGCCCATTTTTTCCACGCGCTCGCAGATATCCACAGCCCTTGCACATTGCCATACGATCGCATGTCCGAGAGGCTCACCCGTCACTTTATCCCATGCAAGGGAAGTCTCTCTCTGGTTACTGATCCCGATGCCCACAACTTCTTCTTTATCAATGCCGGATTCTTCTACCAGTCTCTTTACAACCTCGACCGTGTTCCCGTATATCTCGGCCGGGTTATGGGAAACCCAGCCTTTTTCATTGATAATCTGCTCGTGCGGTTTGTCGGTGCGCTTGATAAGACTTCCGCTCTCATCAAAAAGAAGCGCTTTTGTACCCTGCGTACTCTGGTCGATACTGATAATATATTTTTCTGCCATCTATACCAACTCCAGTGCTTTCTTTGCAATGCCCTCTGCGTTCATCTCATAGTAATCGAATACTTCCTTAGATGTTCCGGTAATAACCGGCGCATCCGGCAGAGCAATATTAACCACCTTCTTGGGGCATTCACTTCCTACCACTTGGCTTACCATAGAGCCCAATCCGCCGAACGGAGCATGCTCTTCCACAGTGATGACTGCCTTTGCATTCGATGCTGCTTTTACGATTGCATCTGTGTCTAATGGTTTCACGCAGTACATGTCAACAACTGTCGCGCTGATTCCTTTTTCTTTTAAGATCGCCGCCGCATCTACAGACGGTTTTACCATCTCACCGCATGCAATGATCGCAATATCAGTCCCTTCTGTGACAACTGTCGCCTTATCCATCTCAAACGGCACATTGCCTTCTTCGTAGACATCGTCAACCGCGTTTCTTCCCACGCGGATGTAAGCCGGCTTGTCATCCTTAAGAAGCTCTTTTGTCAAAAGCTCTGTCTGAAGTCTGTCGCTTGGAAGATAGACTCTCATATTCGGAACTGCGCACATTGCCGCAATATCCTGAGCAGAATGGTGGCTCATTCCCAGCGCGCCGTAGCTGACGCCGCCGCTGATGCCGATCAGTTTTACATTCGTATTGGAATACGCCACATCAACCTTGCACTGCTCATAACTTCTTGTGGACAGGAAACATGCCGGAGACGCCGCGTACGGCTTCTTACCGCATTTTGCAAGTCCCGCGGAGATGCTTACCAGATTCTGCTCCGCGATACCCGTCTCTACGAATTGATCCGGAAGTTCATTGGCAAAAGGTGTAAATGAAGCGCTCCCTCTAGAATCACTGCACAGAGCCACAACATCCTTATCCTGTTTTCCTGCTTCTATCAATACATCACAAATTACCTGTTTGTTTGCAATCTTAGCCATGAAGCGCCGCCTCCTTTCCTGCTTTCAGATCTTTTTTGATCTGCTCAAGCTCCTCTGCGTTCGGTACCTTATGATGCCAGTTTGCCTTGTTCTCCATAACAGAAGAGCCTTTGCCCTTTACTGTGTTGGCGATCAGCACTGTCGGTTTCCCTTTCACTTCCTTTGCCGCGTCAAATGCAGCCTTCAACTGGTCAATATCATTGCCGTCCGCCACATCGATCACATTCCACCCAAAGGATTTCCATCTCTCATGAAGATCATCATGCGCCATAACATCCTCTGTATTACCGGAAATCTGAAGCCGGTTTCTGTCAACAACCGCACAGAGATTATCAAGCCCATAATGGCTTGCCGCCATCGCGCCTTCCCATACGGAACCCTCTGCGATCTCACCGTCTCCCATAACGGTATATACTCTGTAATCTTTCTTGTCCATCTTACCAGCAAGCGCCATGCCTACACTGACCGGAAGCCCGTGTCCTAATGAACCCGAATTCATCTCGATACCCGGAAGCTTATTATTGGGATGTCCGATGAACTTAGAACCGAATTTACTAAACTGAGCAATCACATCCCTGATGTCAAAAAATCCCTTTGCAGCCAGAACCGCATAATATGCCTCTACAGAATGTCCCTTACTCATAATGAACTTATCACGGTCAGGATCATCCATATTCTCAGGACTGATATTCATCTGATCAAAATAAATTTCCGTCAAAATCTCCATAACACTCATGTCACCGCCAATATGTCCGGCCTTTCCTTCGACAATCATGTCAATTACATTTTCTCTTAATTCATAAGCTAATGCTTTTAAATTTTCCATTATCCATTTCCTTTCCGCCGCTTGACACAGCCTATTTTTTCTTAAATACACGTGTAACTTTATCACGCATCACCGGATTCTCCTTAATCGCATCAACCGTTACAGCAATGAGCACAACGCCGCCAGTAACAACCGTCTCCCAGTAGGAGGATACACGAAGCAGTGTAATGGATGTCGAAACTGTCTGCTGCAGAAGACCGCCGATTACCGTTCCGATCACGCCGCCGATACCGCCTGTCATAGAAGTTCCGCCGAGTACGGAGGCCGCGATCGTCGGGTTTACCCAGTTCTCACCGATCGTCGCTTGGAAGGATGCCAGTTTACATGCCATCATAGTACCTGCGATTGCCGCAAGAAGCCCGCTCATAGCGTATACGATCACTTCTACTCTCTCCGTCTTGATACCAACAATCTTCGCACAGTTTCTGTTACCGCCCAATGCATAGATATGACGTCCGAATTTCGTATATTTCAGCATCATAGTAAGAATCAGGCAGATGATCGCCATAATAATCACGATCGTCGGAAGGAAACCTCCCAGTACTCCGTTTGCCACAAACTGTGCGCTGGCAGGCATACCTACGATCGGCGAGCCCTTTGTTACGATGTATACAACGCCTTTGTAAATTTCCGCCGTCGCCAAAGTTACGATAAACGGCGTCAGACGTAAGTATGCGATAAACAATCCGTTGATCATGCCGAGCGCAATTCCGATCAGACAGGAAACGAGAATCGAAAGCCACGGATTCACGCCCTGCTCAACCATCAGCTTCGCTGCGCACATACTTGCTACGGAACCGACAGCCGCAACTGACAGGTCGATACCTCCCGTCAAAAGAACCATCGTCTGTCCAAACGCTACAATAATGATAAATGATGCCGCTCTCGTCAATGTACTGATATTATATGCGGTAAAGAAATTCCCGGTAAAAAGATGTACGGCAATTCCTACAAGGATCGTTACGATCAATACCATTCCCGCAGTGGATTTTAAAAACTCTACTACCTTTTTCATATATAATTACCTCCTCTACTTAAATGCCATCTGAAGAACATCTTCCTCTGTGGTATATTCTACGTCGTCTATAAAGCCTTTCGTATGACCCTGATGCATGACCATTACACGGTCTCCCAGCGCCAACACCTCTTCCATCTCCGAAGAGATAACTACAACCGCAACTCCATTATCCGCCAGCTCTCTGACAAGCGCATGGATCTCAGCTTTTGCATTGACATCGATACCACGGGTCGGCTCATCCATGATCAGCATCCGGATTCCCTTTGCCATCCAGCGGGCAACGATAACCTTCTGCTGATTGCCGCCTGACAGATTCTTAATGAGGGCATCCCGTCCTGCCGTTTTAATACGAAATCTGTCGATATACTGATCTGTGATCTCACTTGCCTTTTTATAATCGATCAGTCCGTTCTTTTTCAGTTGGTCATAGGAAGGAAGCACCATATTCTCCATAACCGACATACCAGGAGTGATACCGTCATGCCGCCGTTCCTCAGATACATATCCCATACCAAGCTTGATCGCTATTCTCGGATCGGCAATATCCACTTCTTTTCCTTCTATAAACATCTTTCCACCCGGTTCCGGACGTGTAATCCCAAATACGCTTCGAAAGACCTCTGTACGGCCGGCTCCCACCAGTCCGGATACGGCAAGAATCTCACCTTTTCTCACGGTAAAGCTAACATTCTCAAACTCGCCCTGACGAGTCAGATTCTTTGCCTCGAAGAACACCTCATCCGACACCTTGCGGATTACATGCTGTGATTCCGTAACCTTCTTACCGGCCATGTTCGTAACGATCTCTTCTTTTGTGATGTCCTTGATCTCCGTAACTTTTACAAGCTGTCCGTCTCTCATGATCGTCGCACGGTCCGCCTGAGCCATAACTTCATCCAGATGATGCGTAATAAATATCATGGAGGTTCCAGCCTTTTTCAGTCTCTGCATAGATGCAAACAAGGAATCCGCCTCTTTATTTGTCAGCACGGCCGTCGGTTCATCAAGGATCAATACCCTCGGCGAATATGCCAGCGCTCTGGCAATTGATACCAACTGCTGATAAGCCGCAGATAAATGTTTTACTTTCTGCGTAACATCTATTTCTACATTCAGAAGCTTTAAGAGCTCCACCGCTTCTTTTTCTGCAGTTTTCCAACTAATCTTTACTCCGCTCACTCTCTCATTTCCAAGAAAAATATTTTCCGCAATCGACGCTTCCGGAATCAGATTCAATTCCTGCGGCACGATTACGATATGATTGGATGACGCTTCCTGGGGAGATGATATCCTGATCGGTTTGCCGTCCATCAGAATCTCTCCTTCATCCATAATATACTGTCCTACCAGACAGTTCATCAGAGTACTCTTCCCGGCCCCGTTCTCGCCAAGCAGCGCATGGATTTCCCCTGGCTTGATACTAAGATCAACTCCATCCAAAGCTCTGGTTCCCGGAAATATCTTTGTAACTCCCTTCATTTCAATTACGAATTCGCTCAACTTTCTTCACTTCCTCTACTTCTTTTTTCGAATACAAGTATCAAGTGCCGTTTTAAAAAAATCCACGTGACTATGTACCGCATAATCACGTGGATTTTTATTGCTTCGTCCTTTAGTCACTTAGACAAATGATTCCACTTTGTTCTTACTTTAGTTGGTATCTGTTATTTGCTGAAAAGCAGGTCAATATATGTCTGAGCATCATCTTTGAATGCCAATGAAGAACCAACATCTGTAACGTCCTCTGTCGGAGCCTCGCCGTCGATCACTCTGACAGCCTCGTAGATAGCCTTATATCCCATGTCATAGCAGTTCTGAATACAAGCAACATAAAGGGTGCCGTCTGCAAGGTAGTTCAGTGTACGAAGGTCATGATCCATACCGCCGATAACAACCTGTCCCGCTTTTCCAGCGTCAGCTACAGCCTGACATGCGCCAACCGGGTTAGACATGTTGTTGCAAAGAATACCGCCAAGATCCGGATATGCCTGCATCCATGCTTCTGTAATGGAAATAGCATTCTCAACCATATCGTCATCTCTCTGATCATCTACAACTTCGATTTCCGGATACTTCTTAACTGTATCATAGAAAGCTTTCAGTCTGTCTTCATGAGAGGTTGCTCCGATTGTTCCTGACAAGAAAGCGATCTGTTTCTTTCCATCTTCTTTCATCTTCTCGCAAACTGCCTCTGCGATGGAAGCGCCATCGCCGTAGTTATCATTGTTACCTACGAAGAATGATCTTCCGCTGTCCGGAAGGTCGGCAGATGCGAACAGACCAACTTTAACGCCGTTGTCGATTGCTGTCTTAACAGCAGGCTCAGTAAGCGACTCTTGGTTAACGTCAACAAGAATCATGTCATATCCCTGTCCAACCGCTGTCTCAATGGAGTTAACCTGATCATTTGCGTCAGCTCCTACCGGTGCGTACCACTCATAATCAATGGTAATGCCCTTTGCCTTCATGTCTTCTACTGCGCCCTTAACGCCAACTTCGATTGCGTCATACCAGTCATGTACTAACTTGTATGTACAGTAAATCTTATATGTATCTTTCTTTGGTTGATAACTTGTATCATAATCCTTGTCTGCAAGTCCTGAAGTATCTGCAGTCTCCGTCGCAGTATTGCCTTCATCCGCCGCAGGCTCTTCTGTCTTTGTCTCTGTGGAAGCTGCATCATCTCCGCCGTCACTGCTTCCTCCGCTGTTGCTGCATCCAGCCATAGCTAATACCATAGCTCCAACTAATAATAAACTAACTAATTTCCTTTTCATAATGTTCTCCTTTCATTTTAAACCTTTTGTTTTTGTTCTCATCCGGCTTTTGTGAAATTCTCCTCCTTTCCCTTAAATTTTTTCCAGTCATTCAGAATTTCTGCGCAACAAAATAAATAAATTTTTCACTAAATTTATTTTTCAAAAAATTCGCGAAAATTTATAATATTTTTGTCTTTTTGTAGCACTTTGACTATTTCTTAACAGAATTCTTTATGTCTTTTTGACTTTATGACTAAGTTATATCATATTTATCTTCACGCGTCAACTAAATTTTAAATAAAAAACCGAGAATTTTGCTAAATATTATTTAGCAAAATTCTCGGTTTTACCGCATCCATTGAATTTACAAGATTTTACACAAGTTTCCTGACGCTTTCATTCTCAATCAATCTGGGTTCAATCTTATATTTTACGTTATACCCTCTTGTCTTTTCTATCTTCTCTACGAGCGCCTTCACCGCAAGCTCTCCCATCTCATTCCCGGGAAGCTGCACCGTCGTAACTTTCGGTTCAATGAACGAACAGATGGGACGGTTGTCAAACCCAACAAAAGACGCCTCGTCCGGAACTTTGATTCCGCGTCGTTTAAACGCCTGCACCGCACGGCACGCCAAAAGGTCATTGTCCGCCAAAAACGCTGTCGGAAGCTTCTGACGTCCGTCCAGATATTTCTCCACATCCTTCTCCGTCTCCGCTTCCAGATACCCGACTCTCATAACATAATCCTCATGAAAAACCAGCCCCGCCTGCTTCAAACATTGTTTAAACGACTGATACCGCTCGTCAAAACAGATGATCGGAAATTTACTCTTAATATATCCGAACTCTCTGTGCCCCATACGGTACAGATACTCGAACCCCTTGTATATTCCCATATAATTGTCTACCGTAACAGCATCCACATCCACCGTCGGCAGCGGATTATCCAAAAACACGCAAGGCGCGCTGAGCCTCGCAAAAAACTCCATGTCCTCCGGATACATCTCAACCGCATAGATAATATACCCCGCGTACCGGAAATCTTCCATCGCCAGATACCTTTCATTCATCGGCATATTTTTATCCAGATACATCATCGTCATCTTATAATTATTTTCTTCAACCGCACCGATGATGGCCTCTGACAGATAATTGAAAAAGGGATACTCTTCAATCACCTCACCGCCACACTTATAAATCACGAATCCAATATCCCCTTTCGCAACATTGCTATCTTTCAAAAGGTATTCGCAGCCTAGTTCCACAACCTTTTTTATAATTTCCTGCCGCTTTTCTTCCCCGACTCCCGGCTTGTTATTCAAAACCAATGATACCGCCGCCGGAGACACCCCCAATTCACGCGCGATATCCTTCGCCTTATATCTCATATCTCTTTCCTCCCCAGATTCGTCTTCACATATTTTTTTCAGGCAGCTTATTCACCTTCAGGTTATCCGATACTTCCTGCAGTATTTCAAATGAGTTGATCTCCATTCTCTGGAGCACTCCCATATAAATCGCATCCAGCATGGCCTGCTCCGCAACCCTTCTGGCAATCACTTCCTTATCCACCGTAGCGTCCGTCGTTACATTATACAGTACGATATCCGAATATTTTGTCAATTCTGACTTCCCTGCTTTTGTGATACATATCGTAACCGCGCCGCGCTCTTTGGCGATCCGCATCGCCTCCACAACTTGCTTCGTCCGTCCGCTGTGAGAAATCGCAATGGCAACGTCTCTCTTTTTTAAATTGCAGGCATTCACGATCTGCACATCCGCATCACTGTCCGCGTAACAATCATAGCCGATTCTCTTCAATCTCAGACTCGCATAACTGCACGGAAACATGGCATCACCGATGGCAAAGAAACAGATCTTACCGGCTCTCACAATCGCATCACATGCGCGATCATATTCCTCAATCGCCGCCACCTCCAGTGTCTTCCTGAGATTCAGTATATTGAGCTTAAATACGCTCTCTACAACTTCCCCCATACTGCGCCCTGACGTAATCTCATCCGTCTCATCTTTAGCCAAAGGATTGCGGAGTTGCTCGGACAAGAGCCTTTTGAACTGGGCATAACCCGATACGCCGACCGTCCTGCACAGGCGCACCACAGTCGCCTCGCCGCAGCCGCAGCGCTTCGCCATCTTCTGAAGCGACATTCCAACCGTCTCATGGGGCGCTTTTAGTACAAATTCCGCAACCTTTTTTTCTGCCGGAGTAAGGCTTGGCAGCAAAAATTGTGTCGTCGCGAGGATATTCCTTACGCTTTCTGTTCTTCGCATTTTTCCACTCTCTTTTCTCTTTTTCATATTCTATATTATCGCATTTTTTACTCCAATTTCAATAAATTATTTTTGGAGTTAATTTTTATAGATTTTGGAGTTTTTGTGTTTAATACACAATATTATTTTCATTTTATATTAAATTATTTGTGCATTTTTGCATATTGATAATCCATTTTCTCCAAACTATAATTGGAGCATACACTAAATTTTTCAAAATTTTATTTAGAAAGGAATTTGTGTTTCATGAAAAAATCATTTCGCTCCTCACTCATTAACGCTATTGCCAAAAATGCAGAAAACTATCCTGACATGATCGTTTTAAACGCAGATTCAGCAAGAGCTCTGAAACTGACCGACTTTTCCAAAGCCTTCCCCGACCGCATGATCGGCGTAGGAATCAGCGAAGCAGATCTGATCGGCACTGCCGCAGGCCTTGCCGCTACCGGACTTGTCCCCGTAGTAGTCGGATTCTCCATGTTCGTGTCCGAAAAGCCCTTTGAGCAGATACGGCAGGCAATTGCTTATCCGAACCTGAATGTAAAAATCGTCGCTACCCACAGCGGACTGTGTGTAGGGCAGGACGGCGCTACGCATCAGGCTTTGGAAGACATGGCCGTCATTCGTTCGCTGCCGAACTTCAAAGTATTCGCCGCTGCGGATGTAACCGAGACAGAAGCTGCCCTCGAAGCCATGCTAAAACACGACGGCCCCGCATATCTCCGTTTAGGGCGGGATCTTGCGGAGGATATTTTTGAAGGCCGCAAGAACTTCACTCCGGGAGGCGCAGATATTCTAAGAGAAGGAGACGATGTAACGATTGCGGCATGCGGGCTGATGGTAGAGCAGGCGCTAATGGCAGCGTGCTCCCTCAGATCGGAAGGCATCCGGGCCACAGTAATGAATGCCTATTCCATCAAACCTCTTCCGGAACAACTGCTGCTTGAAAAAGCGAAAAAGACCGGCGCCTTTGTCACCGCGGAAGACCACAGCATAATCGGAGGACTGGGAAGCGCCGTGTGCGAATATCTCTCAGGAAATTGTCCTGTACCTGTCATCCGCGTAGGTGTCCCGGATCGTTTCGGAGAGTCCGGCACACAGGATGAGCTTTATAAAAAATACGGTTTGACCGCCGACCATATCATAAAAGCGGCAAAACAGGCCGTCAGCATGAAGACTATGAACGCGAAAGGATAGGTATAACGATATGTCTAGAAATATTGATGAATTAAAAATACAGGCAAATACAATCCGAAAAGACATCCTCAAGATGATCTACAATATACAGTCCGGCCATCTCGGCGGTTCTTTTTCCATGGTAGAGGTACTGACTGCACTCTACTTCGATGAGATGCACTACGATCCGCACAATCCGTATTTAAAAGACCGCGACCGCTTTGTCCTCTCAAAAGGACATACCGCCCCCGCCCTCTATGCCACCCTTGCGAATGCAGGGTATTTTCCAAAAGAAAATCTAATGACCTCGTTCCGCCGGATTGATTCCATGATGCAGGGACATCCTGATATGAGAAAAACACCGGGTGTAGAGATGACAAGCGGCTCTCTCGGAATCGGCCTGTCCGCCGCAAACGGCATGGCTTTAGGAAACCGTTATCAGGGTATCGGCGCAAGAGTTTACTGTATGATCGGCGACGGCGAGATCAACGAGGGACAGATCTGGGAGGCCGCCGCCACAGCCTCACATTATCATCTGGATAATCTGGTAGCGTTCACAGATGTCAACGGACTCCAGAATGATGCCGAGACAAAAAAAGTAAAGGACATGCTTGATATCGCCGAAAAATGGAAAGCCTTCGGTTTTCACACCATCGAGATAAACGGCCATGATTTTAACGAGATCTTCGCCGCCCTCGACGCAGCGCGTAATTGCAAAGGCAGGCCAACCGCTGTCATTTCTCACACCACCAAGGGCAAGGGCGTATCCTTTATGGAAAACGTAGTCGCTTTCCATGGAAAAACCCCGACAAAAGAAGAGTATGAGAATGGGATGGCAGAACTGGAGCATGCGATATAGGAGGAAACAAATATGAGCACACCAATTTTTATCGGCTGCGATATCGGCACCTCCCACACAAAGGCGGTAGCCGTAAATGCGAATGGAGAAATCCTCTCCCAAAGTTCGTCTGCCTACGACATTCTAAAGCCCCGGAACAACTGGGCAGAACAGAATCCAGAAGTATGGCTTGAAGCCGCCGTCTGTACACTCCGTCAAGTCATCGCGGAAATTCCTTCAAAAAAGGACATTGCATCCATCTGCATCAGCGCTCTGTACGGTGGAACCGGTGTTATGTGCGACGAGCAGATGGGCTCCGTACGCCCGGTTATCATCTGGATGGACCGCCGCGCCGAGTCAGAAAGCTCCCTGATACGAAAGACACTGGGCGAAGACCGCCTTCTAGAAGTCTCCGGCAACGGAATTGATTCTTATTTCGGCTATACAAAGCTTTTGTGGGTGAAAGAACACGAACCGGAAAACTGGGTGAAAATCCGCCATATTGTTCCGGTCCACAGCTATATCATATACAAAATGACTGGAAACTTAAGCGTTGATTACTGTTCCGCCGGCAATGTGGGAGGCATCTACGACTGCAATACCCACTCTTGGTCGAAGGATATGTGCGAAGAATTGGGAATCCCGTATGATGCACTGCCTCACGACTTCCACGATCCAAGTGATCTGATCGGTTCACTGAACGAAGATTATCAGAAGAAATTAGGACTTGACCGTCCCGTTCCTCTATGCGCCGGCACGGTTGACTGCATCGCATCCATGCTGAGCGCATCCATCGTCCGCCCCGGAGATAACGCGGCAGTTCTGGGAACCTCCCTCAACTGGGGATACATTCACAGCAAGAAACCGGATAATCCGAATCTCGTCTCCATGCCTTACTGCATCGAACCGACACGGCTTTGCTACACCTACGGCGGCGCTTCTACTGCCGGCGCGCTGCCAAGATGGTTTGCCCTGAATTTTATGGGGGATGATTCCGGCGAGACTTACGATGAACTGGAACAGTTGATCCGCAAAAATAATATCGGTCCCGGCAGCGACGGACTGATCGCACTCCCTTATTTTATGGGTGAGCGCACTCCCATCTGGGACGAAAAGGCCGCCGGAGTTCTATTCGGTCTGACCCTCGCACATACAAAAGCGCATATTTACCGCGCAGTTCTGGAAGCAGTCGCATATTCGCTCCTTCACATTATGGAGTCCATGACCGGCTCCGGTATGGCAATCGAGAAAATCATCCTCGTAGGAGGCGGCGCGCGGTCCGCTGTATGGAAACAGATATTTGCAGATATTACAAATCTCCCGATCGTAACGCCCGTTCAGGAAATCGAGGCGCCGCTGGGGGATGCATTTATGGCGGCCGTCGGAGCCGGAGCCATTACAGAATATGAGGAAATCAATTCATGGATCACCATGAATCCTCCGGTTCTTCCCAATAAAGAAAACCACGAATTATATAAAAAGCATTTTTCGCTGTACAAAGAACTGTATCCGGCCCTGAAAGACATCATGTCCAAGCGGGCGGATATGCTATATAAAATTCAAAAAGGAGAGATAAGCTATGAAAGTTGATTTCAGCAAAGTTGTGGAACTGAGCCACCGTATGATTCCAAGAGAGGAACCTTTCAACCTGCAGACATGGGTATACGATGTAGATTTCTTAGGGGAGCGCGGAGAACCTCACAGCCCGGGCACATGGTATGTATCCGGCGACGTAAATTTCTCCACCCACTGCGGAACTCACGTAGAATTCCCGCTTCACCACGTAGAAGGCGGCATGAACGCCGCTACTTTCCCCCTTACAAGCCTGATCGGAGAAGCTGTTGTTCTTGATTTTACAGGCAAAAAAGCGGGCGACTGCATGTCGCTTGAAGAATTCAAAGCTTACGACGACAAGATTAAAGAAGGAGATATCGTATTCCTTCATACAGGTCTCGACGCAAAATGGCGCACCGAGGACTGGGAGCCGTACCCTTATGTAGCCTGCGATGCTATGGAATGGCTGATCAAAGAAAAGAAGATCATCGCTATCGGAACAGATGCAACCTCTCTGGAGAACTTCAACATTCCGGATCAGCCGAATCACAATCTGGCATTCAAAAATAATCTGGCAATGGTAGAATCACTGACTAACTTAGACAAGATTGAGAACGGAAGGGCGCTTGTATTCATGCTTCCTCTTAAGATTGTCGGTATCGAAGCCTGCCCGTGCCGGATCATCGCGATCAATGACGGAGGAATCCTTCTGTAATTTTTAATTCAATCATCAACAAAACCGCTGCAGAATAGATCATCGCTTATCTATTTTGCAGCGGTTTCCTTTTTTAATAACAATTAAATCCTATATACTGCTTCTCTTTTGTCTTTTTATTCTGGAAGATCGCTGTTACACCTACGTTTTTCCGCATTTGATATAGCTTTTATTTTTAATCTTTTTCACTTTTTTCCCTTTATAGTATTCTATAGAGCTAAGCTTCCATCCCTTTGCCGCCCTTCTTTTAAGACTTTCCTTTAAGACTTTTTCAGGAAATCTACATAGCATTTATTCATGTCGCAGTAACCGGCGATTCCCGCCACCTTCCCTTTCATGGTGTACTGCCACATATCTACATCCGGCACTGTGGGCTTTTTGCCGTAACGGGCAACCCATCTGGAATACCGTTTCAGTCCCTTAAGGTAATTTTTCCACCAATTCTGATTGGCATATACGCCGCAGCGATATCCCTTCTTTTCCACAATCCTGCCAAACTCCTCTGCAGCAGTCTTTGCAAATTTCTCATTCCCCGGCTGTTCCAGATCGATATACAGCGGAAACTGTATCCGATGACCCTTTGCCTTTTTCAAAATAATATCCGCTTCTTTTCTCACCGTCTTCTTATCCTTCGCTCTGGAATAAATATACAGGCCGAACGGAATTCCATATTTTTCGCATTGCGCAATGTTTCTGTCACATTTGCTGTCCATTTTACTAACACTGTCCGCCACCCGGATAATCACGCCCCTGATACCGCTCTTTTTTACTTTTTTCCAATCAATTTTTCCCTGATAATAGGATACGTCTATTACGGTAAACTTAAATTTTGCCATAAAATTCGCACCACCGTTATAAATCATTTTGTTATAGAATATCCGCCCTTCTGCAAATCGGTGCGCAAATCAACAAAATTATTCGTCTGGAATCACATCTTAAGTTGTTTTTAAGAAATTTTCGATTTGTTTTAGATATTTAACATATTTTAGACACATTTATCTTTTATACTTGTAGTCAGATAGTTGATAAAGAACTTATCACTATCTCCCCCTCATAAAAGTATGCATAAGAAATTATGCAGCACTTTACTCTCATTCCTTTTAGATAACTATAACAACAACGAAAACCTCACATTCCGCAAGGTTGTGAGGTTTTCGCCGTCTCTGATGATATTAAAATGATATTTTTCTTGAAAACGACAAGGGCAGTTCCAGTCCATGCTGTTCTAAAAGCTCTTTGTCCGTCAATATCTTTTTTGCCTCTCCGTCAGCCGTAATCTTCCCGTCTGAAAGAAGTACCACTCTCTCACAGGTATCATACACAAAATCCAGATCGTGGCTTGCGATCAGCTTTGCTCCCGGCAGTTCATTCAGGATGCGGATAAGATTCCGCCTGTTTTTGGGATCTAACGCCACGGACGGCTCGTCAAGGAGCATAAGCTTTACTCCCACGGAAAGCACCGTCGCGATTGCCGCCAGTTTCTTTTCTCCTCCCGACAACCGATAGATCTGTCTGTCCTTTTTATCTTCCATATGCACCTTCTTAAGCGCTGACATTGCGGCCTCGTATATTTCTTCCTCGCTTTTTCCATAATTTCTCGGCGCAAATGCAACATCTTCATATACTGTTGACATAAAGAGCTGACTGTCTGAATCCTGAAACACATAACCGATTACTGTACGGATTTTATTTAAATTCTCTTTTTTCATCTCAAACTCCGAAACCAGCACTTTCCCTTCCTGCATATCAAGAAGTCCGGTAAGGAGCTTTAAAAGCGTAGATTTACCGGCGCCGTTTTCCCCGATCAAACCCACACTTTCCCCATCCTCCATATGAAGATTCAGATTGCTCAATACGTGATTCCCTGCTTTATTCCGCAGGCTGCCGTAGGTAAAAGAAAGATCTTCGATTTCCAGTATACTCATACTTACTCTCCTTATATTTTGCTGATTTCCAAACTATCCTATGTGTGCACGCATCGTATATCTTCCTCTGTTATCATATCATTCTTACGCATACCAGTACCATGCTCCAGACAAACACATACAGATAATCACTGCCCCCTGCCCTTTTCTTGCACCGCAAATGAAATTCCCCGTTATAACCCCGCAGCGTCATACTGTCATACACGTTCTGCGCCCTGTCCATGCTGCGCAGCAAAAGCTGTCCCACCATAGTTCCCCATACTTTATAATGAACCCCCTTCTGCCCCGGAGCACGAAGCGTATAGGCATCCGTCATCCGTTGGATTTCCTTCAGAAAAAGAATCATGTATCGGTAAACCAGCATAAGAACGGTTACAAACATCTTTGGCATGTGCATCTTCCGAAGCGCATAGCAGATATCCTCCATCGAAGTCGTAACCATCAGCAGATAGGATGCGGATACTGCAAAAATCCCTTTGAACATCAATGTCACCGCAGAAACCATGCCTCCCGTAACGGTCACCGTTCCCAGACGGAACATCACTTCCCTGTCAAAAAACGGATTGGCAATTCCTACCAGACAGACCAAAAGGAGCACAGCCTTCATCCGTTTCAGCAGAAGCTTCACAGAAATATCCCCAAGTACAAATAATATGATCAGGTAAATCCCCATTTTCAGAACACCCGGCAGATCATATTTTCCAAAAGAGACTGTGAGCAGAATAAAAATGAGCGTCACAAAGAGCTTTGGCAGGGGATGAATCCCCTGCAGCCAACCGCACTTTCCCGCTTCCATATCCATTTTATGAAGATCCACGATCGCATCACTTATCCTGTTCATCTTTAAAGCTTCCCCTACATTTTTTTATTTTGTAAAGAATCCTCTCACCGGCACATTTTGCATAGTTTTTATATGCTGCCTATCTTTTTTTGTATTTCATTTTCTTTATCAGCACACAAACGCATACGCACACCGCCAGCACGGCCACTCCACCGAAAATTCCTGAGACAGACGTCCCCGCTGCGCTGTCAGACGCTTTGAATGCATAGTCCGGAAGAAATGCGGTCATGCCTTGAAGCTTCTCTGCAATCTGATACACGCTTCCACTGGCCGCCAATTCAGCTGTTCCTGCAACCTTCTCCATGGACCACTCCAGACCGTCAGGATAACCTGAGGCAAACAAGGATATCACTCCCCCGATCACAAGTGTCAGCATCGCCAGAGCCGCAATCGTACCCCTCCGGCTCATGCGCCCTGCCGCCTTTCTATCAGCCCGCTCATATCCATACAGAATCTCCGGGCGCGCCTCATAGATAAACACCAGCACCGCGGCTGTGATCAATCCCTCTACCAGCCCGATCGCCAGATGGATCGGCTGCATCATTCCTAAAAATACTGCAAAAGGCAGTTCTGTAATTCCAGAAAGCAACGTCTCTATCGTAACCGAAAACGCTCCCAACTGCAAGCCCGCAATGCAGCCAATGACGGAAGCTGCCGTAATGGTTCCTCTCGTCATATTTTTTTGGTTCAGCAGCCGCCAGACAAGAAATCCTCCAATAAAACATCCGTAAAAAGCCATGTTCCACACATTACACCCTAATGCCAATAGTCCGCCGTCCGCAAATAACAGACATTGAATCGTCAATATGGCAATCATCGTCAGGAAACCCGCGCAGGGCCCTAAGATCGCACTGAGAAGCATGCCTCCGCACAGATGTCCCGACGAGCCTGTTCCCGGAATGGTGAAATTGATCATCTGGGCTGCAAATACAAATGCCCCCATCACCCCCATCACCGGCACCTTCCTATCCAAATCCTCCAATTTCACTTCCTTCACAGAATACGCAGCAGCCGCTGTAGATACTGCGTACATTGTCCCTGCTACCGCTGGCGATACCAGCGCATCCGCCATATGCATAATCTTCTTCCTCCTTTAATTCTTTTCATGTACTGCTAATTTATTAATCTGAGCCGCCATGTATCCGGCGCCATATCCATTGTCAATGTTAACTACCGCGATACCGTTCGCACAGGAATTAATCATCGTAAGCAGCGCCGACAATCCATGCATGCTTGCCCCATAACCTATGGATGTCGGAACAGCGATCACCGGCTTATCTACCAGTCCGCCGATCACACTGGCAAGAGCACCTTCCATACCGGCAGCCGCCACCACACAGTTGGCGCTTTGTATCGTCTCTACCCGGGAGAGCAGCCTGTGGATTCCGCTCACTCCCACATCATAGATACGCTCCACATGATTTCCAAAGAATTCTGCCGTCAAAGCGGCCTCCTCCGCCACCGGAATATCAGCCGTTCCGGCCGTACAGACCGCTATCTGCCCCACTCGGTTTTTATCTCTTTTTTCAATCTTTAAGATTCTCGACAACGCATCGTACTCTGCCTCTGGAAATCTGTCCTGTATCAGCGCCGCCTGTTCCTTAGAGGCGCGCGTCCCCAGAACTTCTCCCTCTGCCTCATAGAGTCTCTCATATATCTTAAGCAGATGATCATCTGCTTTTCCGCTGCAGAATACCACTTCTGCAAACCCGGAACGAAGCTTTCTATGAGTATCAAGTTTCGCATAGCCCAGCTCTTCAAGCGGCTGCCTCCTGAAATACCTTTCCGCTTCGCCGACAGACATCTCTCCTGTCTTTACCTGTTCTAAAACCTTCCTTGCATCCATCTGCAAACCCTCCATACTTTTTACTTCCGGTACATTCTGAATTGCCGATCCAAAAACTTAAAACCTTTCGCGTATCGCAGAAAAAGGCGCACAGATTTCCATTCTGGAAATCCGTACGCCTTCTGGCATACATTTTTATCTCTGGAACTTATTTTTGGACTTATATGTGATCACTGTATCTCCGGTGCTGCTGCGCCGTCTCAGACAGCTTCTGCCATCTGCTTTCTATATACCACATATCACGTCTGCATACACTATCTGCATTCTTCCGCTGCGCATTCTCTAAGCTGTTCTATTACGGCCTCTATCATATAGCTCATAGATGTACTCTTCACTCCGACAATCACATTGTTGCACTGATTCATGGGAATCAGCAGCTTCTTCGCCCCGCTCTGACCGACTGCCGCCGCCATAACCGGCGTAATCTCGCCGTGCATGGAATCTGCTATGGCAATCCCGACAGGCCCGATAATAACGTCTGATTTCCTGCAGCCTACGATTACGGCATTCTCTCCGGTTGCCGCATAGTCCGCTCCGGCTTTCAGCATATTAGATGCCGCCAGAGAATTCGTACCGACAGCTCCAACCTGCGCCTGCGGAAATTCCTTCTTCACAGACATGACCAGCTGCTTACCCATACCGCCGCCCTGTGCATCTATAATCAATATCTTCATGAAAAATCCTCATTTCTTCGTCATCTCCGAAATGATTATAACAAATGTAAGGCACCGTGTCTATAAACACTTTTTTATAATCTGTCATTATCACGCATCTTCCTCATATATTCATCGACATTTTCCCCCCGATCACTTGGTATTACTAAGCTATCCCAGTCTATCTGCTTTTTTCTTTCTGGCAGTTGGATGATCAAGCAGAATCTCTCTTCCGCATTTTTAAGCAAATGTTATCACCGTCCCGGTCTTTCCTTCCAGTGCATCAATTGCTTTATCAAGGCTTGTGATGATCGCCTTTTTATCGGGATAGGTACGCGCGAATTTCATAGCCGCCTCCACCTTCGGCAGCATGCTTCCCGGGGCGAACTGTCCTTCTTCGATGTACTGTACCGCTTCCTTAAGGCTCATATGATCCAAGTCCTGCTGATTTTCCCTGCCCCAGTTCACTGCCACCTTTTCCACCTCTGTCAGAATCATAAGCACATCCGCATCCACCTGTTCTGCCAAAAGTTCTGCTGCAAAATCCTTATCAATCACTGCCGCTACGCCTTCCAGCGTTCCGTCCATTCTCTCTACCACAGGAATCCCGCCGCCGCCGCAGGAGATGACGATAGAAGAGTCCCACAGCTTTTTGATGGCCTCAATCTCTACAATCCTTCTCGGGATCGGGGACGCAACGACTCTGCGCCAGCCCCTCCCGGCATCCTCTTTCATGGTGTAGCCTTTTTCTTCGGTTAAAACTTTTGCCTCTTCCTCACTGTAAAACGGTCCGATCGGCTTTGTCGGATTTGTAAAGCCCGGATCATGCTCATCTACTACCATCTGGGTAGCCACCGTAAGTACCGGACAGTTCCGGTTCCTAAGGCTTAACGCATATTTTAATGCCTGCTGAATGTGATATCCGATATATCCCTGACTCATGGCCCCGCACACGTCAAAAGGCATTGCGGGCGTCACATCTTTCGCCGACTCCGAAGCAAGAAGGATACGTCCAACCTGCGGCCCGTTGCCGTGCACGATGGCAACCTCATATCCCTGACTGCTGATATCCGCAATTCTTTCGCATGTACGCTTTACTACCTCAAGCTGCCCTGCCGCCGTCGGCGCGCTGCCCTTTGACTGCAGCGCATTCCCTCCCAGCGCGATTACAATCTTTTCCATATTCTTATTACCTTTCTCCTTGTATCTTTTTGTGTAAAACTTTATAATTAAATCAGAAGTCATCCGGAGGTCTTACATATGTCAAAAATTGTACCAATCCAAAGTATATACTGCTCAAAAGAAGATGAAACAAGGCTGTGCAGCTTCGACATTGAAGTTATATCCGAGCGCACTACCCCTCTGATACATCCCATGTCAAGATTATGGCTGATCAATGAAGGCGAAGGCACGCTCCTTTTGAATGATAAAAAATATCCGCTCAAAAAAGGAACCCTCGTCTCTGTACTTCCGTGGCAGATTACCGACATTATAGAAGTAAAATCTCCGCTTCAATTTTTTGTCATGGCATATTATTTTGATAATATCAATGAAATCATTAAAACATTTTATAATCCGGACAGCGTGAATCTGTCCGTATCACAGTTTATGTCCAAAACTCCGGTAGTATCCTTTGACGAGCAGCGATACGTCCAGACGCGGCAATTGTTCCTGCAGATCAGAGAAGAGCTTAATGCCCAGTCGCAGATGGATTCCTTAAACACAGAATCTGCTCCGGAATCTCTCGCCCTCGGGAAGCTTTATATCACTAACAAGCTGATAGAAATCATCGTGTCATTTATCCGCACCCGCCATACCTCGCCGGCGCCGGAACCTTACACGCAGACCAGCGAAATCTTCCAGTACTTGTACACTCATCTGAATGAGAAGATCACGCTTTCCATGCTGTCACAGCATTTTTATATGAGTGAATCCGCAATCAGCTCCTATATTAAAAAAACAACCGGATTGTCCTTTTTCGATCTGCTGAATGAAATGCGCGTGGGCAAGACGATAAACTATCTGCTGTACACGGATTTTACGCTGGAAGAACTGGCCGAGATCCTCGGTTTCGTTGACAGCGCTCATATCAGCAAGGTATTTCTGGCACGAATCGGCATGAAAGCAAATGATTTTCGGAAAACCTACCAGTCTATCGGGGATAAATGCCGTATCAAAGACCGGCAGGTTTTCTATGCAATCGTCTCTTATATATACAGGAATTATGCCGAAGACCTGCAGCCGAAAAATGTAAGTGAACATTTCCACATATCTCCGAAGGAATTAAACCGCATCCTTCTGTTTCAAGTGGAGATGAATTTTGGCGACTACCTGAACTATATTCGGGTAAACCGGGCGTCTGAGCTTCTTCTTACGACCGATAAAAGCATTCTTACCATCGCTCTTGAGGTCGGTTACAATACGGAAAAGACACTGACACGCAATTTTCTGCGCTTCCGGTCTATGACTCCGGGGAAATTCCGCCGCTCTACAGAGCTTCAGGAAAATGGAATCTAACGCTATTGGATAACTCCAAGCCCCTTTGCTACAAGCGTGATGAAATCCTGTACATTTGTAACGATAGTCGTTGCGCTTAAGCTTCCTCTGTCTAACAGTTTATTTACTACAAACTCATCTGCGTCAACGGTATAGAGATATACCGGACGTACCGTGCCGTCTTCAAGGACACGGAAGGACGGCGTCATATTTCCGGTGGCAATGGTATGAAGCATCGTAGCAAGACAGATGACCGTCGTAGCGCCGCAGATCTGCTCTCTCATCACATTCGCGGCTTCATATACGTCCCCGATTACCTCCGGGAGCGGGCCGTCGTCACGGATCGAACCAGCCAGCACGATCGGCACATTATTTCTTACACAGCTGCAGATAATTCCGTCATCCAAGTCGTATTCTTTGATAAATTGCGGAATAGAACCGCTTCTTCTTACCTTGTTGCACACATCCAGATGGTTATAATGTCCGTTCGGCTGTGATTTCTGCGTGTAAATATCCTGTCCGAGAGCCGTGTGAAGAAGCGCGCCTTCTAAGTCGTGGGTTGCAAGGGCATTTCCCGCAAGCAATGCCTGTCCATATCCATTGTCGAACAGCGCCGCCATCGCAGCTCTTGCATCCGCATCGAATGCAAAGGCCGGTCCCATAACCCATACGACTTTTCCGCCATGCTCTTTTTCGTATCTCAAAAGTTCAAACAATTTGTCATAATCCCGCGCATAGGATGTCTCGCGGCTTCTTCCCTGACGGAATACGAACTGGTCGTCAATCCCCTCGCTGTCATCTTCAAAACCATGACAGTGCATATAGATGCCGTCCTCACATTTCTCCGTTCTGCCGAGCATAACCTTATCGCCTTTTTTTAAGTTTCTTGCTTCTACAACCGCAAGACGTCCGTCATCGCAGAGGACAACACAGGAGTCCATACGGCTCTCCTCTGCCAGCTTCCACTCGCCGTCTATCTTAAAATATTCCGGGTACATGGAAGTGCTGTGGTAATTATCCGGCGCTACGCCGTCTTTTTTTGATATTTCATATACCGCATCCGGCGCATTTACAAATCTTTCCTGCGTAAAATCCGGGTGATGATATTTTGGCATTTCAAATGACATACTATTTCTCCTCTCATGGGGCAGACTGCCAAACACAGCCTGCCGCTCTTATATTTATCTGTCCGATCTGCTTGGGAATCCTTAACACAATGTCGCGTATACAACCGCCTTGATGGTGTGCATACGGTTCTCGGCCTCATCAAATACAACCGACTGCTTTGACTCGAATACTTCGTCCGAAACTTCCATCTCATTAATCCCGAACTTCTCCGCAATCTGAGCGCCGATCGTTGTATTCGTATCATGGAAGGACGGCAGGCAGTGCATGAAGATCGCGGTATCCTTTGCCATCTTCATAACATCAGCATTTACCTGATACTTCTTAAGAAGGTTGATTCTCGTCTCCCATACTTCGTCCGGCTCGCCCATAGAAACCCAGATATCTGTATAGATCACATCCGCGCTTGCCGCGCCTTCTTCCACGCTCTCTGTCAGACGGACCTCACAGCCATTCTCCGCAGCGATCTCTCTTGCAGTCTCTACAAGAGACTCCTCCGGGAACAGCTCTTTCGGTGCGCAGGCTGTAAAGTTAAGCCCCATCTTCGCACATGCGATCATAAGAGAGTTGCCCATGTTATTTCTTGCATCGCCGAAATAAGTAAAATTAAGACCTTTAAGTCTTCCAAAATTCTCCTCGATCGTTAGAAGGTCAGCAAGCATCTGCGTCGGGTGGAACTGATCCGTCAGACCGTTCCATACCGGGACTCCTGCATACTTGGCAAGCTGCTCTACCAGCTCCTGGCTAAAGCCTCTGTACTCGATACCGTCATACATTCTGCCGAGTACTCTTGCCGTATCGGCGATACTTTCCTTCTTTCCCATCTGGCTGCTGCCCGGATCAAGATAAGTTACGCCCATACCAAGATCCATGCCTGCCACTTCAAAAGAGCAGCGTGTTCTCGTAGATGTCTTTTCAAATAATAATACAATATTCTTTCCTTCCAGATATTTGTGCGGTATGCCTGCACGCTTCATATCCTTAAAATTCTTTGCAAGGTCAAGGAGATAACGAATCTCCTTTGATGAATAGTCTAAAAGTTTTAAATAATTTCTTCCTCTGATATTTGTTGCCATGATTATAATCTCCTTTTCTTTTATTTGTGCGTACAAAGAGCAAGCTGATATGCAAAGCCGGTCTCTGCCGCGAATGTAATATCTGTCGCCAGACAAAATTACCTCTTCTAAATAGATTCTCTCTCTAAGGGCATGCTCATGCACCTCGGGCCGCCTCTTCCTCTTGAAAGTTCTGAGCTTGTCATCTCCAAAACCCGGATTCCATTCTCACGCAGGATCTGATTTGTCACATAGTTACGGTCATATACAACCACTTTCCCCGGCTCGATACAAAGGGTATTGGAACCATCATTCCACTGCTCACGCTCCGATGCGATCGTATCTTTGCCGCCGCACTGAATCAGCGTAACCTTGTCAAGTTCGAGATGTTCCGCAAGAACCTCTGCCAGCGAAGCGCGTGTCTCTGTTACTTTGATTTCTTCCTTTTTATCGCTCTTTTTTATCTCAAAGATTCTAAGTGTTCCAAGTATGCCCGGATGTATCGTGAATTTATCGTAATCCACTTGAGTACATACCGTATCCAGATGCATAAACGCACGGATCGCCGGAATGTCAAGAGCAAGTATCGTCTCGATCTCAGCGCTCTCATCCCCGAAAATACGCTGCGCCAAAAGCTCTATCGCCTCCGCCGTAGTTCTCTGCGAGATACCGATCGCCAGCACTTTATTACTCAGATTCAGGATATCGCCGCCCTCTATCGCATAAGGCAGCTCTCTCTTATAGTAAAACGGCGTACGTCCCGCAAATTCCGGATGATACTCCAGCACATATTTTCCAAAAAGCGTCTCTCTTCTTCTCGTTCTGGAATACATGCAGTTCAGGCTGACGCCGTCTCCGATACATGCAAATGGATCTCTTGTAAAATAAAGGTTTGGAATCGGGTCCAAAATAAACTGGCTGTCCGTTTTTACCAGATTCACAAGCGGACGATTCGTTTTCATCTCTAATTCTCCTACCCTTACACCCGACATCATCTTTAAAACCAGTTCTTTTTCATCTCTGATCTCCATAAGATAAGAAGTAAGAGATTCTCTCATCTTCTCGTCAGCCACTTTCCCTTCCGCAACAAACTGTTCGACAAATTGTCTCTTTAATTCCTCATTGCTTTTCAGGACCTCCGACGTCAGATCCTCCAGATATACAACCTCGACTCCCTCACCCCGCATAATCCCTGCAAATAAGTCGTGTTCATTCTGCGCCGTCCTAAGATAAGGAATATCATCAAAGAGTAAACGCTCCAGATCCCCGGGCACCAGATGTTCCAGTTCCTTTCCCGGCCTGTGGAGCATGACTTTCTTTAATTTTCCAATTTCACTTTTCACGTGGATTGCCATGTCTTACCTCCTCATTTTTCCTGTTGTTCACTTCCGTGTCTTACTGTATTCTATTATAACCGTTTTCAGCAGGTTTTGTTGGACAAATCTCAGATAATCACAAGTATTTTAATCGGTTATTTTTTTGAGCTTGGGAATCTGAACACACTGTTTTCTTATTCCAATTTCCGGGTTCTTCCTAAAAAATCAATTTAAAATACAACAAAAAATGGAAAAAAAGTCCTATTGCTCAATAAAAGTAAGACCTTTGAAGGGTAATTCTAATAATTTTGAATATAATAAAATGGAGCAAAAATAGATGAATTTTTTGATTTAGTGCAAGATAAAAGGAAATTGAGTGTTAATTTACGGGAAGTGATAGCTATGTATAAGAAGAGGGAATCATCACTTTCACACAATACTTTGCAGTAAATGCAAAGTATTGTGTGAACAGTAACACTACCGGAGCCACTTCCCGCTCCGAAGCCTTACCACGCAAAGCGCCGTCCGCACCATACAGTCCGTTCCCATGATAATCCAGACCGTTACAATTCCCACATGAAAAACTAAAACCGCCGTCCAAACCATGACAATCCGCATTCCCCACATACCAATCAGACTCACAAGGAAAGAAAAACTTACATCTCCCGCTCCTCTGAAGATACCGCTTGAAATCACAAAAAAAGAATAAAATATCTCTGTCAGGGCCGCAACCAAAAGCGTCTTTGTCCCAAGCATTACCACATCCAAATCACTGCTGAAAAGCTGCATGATATAACGGGAGCCAAATGCCACCGGAATACAAAACAGCTCGATAAGAACTACGCTCCAAAAGCATATGTATTTCATATAGCTGATTGCCAGTTCCTTCCTTCCCGCACCTAAAGCCTGCCCGATCAGTGCCGTTGCCGTGTAAGACATACCGAATGCCGGCATGTACAGCACTCCTTCTATCTGAGCGGTGAGATAATGCGCCGACAGCGCAACTGTTCCTAACGATGCCAGAATAGAAGTTAAAACCACCTGTCCGAAATTCAGCGTCCAGCGCTCCAAAAGCACCGGTATCCCGATTTTTTTCAAAGTTAAAAGCGTATCCTTACTGACCGCATATGCCTTCCTCTCCATGACAAGTCCAAACGCGGATTCTTTCCTTCGCATAGCAAAAAGGAGCATAAGCGCCAAAAACACCTGTGAAGCACAGGTGGCTGACGCCGCCCCTTTTATCCCCATCCCGGCTCCCCAGATGTGAATGCTCCTGCTGCCAAAAAGAATGTCCCGCTCCGGGTAGATCAGCAGAAAATTCCCGATGATATTCCCGATATTGGCAACGATACTGAGCATAAGCGGAAGCCTTGTATTTCCCGTAGACCGGAAATTAGATGACAGCATGACGGCAAGCGACTGGGGAAGCATCCCGTACCCGATGATCCGAAGATACACCCTCGCATGGGGAACCACATCTTCTGCCGCCCCCATCCACACGGGAATCATCTGATGAAAGCACAGTATCAGCGTCACAAGGAACAGTCCGGTGCACACCGCACAGGTGACTGACTGCAGCCCCAGACTTTTTGTCTTAGCAGAGTTCTTCTCACCTACGGAACGCGCAATCATATAGGAAAATCCTGTACTTGCCGCTCCCATCAGTCCATTGCTCACCCAGACAAATACGACATTTACCGCAACGGATGCCGTAGCTACCGCTCCCAGCGAACCAACCATCGCAGTATCCACCAGCGATGCCATACAGGCAAGGAGCTGTTCTAGCATCGCCGGCCACGCTATCATTATAATCGTTTTTGAAATTCCTTTATCAAATTTCATCTAAGATTAATTCCTTACTTTTATTCTTTATTCCAGACTTCACTTTCTATACCGATGTCAGAGGAAACAAATCTCTCCCCGTCTGTCTTGATGTAATCCTTCAATGCAGCATATACATATCTTGCTCCAATAAGAATAACCGGCGCATTTACAAATACAAGCGCAATATTGATAAAGTCTGTCACATTCCAGAGATTATCAAGCTCCTGCCCGGAAAGCACGCACAGAATACCGATCGGGACAAAAATCAGAGAACCCAGTGCGCGTACCAGATTCGTACATCTTGCAGACTTAGTAATTCTTGTTCCGGCAATAACCGCAAAGGATACAAGTCCCAGCAAGGTAGTAAATGCAAATAAAGCATAACATACACATATAATAAATGCTACAACAGAATCTCCTGCTGTTCCGGGAACTAAAGCCTGCGTGGACTGAAGAAATACATCAATTGTAGAAGATTTCAGCGTCTCCCAGTCATATGCCGCATTGTCCCACAGATGAGCGCCGCATACAACATATCCTGTCAGTGTACAGATAATAATCGTATCCAAGAAGACGCCGATTGCCTGTATAAACCCCTGTGAACATGGATGATCCTGCTCCGCTACTGCCGCCGACATGGTAATCGTGCCCTGACCAGCCTCATTTGAAAGCAGTCCGCGCTTAATTCCCTGTGACAATACAATACCGAAACCTCCGCCAAATACCGCCTGCGGCTTGAACGCGCCTACAACAATCGCCTGGATAAACGACGGAAAATATTGGATGTTGAGAACTACCAGAACTAAAATGATTCCGCCATAGATAACTGCCATAACCGGCACCATCTTATCCGTGATCGCTGTAACTCTCTTGATTCCCCCAAACACTGCGGCGGCAACACCGATGACCAAAATCACTGCAATCGCGTAATACAACGGAGAAGTTCGGTTTGTCTCAGCTCCTGTCAGCGTTTCCACTGCTTTTCCGGTTGCCGTAAATACATGGAACGTCTGAATCGGAATACTTGACATCGCGTAGGCAATAAATGCCACTGCAAGCATAACTCCAACGCCTTTCTTATTGCCCAAAAGCTTTTGTCCATAGTAAGGAAGCCCTCCTACGTATTCATCCTGATCCTTCTCCTTAAAAATCTGCGACAGAGTTGCTTCAATAAATGAGCTTGCCATTCCAAATAATGCGGATATCCACATCCAGAAGATCGCTCCCGGTCCGCCGACCGCTACTGCTCCGGTAACGCCTGTAAGATTTCCCGGCCCAACGCGCATCGCTGTGCTTAACAGAAACGACGCTAGCGGGCTTACGCCCACATCGCCTTTCTTTTTCTTAGTCAGGCTCTTAATTCCCGCCTTAAAGAACCGAAACTGGACTCCTCTTGTCCTTACTGTAAAGTAAATCCCCATGCCGACCAGCAATACAATGGCAAACGGAAAGTTACCGATCACCGGTATATTGGCATACCATTCAAAATTTGTCGGAAAGCTCCACAAAAAATCTGTAACCGGAGCCATCGCTATAAACCAACTGTCTACTATATCAAAAATTTTCTGCATATTCTTTCCTCCTATGCATGTTCCTACTTTCAATGAAACATTTCTTTACAATTCCACATGACTGTTATTGGCAAACACCGGGTATGCCGCTTCTGCATGCACAAGATTCGTCCTTACGCACATCTCCGCATACGCTATTGCTATAAAGGCGGGATCAAAGATTTTTACCGGCAGTTCGCTCTCAATCCTTTTTCCATACCCTGCCATGCCAAGGCAGCCAAGTATGATCCCATCCGCCCGGTCTTCCTCCACAGCCTTTCTGCATACCGCTCTAATGTACTCTTCCGCCGCTTCCGAATTGCTCCTCAGCTCTCCGATTGGAATATCCAGAGCCCTCACAGACGCCATCTTTTCACGGGCAATCCCATTTCTCATCAGTCTCCGGTATGTCCTTGGGATATTGACGCTCTCGGATGTCAATACCGTAAAGCGGTTGCAGAGCATGGATGCCGCCGCCAGCGACGTTTCCCCCGGTCCGATCACCGGAATCCGCACATTCTCCCGCATCGCATCGATTCCCACATCACTGAAACAGTAGATGACAATCGCATCATACCCTTCCTTTTCTGCCTTGATGCTCTCCTTTACCATCTCCGCGGCTGCAAAAGCCTCGTCCGTATTGCAGTCCAGCTCATCCGGCCCTCTCTTGATGCAGTCCACCGACACTGCCGCATCAGAAGAGAGCGCTGCGCCAAGCATCTCCTCTCTTGCATCCATTGTCTCCCGGCTCATGGCCTTGTCAGACATAATGACTTTTATCTTCATAGTTATTCACCCTTTTCGCTGCTTCATGCTGCGGTTTATTCATATGCTTCATTCCCTGATATCACAAAAGACATAGTATTCATACTCTGTTCTTACCGTACAAATACCATGTCTTATTAAGAGAATGAGTTTTATATTTATTTTATCATTATCCTTGTTCCGGTTCTTTCACTTGTCCGTTCTTTTTTACTGACATCTTATGCAGCACATAGATAACCGGTACTAACACCACGATTCCGCCAACCAGAGTAAGAGGCGTTGAAACCCATCCTGCGATCAAGAACAGGATGCCGCAGACGATTCCTGCTGTCACTGCATAAGGCATCTGCGTCTCAAAGTGGTCGATATGATCGCATGCCGCTCCGATCGATGCCATGATCGTTGTATCAGAAATCGGCGAGCAATGGTCTCCTACAACCGAACCGCTGATGATCGCTGCACTGATCACCGGAAGAGATACGCCTAAGTTAATTGCCATCGGCATACCGATCGGGAAGAGGATCGCCATCGTACCCCAGGAAGTCCCTGTTGCAAAGGACATCACCGCGCCCATCAGATACAGGATAAACGCCAGCACTCCCGGATTTAAAAACCCTTGCGTAATCTTAACAAGATAGTCTGCCGTTCCCATCGTTCCATTTACGCCGGACAGTGACCATGCAAGCGTCAGTACCACGCACATGAACATCATGTTTGCCCAGCCGCCTTCCACAATCTTCATACATTCGCCGAATGTATAGATCTTGTTTTTGATACACAGGATGATCAGCACGATCAGACCGCTCAAAAAGCCTGACGCAATCGCAGTCCTGATGTCGCTTCCTGCAACTTTCGTATGCCAGATGCCTAATTTTGTCAGATAAGCAAAGATCACAACTAACAGTACAACCAACGGAATTACCATTGTGCTTACCTTCGCTTTTTCCGGATCAACCTCCGGTCCCTTTGCTTCACCGCGCATCGGCGTACCGCCCTCTCTGATCGTCTGCCCGGTCTTCATGGCTCTGTTCTGCGCCTTTAACATCGGGCCGTAATCCCATGATGTAACCGCCATGATTCCGGCCATGATCAGCGTCAGGATCGCATAGAAGTTAAAGGGGATACACTGTGTAAATATCTCAAACCCATTGGTATTGGTGATGGCGGCATTCTGAAGCTCCGTGTCAATCAGTCCCTGCGTGTACACGCCCCATCCGATGATGGGAACCAGCGCACAGATTGGCGTGGTGGTACAGTCCAGTATGTATGAGAACTTTTCTCTGGAAACACGCAGCTTTTCAGCTAACGCCTCAAAGATCGGCCCTACCATCAAAGAGTTTCCGTTATCCGTAAACCATACGATCAGACCGCCGATCCAGATTCCTGTCTCGCACTTCATACGGGAATTCACCCATTTTGTCACTTTATTCGTAAATGCATAGGCGCCGCCTGATTTTGTCAGCAGAGCAACAAACCCTCCTATGATCGTCATCATGATAAGCCCCTGTACATTTACCTCGTCTAATAAAGCGCCGAAGATATAATCGTGAATCATTGTAGTAAAACCCATCAGCGGATTAAAACCTGCCACGATCGTAGCGCTCACATAGACCGTCACAAACAATGACACAATAATATTTTTTGTCAAAAGTGCCAGCGCAATGGCAAGCACTGGGGGAACTAATGAAAGTATTCCGTAATTAACAACCGTTTCCACAGCATCCATATTCTCTTCCTCCTTTTTGTCATTTCACTCTAAAAGCTGTCCAGCCATTCCTTCTCTTTTGCAATCTGCCTTCTAACCTCAGATGGGGCCGTTCCGCCGTAAGACACTCTTGCTTCTACACATGCCGGGATACTGATATCACCCAACGTCTCTTTTGTAACTCTGCTGTCAATTTCTTTCAGCTGCTCGTCTGTCAGATCTTCAAAATCGCAATTGTTGTTCTCACATGCCTTCACCATGCGCCCTACGATAGAGTGCGCCTCCCTGAACGGGATTCCCTGTTTTGCAAAATGCTCCGCGATATCTGTGGCATTTAAGAAACCTTTTCCCATCTGCTTTTCAATCTGATCCATCCGAAACTCCGTATTCTCAAGCATCTTTGCGAAAATAGTGATACTCGCCTTCCATGTGTCGATTGCATCGAACAGACTCTCCTTGTCCTCTTGAAAATCCTTGTTATAAGCGAGCGGCGTTCCCTTCATAACCGTGAGAAGCTGCATTAAGTCGCCATATACTCGTCCGACCTTTCCTCTTAAAAGCTCCGCCATATCCGGATTCTTTTTCTGCGGCATGATACTGCTGCCCGTGCAGAAACTATCGTCAATAGCAATATAGGAAAACTCCGATGTATTCCACCACGTAAATTCCTCCGCCCATCTTGACAGATGCATCATAGAGATCGCCGCATCACTTAAAAATTCAAGACTGTAATCGCGGTCGCTTACACTGTCCATCGCATTTTCCGTCGGGGCTGTAAAGCCTAAAAGCTCTGCCGTTCTGTGACGGTTCGTCGGCAGTGTCGTTCCTGCCAGCGCACATGCTCCCAACGGACAGTAATTCATTCTCTCATAGGTGTCGCTAAGTCTCTGCAAATCTCTCTTAAACATCTGAAAATATGCCATAAATACAAATCCAAGCGTAATCGGCTGTGCATGCTGCAGATGCGTGAACCCGATGGTAATCTCATCTGCGTATTTCTCTGCCTTGTCTAAGATAACAGATTCCAGATAGCGCAGGCGGTCCATAATCTCCTTAATCTCTCTCCTGACGTAGAGCCTTCCGTCAACTTGGCACTGATCGTTCCGGCTTCTCGCTGTGTGAAGCTTTTTTCCCACATCGCCGATCCTCTGAATCAGCCGGCTCTCGATTCCCATGTGGATATCTTCATCATCCACATTAAATACGATCTCACCGTTTTCAATACTTTTACGGATATCTTCGAGTCCTGCTATGATCGCATCCTTCTCCTCCATAGAAACGATTCCCTGCTCGCCCAGCATCGTCACGTGAGCAATGCTTCCGTCAATATCGTCATTGTACATTCTCTGGTCGAACCCAATAGAGGCATTGAACTTCTTTACAATGTCGTCCATCTCTTTTTCAAATCTGCCTCCCCATAAACTTTCTGCCATTTTCTTATATTCCTCCTTTTACTTGTTTTTCAGACAATACTCATAAATTTCGCCGCCCGTCGCGAACCACACGCCTTCATGCCCGGTCATGAATTCTAAAAATTCTCTGACCAAAGCCGTCCGTCCCGGACTTCCGGTTGTCTGCGGATCAAGCTGCATAGTGTAGCACAGATTATGATTATAATGTCCTGTAAATTCATCCTTCCAGTTGGAAAGAACATTACTGTAATTCGCGATACGCCCTTGTCCGAATGGGAATGCCGGACGATAGTTGAATGCAAAATACGGAAGGTCAAAGTTCGCCCACTGCATCGGGATCTGCAAGATCTCATCCCCGCACTCATTCACATTCATAAAATACGGCCTATCGTCATCAAAAAGGTCACTGGAATAGTTCATTCCATTTTCCCGCGCTATATTTAGCGTCTCAAGCATAAGATCGCCGATGGGCGCGCGGAATCCCTTTGGCTTCTTACCGCAGGCTTTCTCGATCGCTTCTGCCGCTTTTTCAATCCGCTTCCTCTGCTCCTCATAGTCAAGCAAAGAAAAATTCTCATACTCATAACCATGGCACGCAATCTCATGACCTCTGTCTGCGATCTCCCTCAAAGCTTCGGGATAAACTTCCGCCGTCTTCCCCGGAGCGAAAAATGTCGCTTTCATTTCAAACTCGTCAAAAAGATCAAGGAGCCGCGGCAGCCCATGGGACATGCCATATTGACCAAGAGAGAGTGTCTTAGGCATATCCGCCGCTTTCTTATCCAGAGAAAGCCAGAAGAACTCCGCCGAGAGATTCACGGTTATAAATGCCGCACATTTTTTGCCTTCCGGCAATTTCATACCTTTTGCATACATTGCTTTTATACCTCCCCTCTCTCGTCGCTTTCCGAGTCCGTCCGATTCTTCCTCGGATATGCTTTTTTCCAGTACTCTGCAATCTCGCTTCCTGTTGCCACCCACACGTCTTTGTGAGAAGTCACTTCCTTTAAAACTTCCTCCAACACAAGGTTTCTCCCCGGCGCTCCAGAAATCTGCGGATGCATTAAGAAAGAAATACACATTCCCATATCATAATAACCTCTGAACTCCCGGATATCGTTATCCTGTACGTTTCTGTAGCAGCTGATCCGGTCAAGTCCCGCAGGCTCCGCAGGATATACACTGTATGCCTGCGCTACATAGTCGTCCAGTTCCCATTTTGACGGAATCTCGACCAGATCAGATTCTTCTCCGTCAAGAATCGTATAATAGGGCTTATCGTCACCCCTCATAGAGCTGGAATAGGAAAATCCCATCTCCGATAAAATATACGGCGTGCGCACATGCCAATCTCCTGACGGTGTACGGAATCCGACCGGCTCCTTTCCTGTAAGCTCCTTAATAATTTTCTGGGTCTTTTCGATAATCTCCCTCTGTTCCTCTACAGTCTTTTCTACAAATCTCTCATGAGTATACCCGTGATTGCCGATCTCATGTCCGGCTGCGGCAATCCTTTTTACCACTTCCGGATTGCACTCTGCCACAAAACCGGGTACATAAAAGGTTGCCTTTACTCCATATTTGTCCATCAGATCCAGTATCATGTCCACACATCTGTTTGGTCCGTACTGACCGATAGAACGGGCGCGAATCAGCTTTTCTGTATTCGGCTCGTCCGCCGACATATTCCGCCAGATCACGTCACCGTCCAAATCAAAGCTGAACATGACCGCGCTCTTTTTGCCCTCCGGCCACTTTACTCTCTCCATCCTTTTTACACTCCTTTCTCTTCCGCGGCAGATTTCACTCTGCCGCTTTCCTCTGATCCATGGATTGCTCCCTGCCGGCGCACTCACGCAATCCTACTTTCTTGCTGCGCCTGTCTTCCTTGCCGCTTCTGCTACAGCCGCCGCTACAGCCTTTCCGACTCTCTTATCAAATGCCGCTGGTATGATATAGTCCGCATGCAGCTCTTTTGGCGTAATCAGATCCGCTAATGCTCCCGCTGCCGCCAGCTTCATCTCCTCATTGATCTCACTTGCCCTTACATCGAAGGCTCCGCGGAATATGCCCGGAAACGCCAGCACATTATTGATCTGGTTCGGGAAATCACTTCTTCCTGTCGCCACAATCGCCGCCCCGCCTGCTTTCGCATCCTCCGGGAAAATCTCCGGCGTCGGATTTGCACAGGCAAAGATAATTGCATCCTTAGCCATCGTTTTTACCATCTCAGCCGTCAATGCTCCCGGCGCCGAGACACCGATAAAAATATCCGCTCCTCTTATAACCGTCTCTAATTTGCCTTGAAGCTTTTGCGGATTCGTAAGCCGGGACATTTTTTCTTTCATAGGATTCATGCCGGCTTCTCTGCCTTCGTAGATTGCGCCGGTACGATCGCACATCGTAATATCCGGGAATCCATAGTTTAAAAGAAGCCTCGTGATGGAGGTTGCTGCCGCGCCTGCTCCATTTACAACAATCCTCACATCCTCCTTCTTTTTTTCTACCACCTTCAGCGCATTCATCAGTCCCGCCAGCGTGATCACAGCCGTGCCATGCTGATCATCATGGAATACCGGAATATCACACAACTCTTTTAAACGGTCTTCAATCTCAAAACATCTCGGCGCCGCGATATCCTCCAGATTAATCCCTCCAAAACTTCCAGAAATGAGATAGATCGTCCTTACAATCTCATCCACATCCTTAGACTTGATACAAAGAGGAAATGCATCCACTCCTCCAAACTCCTTAAATAACACACATTTTCCTTCCATAACCGGCATACCCGCCTCCGGTCCAATGTCGCCGAGTCCCAGCACCGCCGTACCGTCCGTGACAACCAGACACATGTTGTGCCTTCTGGTCAGTTCATAGGATTTGTCTACATCCTTCTGTATCTCAAGGCAAGGCTGCGCGACTCCCGGCGTATACGCCAAAGACAGATCTCTCTCGTCATTGACCGGAACTGTTGATACAACTTCGATCTTCCCTTTCTTCTCGTAATGAAACGATAAACTCTCTTCTGCTATTCCCATGCTTTACTCCTTTTCTCCGCCCTGCTCATCCGCTTAGTCACTTAGTCTCTAAGTTATTTATAAACTATTCTTGCTGCTTCGTCAATATCTTTCAGCAAATTCAACTGTAAGATACAAATTATATGATAAATTTTGTCCATTATTCACATGTCTCATTGGCACTAATGACAAAAAGCGTGATAATTTCTGACATTTTACTGTCTATTTTAGATTATCAATCGAAGCCTGAAGATGTTCGTACATCAATTTTCCGGCTTCCTTTTCATCTCTTCTCCGGATCGCGCGGATGATCTGGCGGTGTGATTCTAATTCTTCCTCACCGGACACTGCCTCTAATACATCTGAAAATTTCCCATACATCATATCAAAAATCGCATCTAATACAATTTCCAAAGTCTGTGTCATAAATATACTGCCCGTTTTTGCAGCATATAATTTATGCAGTTTAAATTCTCCTTCTGTCTTTCCTGTTTCCCGAAAACGCCGCTCAAGCGCTTTGTACGCCCGTTCCAACTCATCGATATCCTTTTCTGCAGCGTTGCGTATAATCAATTCAACTCCTTTTACCTCTAAGACCTGCCTCACTTCATAGGCCTCCATCATAGAACAGCGCTCCAGATTCTTGCTCAGGCTTTCCGTGCTCTCGCTTAACTGCGACTGGGTCCGTAAGAATCTCCCCTTTCCCTGATGCGAAACAATCACTCCCCTGCTCTCCAATACCCGGAAAGCTTCCCTTAAGACATTTCTGCTGACATCTAACTGCTCCATCAATTCTCTCTCCGGCGGAAGCTTGTCTCCCGGTTTCAGATGTTCCTCATCAATCAACTGATACAAATCTTTTACTACTTCCTCATACAACAGCGTTCTCGCCGCTCTGTTCCCAATTTCCATTTTCTTTCCTTATTATATATAAATCCAAACCTATAATGACAAATATAAGTATACACAAAAAATAATCTTATCACAACTATAAAAAAGGAATCTGCCCACCCGTCTACAGATTCCTTTTATCCGCAATATAAATATTTCATCACAAAATGTCATTTAACCGCTTTCTGTTTCCACTTCCCTCTTCCATAAAAGATTCCTGTAATAATCGCCCCCAATATCCACGAAATCAAAAGCGACACATAAAGGCAGGCTCTGTTTCCCTGCGGAAGCTCTGGCGTCTTTGTAAGATACACCAATCCGTACGCCAGCGGAACACGTATCAATACCGCAGTAACCATAGATATCCACATAGGCGTTATCGTATCTCCCGCCCCGCGCATGACTCCCGAAAGAGTCTGCGTTACAGCTACGGCTATGTAACCGACTGCCATAATACGCATCATATTCATACTAAGGATTACAAGCTCCGGCGTATCAGTAAATATCTGCATTAATTGTCTGCCAAACACAAGAATCAGCACAACGATCACAGCCGCCGTCCCCACAGCGATGGCCGTCCCCTGTCTGGCTCCCTTTGTTACACGGTCGTACTCTCCGGCGCCTACGTTCTGTCCGGCATAAGTTGTCATAGCCGTCCCGAAAGAAAAGTTCGGCATCATGGCAAATCCATCTACGCGCATAACGATAACCGTCGCTGCGATAAACATCTCCCCGAAACTATTCGTCAAAGATTGTACTACCAGCATGCACATCGACATGATCGCCTGTGTTACGCCGGACGGTACTCCGAGCCGGATGATATTTTTCATATGATTTTTAAAAGGGCGGATATACTTTCGCTGAAGCTCAAAAAGATCTTTAAGCTTCGCGAGCCTTCTAAGACACAAAAGAGCCGAAACCGCCTGCGCCAGCGCCGTGGCCAAAGCCACTCCTGACACTCCCATATCCATCTGCGCGACAAAAAACAGATCCAGTACAATATTCAGCCCGCTTGCCACCAACAGATACAAAAGCGCCGATATGGAGTCTCCCAGTCCTCTTAATATGCCGCTGAGAATATTATAGTAAGCACAGCCTGCCACTCCGATAAAGAGGATTCTAAGATAGGAAGTGCACCAGTCTATGATGGATTCCGGCGTATTAAGAAGTTCCAGCAAAGGCCGCGTCGCCACTGTCGCAAATACCATAACTAAAAGCGAGGCAATCCCGGTCAGCACAATACTCGTTCCGACCGCCATAGAAAGCGCCTCACGATTGCGGGCGCCAAGATACTGAGACACCATAATACTGGCTCCCACACTGATTCCCACGAACAACACAATTAAAAGATTCAGGATAGGACCGGCGCTTCCAACCGCCGCCAGAGCATTATCCCCCACAAACTGTCCGACTACCACGCTGTCCACCGTGTTATAAAGCTGCTGCGCAATATTCCCGATCAGCATCGGCACAGTAAAGATTACAATATCCTCCCACGGCTTCCCCACCGTCATATCTACCGGGACAAATAATCTCTTTAATCCATTCATTCCCATCACATCCTTCTATGTAAAGTATCACATCAATGATTCCATAGTCAAAAACCCTGAATTCTATACATTATACCGGAAAATCATTGTTCTTACAACAAAAATTCCGCAAGACCTTTCGTAAAAAGCAACCAAAAACATCCGGCAAAAATTGTGCAAAAGGGAGAATCGTCCTTAAGACAACCCAATCACGACATGTGTTGTTTTGGGATAGTGATACATTATATATAATCTGACTATGATGTTACTGCGGCGGTAATAAAAAAAAGTAACTGACTAAAGATTTAAGCAAAAGAAACTCTAACGAAAAAGCATGTAATAAGAGGAAATATCTGCTACAATAAAGAGAGACGCAAGACATCCCTGAGTATTGCGTATCTATACGCACCACAGAAGAATATATCTGGCCAAATCATACGAGAATAAAAAACGCAGCAATTCAGACACCATTAAGATCACCAGAACTCAGACAGAACTTTCCGACAGAATCGGATTTAATGTCAGAAGTATTCAGAGAAATATCGCGGCTTTAGAAAAAGAAGGACTTATTTCAATTGAAAGCGGGAAAATCACAATTTCTAAAGAGCAGTTTCTGCGTCTCAAACAATATGAAAACAAATAAAAGGAGACTTTAAAACATGAAAAAATATAAACGCATATTTACCATTGTTGTAGATTCACTCGGCGCAGGCGCAATGCCTGACGCGGCCGACTACGGGGATGCTAATACTGATACGCTCGGCCACATCTCCGATTCCGTAGATGAACTGCGCATTCCGAACCTTCAGAAACTGGGGATTGCCAATCTTCACCCGCTAAAGCAGGTTATGCCGGCAAAAAACCCTCTTGGATACTACGCATACTTGTATGAGGCCAGTACCGGGAAAGATACGATGACCGGACATTGGGAAATGATGGGACTGCATATTACGAAACCTTTTAAAACATTTACAGAAACCGGATTTCCCGGGGAACTTATCGACGAGTTATCAAGAAGAACCGGCCGGACCATCATAGGCAATAAAAGCGCCAGCGGAACAAAAATTCTTGACGAGCTGGCAGAGGAAGAGATCGCCACAGGCCATATGATCGTCTACACATCCGCAGACTCTGTTCTTCAAATTTGCGGGAACGAAGAAACTTTTGGCCTTGACGAATTATATCGATGCTGCAAGATTGCCCGCGAGATTACTATGAAAGATGAGTGGAAAGTAGGGCGCGTGATCGCAAGGCCCTATGTCGGCAGAAAAAAGGGAGAATTTAAGAGAACCAGCAACCGCCACGACTACGCTTTAAAACCGTACGGCCCGACTGCGCTCAATTCCTTAAAGGATGCGGGATTCAGCGTCATCTCCGTAGGAAAGATCTTCGATATTTTTGACGGAGAAGGGCTGACCGAGTCAAACAAATCAAAAAGTTCTGTACATGGTATGGAACAATGCATTGAAATCGCAACAAGAGACTTTACCGGTCTCTGTTATGTAAATCTCGTAGACTTTGACGCCTTATGGGGACATCGCCGGGATGTGAAAGGCTATGCGCAGGAATTGGAACGCTTTGATGTAAAACTCGGGGAGTTTTTAGAACTTATGAGCCAAGACGATCTTCTGATCATCACGGCGGACCACGGAAATGACCCGACCCATACCGGAACTGACCATACAAGAGAAAAAGTTCCTTTCCTTGCCTACTCGCCTTCTATGGAAGGCTTCGGAAAACTTGACGATGCGAAAACTTTCGCAGTTATCGGGGCGACAATCGCTGATAATTTTGAAGTCAACATGCCAAAAGACACGATCGGAACTACGATTTTAGAAAAATTAATATAGAACATTTTTAAGCATCTTAACGCGGAAAGGACAAATTATGAACCAGAAAGATATTTTAAAAAAAGTAGACCATACGTTACTCAGCCAGACGGCCGCATGGGAGGATATCCGCCAGATTCTTGACGATGCCATGGCTTATGAGACCGCATCCGCCTGCATTCCGGCGGCATATGTAAAACAGGCCGTCGAGTACGTAAACGGGAAACTGCCGATCTGCACGGTTATCGGTTTTCCAAACGGATACAGCACTACCGCCGTAAAAGTCTATGAAACAAAAGATGCTATCGCCAACGGCGCAGACGAGATTGATATGGTGATCAATATCGGATTGCTGAAAAGCAAAAAATATCAGGAGGCAGAAAACGAAATCCGTCAGGTTCACGAAGCCTGCGGCGGGAAGCTCTTAAAAGTCATCATTGAAACCTGCCTGCTGACAGAAGAAGAAAAAATCAAAATGTGCGAAATCGTCACAGACGCCGGAGCCGAGTACATCAAAACATCCACCGGCTTCTCCACAGCCGGAGCCACCTTCGCGGATGTTGCGCTTATGAAAGCCCATGTAGGAAAAGATGTAAAAGTAAAAGCGGCAGGCGGAATCTCCTCCTTCGATGACGCCGAGGAATTCATACGTCTCGGCGCTGACAGGCTCGGAACAAGCCGCCTGATTAAGATTATGAAAAATACCGATTCCGGCGCAGGGTACTGATTCCCGTGAAAAACCCTAAAGAAAGAGTGATGAAATAATGGATGTATCAATGACAATTGAACTGTTTGGTTATATCGGCTCTGCATTAGTAGTGATATCTATGCTGATGTCCTCTGTAATAAAACTAAGAGTAATTAATACGATAGGAAGCTGTATCTCCGCAACTTACGCGCTGATCATCCACTCTTATCCTTTAGTATTAATGAACGTCTGCCTGATTATCATCAATATATATAATCTGACAAAACTTTTAAAATCAAACCAGAGCTATGACCTGACAAGTGTAAAATATGATGATTCCTTTTTGGAATATTTCCTGAACTATTATAAAGATGATATACAAAACTTTTTTCCTGAGGCCGCCGCAAAGCTGCCTTTGGTCGACACAGCGTATATCGTGTGCTGTGACGCGAATCCCGCAGGGCTTCTTCTTGGGCGGATGACAAAAGAAGATACTTTGGAAATTTTCATAGACTACGCGACTCCGACATACCGGGACTGTTCCGTGGGAAGCTTTCTGTATCTTAGATTAGCTGAACTGGGACTTGGCAAAATGGTTTATGCCGGCGAATCAGAAAATCACAGGCCATATCTTCAAAAAATGGGATTTGTCAATGAAAACGGCACATACGTAAAGCATTTATCATAAATCAGCTCAATATAAAAACAGACCGCGCCCCCTTCTGCCTCAAACGCAGAAGGGAGCGCAAATAATCTATGGATGAAGAATAATCTTCATACACTGCTTCGACTGCATCACCGCAAATGCCCGTTCCATCTCTCCAAGCGGGAAATGATGCGTAATGAGAGGCTCTACCTTCACCCGTCCGTCCTCTACAAAATTGAGGCATTCTTCAAATTCCTGCCTTGTATAGCAGATTGTCCCGTAAATCTTAATCTCGCTTCTCACCACTTTTCCGAGATCAACCTCCGGCATACTGTGATAAAGTCCTGTAACTGCGTAAGTTCCGCCTTTTTTCAGCATACCCATAGCTGCTTTTGGTACGCCCGGCACTCCGACGCAATCCTGCACATAGTCCGCCATCCTGCCTCCCGTGATCTGCCGCACCCGCTCTACGGGATCCTCCGCCGATGTATTGATTGTCTCGTCGGCCCCTAGCTCCTTTGCAAGCTCCAGTCTTTTTTCATCCACATCCGTTCCGACGCAGATCACCTGCTTCACTCCCCGGAGCTTCAAAAGCTGCACGGCATACAATCCGATCGGCCCCGGTCCGTACACTACGCATACATCCTTTGAAGTGACTGGCGAAGCCTTAACGGTTCGGTACGCGGAAGCGATCGGATCTACGGACGCCCCCTGATCATAAGTCGTGGTATCTCTCATCTTGCGGCATACCTTCGCCGGAACCCGCACATACTCTGCAAATGCTCCGTCTACATGGATTCCTGTCTCTACAAGATTGTCACAGAGTACCTCCTTCCCTTCGATACACATATCGCAGTCTCCGCAGCCTATGACGATACACGGTGTCACACGGTCTCCTGCCTTCAGATTCTTGACACGGCTTCCCGCCTCCACTACATCCCCGGCAAATTCATGTCCCGGGATCATCGGCCAAGGAACCTGTCTTGTCCCCGCAAGTATCGGCCCGTCCGTCCCACAGATCCCTACAGACCTTACCTTAATAATCACATCATCCTCACGCAGCGCCGGATACGGCACATCCTTCACCGCAAAACCCGGTCCGCTGTGTTCTTTCACAACTGCTAGCATATTATACGTTCCTCCATTTATGATTTTATCTTAGTTCTTTCATTTCTCCTGTTCTTCCGGTCTGTTCATGTGTTTCTTATACGCTCTCCATGTTGTCGCAAATCTGCTCCAGTCTGTCAAACATTCCTCCTGAATCCGCGCGCCGAGAGCCGCCTTATAGGGCGCTCCTTTCACTAACTCCGGATCCGTATAAGCTTCATCGGCAATCGCCGCAAACGCCGCCACGTATTCATCCATATCGTCCTTAGAATACGTCTCCACAGGCTCCGGTGTAAACGGTTCCGGCAGCACCCTTGGATGATGGCTTGTGAAATAATCCTGAAAACCGTAATCTACGATCCGGCGGCAGATATCATCTGTAGTAACCCCGGTTTCTTCTGTAAGCTCCCGCCAGCTAAGGCGCGCCTGTTCCATGCGGAACCGCCCCTTTGCAAACGGCATGGAAAGACCTTTCGTCTCCAACAGCTTCTTGATCAGGTAATTATTATTCAGTATCGAAAGCTCCGCGATCTGTTTCATACCGTCCGCGCCGAGACTTCGGATATACGCGTACGCCCGTATCAACACAGACGGCACCCCGTAAAATGCGCGCAGCCTTCCGATACTATCCGGTCTGTTATCATTAAGATAATACTTTTTGCCGTCAAATTCCACCGTAGGAGACGCTACATACTTTGCAAGCTTCTCCGACACACACTGCGCTCCCGCTCCAGGCCCCTGGCAGCCATGCGGTGAAGAGAATGATTTATGCAGATTATAATGACACATGTCAAACCCTGCATCCTTCGCCCGTGTCAGTCCGAACACTCCGTTCAGATTCGCCTGGTCATAAACACATAAACCTCCCGCCTCATGGACGATATCGACAAACTGCCGGATCCTGTCATTGTATATCCCGGTATCCTCCGGGTTAGTGATCATAAGCGCCGCCGTATGCTCTGAGACCGCCGCCTTGAGCGCTTCGATATCCGGCAGTCCATTCTCATCTGGATACAGCGTGATCACCTTATATCCAAGGGTCGCCGCCGTTCCCGGATTAGCCGGATGGGAAAGGATCGTAGTAATGATCTCATTCCGCTGATCTCCCTCCCCCTTTTCCTCAAAATAGGCCCTTATCGTCTGCACATTCGCGAAAATAGCCTGACTTCCTCCCGCAGGTTTCAGACTTACCCGATCCATGCCCGAGATTGCTTTCAGATATTGTTCATCCTGATACATAATTTCTAAAATCCCCTGCACCGTACTCTCATCCTGACAAGGGTGAAGCTCTTGGAATTTTTCCATGCGCACTAACTGCTCGTGAACTTTCGGGCTGTACTTCATCGTACAGGTTCCAAGTCCGATATCGATATTAATATCCGTTCCGATGGTCTCTTGGGACAGCCTCATATAATGGCGAAGCACCTGCATCTGAGACAGTTCCGGAAGCTTCGGCGCTTTCTTTCTTCTAAGATTCGCCGGTATCAGCTCTTCTAAAGACCCGCTTAACTTTTTTACTTCCTCTGAAGCTTTCGGCGCCAAAATACCTCTCTCGCCCGGATTTCCCATCTCCATAATAAAGGGCTCGTCCCACCGGGCTTCATGGAAATCTCTGTTCTTTTTTACATATCCCATACCTAACCCTCCTTTAAGATCCGGGCAACCGCACTCACTAATTTATCCATCTCATCCTGCGACGTCAATTCTGATACACAGTACAGCGCGCACTGCCCAAGCTCCGTAAACTCCCTGCTCAGATCCTTGCCCCCGAAAATCCTGTGCTTTAAAAGCGCGGCGTTGATATCCGCCACACGTTTTCCCGAAGCATTAAAATCAACCACTACTTCCTGAAAATTACTCCCTCCGAACGGGTTCGCCTTCACGCCTTCGATTTCATCAAGCCGCCGGATAAGATACTGCAGATTCTGTACAATGGTCTCTCCAAGCTCATACATCCCCTGCGGTCCCATACTGGCAAGATACACGCCCGCAGTAATCCCCCACAAACCGGTCTCCGTCCCGAAATATTCATTCGCGTTCTCCCGGCTTCCGTGAGAACAGCGGTAATTCATAGCTCTTCCCCATCCATAGGTATCTTCCTTTTCTGTCTCGGCAATCCCATACATATAGGTCGGAAACTGCTCCATATATTCTAATTTCTGATGGCTGGCGATAAATCCCGCCTGCCCGCCGCCGTACTGCAGATGCATCCCCAACGGCTGAATATCCCCGCATACAATGTCCGCGCCAAGATTCATAGGACTCTCTATGATACCAAGCGAAGATACCTGCGGCTGCGCGATACAGATTGCCCCATATTCATGCGCCAGCTCGGCGATTTGTTCTGCCTGCGTCTCAAAAAAACCAAGATAGGAAGGATTTTCGTAAAAGACCGCCGCTACATCCCCTTTCATAAGCAGCGCTTCTAATTCCTCCAGATCCATCAGGCCGGTTTCCTTCACATGCCTTACTTTTTTGAGGCTTGAGACATTCCGGCAATACGAGACAGCCTGATCATAAATATCCGGATTCATCGTATCCGGCACCAGAATCACAGATTTCCTCCGGCCCGCCCCATCGTGAATACGGACCGCCATACGGAAAGACGAACACACCGACTGTCCTGCATCATAAGTCGTATAACTCACCACATCCGCATCAAGAAGTTCTCCCATCATACTGGTATACTCAAAAATCGCCTGCATTTTGCCGTGGTCTGAATAAGTATCCCCGCAATATGCCGTCAGAAATTCCCCTCTTGTATTGATCTCATCACAGACTGCCGGAATCTGATGCTTATAGCACCCTGCTCCCAGAAAACTTGCGTACTCCTCCGTTGAGATATTCTGGTTCAAGATTCCCGCCACATGCTTCTTAAGCTCGTACTCGCTCAATATGGGCTCCGGCAGGTTGAGCCTTTCTTTATAAAGCAGCTCCCCCGGAATAATGCTCTCGTAGATATCGCTGACTGCTTTGATCCCCAGTTCATCCAGCAGCAGCCGCTTTACCTCTGGAACACTGTTTGGCATATATGGATGCACAAAAGTCTTCTCCATTGTTTCCTTCCTCCTTTATGTGTTTTCATCTATATCTATTCGGAATTGATGTGCGCTTCCGAAAGATTTCTCCGTCCACAGCCATGGCAGGATCAGTCTGACACTTTCATCACAACGTATTCACCGTATCCGACGATGACGCGCATATACCCTGTCAGATACCGGTTGACTTCCTCATCCCCAGTATCTATATATAAAGATTTTCCTAAAAATGACAGCATTTTATCCGGAGATGCCGCCGCGATAATATTTTCCTTTCCGACACGTCTCAGCACTTCTGCGCTGATCTGCTGATTGCCGCGTCCGAAAAGATACCCCTGACCGCCGATCACCGTGACCAGAATCCTGACCTTTCCAGAAGCGCAAGCATCTATCGCCTCCAATATCTCCTTCTCCGTACAGTCTGCCGCGATCACCTGACCGGCGCAGACGAGATCAATTCCAAGAAGCGTATACGGCAGGTTCATCCTTTTCATAATACTTGCGGTAGTCGATCCTCCCCCTACGATATAGAGGGCCTCCCCATCCCATGTATCCGCCAGATAATCAGAAATTCGTTCTATAGCCCCTTCCTCACTGTATACGCTGCCGCTCTTTCGGTTCTGCACCATACGGATCTCTTCGGGAATCTTAAGATAACCATATAAGCGAGAACACACTATGCCTTTGCAAAACTGCTCTTCATCTATGTCCATCACTTCCGCTTCTTTAAGCCTCAACACTTTTCCCTGTACAAATCTTACGGCAAGCTCTCCGCCCTTTTTCGGGTTCAGGGCATACACGCCGGAATGAATCTTGCAGCCCGCCGGAATCCCAAGCACCGGAACCGATGTTCCCACCGCGTCCATAATGTCCCGCGCCGTGCCGTCGCCGCCGGCAAAGAGAATCAGTTCTGCGCCCATATTAAGAAATTCTCTGGCAGCGCGGACAGTATCGTCTGACGTGGTATCCCTTCCCGTCCGCTTACTTTCATCCGGCACAGATATCACTTCGCAGTCCATCCCTGCTTCTTTACATACATTTTCACCCATTTCCCCCGGACATGTGATAATCTTTACAAAATCTTTCTCACTTTTCAAAATCCGCAGCGCAATTGCCGCCTTTTTCCCACTCTCAGGGACAGCTCCCAGCTCAAACGCTTTCTTCTGCGTTTCTTCCCCGTCAGAGCCTTTCAGACCCACTTTACCGCCGATCCCGGCAACCGGATTCACGATCAGCCCCACCTTTGTCATAATTATTCAGTCCCCTCCCGGCTTATTTCATCGTCTGCTCATCTATCTTCATCTTACACTTCAGGCTCCCCAATTTCAATTACTTTTCATACTGCTTTAAATATAGTATAATATAGTGATGCTAGGGTCAAAAGGTCATGTGATTCATACTTGCATGAATAAACATGACTTCGGGATCCGTAAAAACATGAAAAAGCAGCCCGATTAGGGCGGATTTTGAATGTTTTTAGGATTGTGGGTCGCCGGGCGCCAGTGACGCCCGTTTGGCAGTGACCGAAGCGGAGCGTAGACGCAAAGTGCGGAACAATCCGTGGCATCATGGGGACAAATACCTTTTGACCTAGCATCATATAGAAAATACACCCAGCAAAAGGAGGATAACAAATATGGATCAAAAAGCACAAATTAAATGGACTCTGAACCACATCCCAAAAAGCGACGACAGACAGTTAGAAAATATGTCCGTAGCCGAGATGGAAAAGGCAGGAAATTTTCATAAAAGCTTTCCGCAGTACGCAGAAACGCCCTTAACGCCTCTTTCCGGCCTGGCGGCGCATCTTGGCCTGAAGCATCTCTATGTAAAGGACGAATCCTACCGTTTCGGCCTGAATGCTTTTAAAGTTCTCGGAGGCTCTTACGCAATCGCAAGATATATCGCGCAGCAGCTCGGAAAGGATATAAACGAGATGCCTTATGCGGTGCTTACTTCCGACAGGCTGAGAGAAGAATTCGGTCAGGCCACTTTCTTCACCGCTACTGACGGCAACCACGGGCGCGGCATCGCATGGGCCGCCGATAAACTTGGCCAGAAATGTGTTGTCCGAATGCCAAAAGGCTCGACCTTGACGCGCCTTGAAAACATCGCGAAAGAACACGCTACGGTTACGATTGAGGATCTGAATTATGACGACTGTGTCCGTCTGGCGGCAAAGGAAGCAAAAGAAGCCGAACGCGGGATCATGGTACAGGATACCGCATGGGAGGGATACGAGGAGATTCCCACATGGATCATGCAGGGGTACGGTACCCTTGCCGTGGAAGCAGACCGACAGCTTCAAGCCTACGGCAGCCGTCCGACCCATATCTTTGTACAGGCAGGCGTCGGTTCCCTCGCAGGCGCGGTCATCGGATATTTTACGAACCGTTTTAAAGAACATCCGCCGGTCATGACCGTTGTCGAGGCTCAGGCGGCTGACTGCCTCTATCATTCTGCCCTGCAGGCGGACGGCAGCCGCAAGGACATAACCGGCGATATGCTTACGATCATGGCGGGACTTGCGTGCGGGGAAGCCAATACCGTTTCATGGGATATTTTAAGAAACCACGCGAGCGCGTTTGTCTCCTGCCCGGACTGGGTGAGCGCCAACGGAACACGTATCTACGGATCACCGCTTCGGGGCGATAAACAAGTGATCTCCGGCGAATCCGGTTCTGTCAGCATGGGACTGATTCACGCCGTCATGACAAAGCCGGAATATAAAGCCCTAAAAGATGCCTTAAAGCTTGATGAGAATTCCGAAGTACTTCTTATATCGACAGAAGGCGATACCGATCCCGGCCGCTATCTGGAAATTACGTGGGAAGGCTTATACGGTTCCGGCAAAGAACCATTTGCAGGCATTTTATAAAATATTTTAGGATTGCGGCAGCATGAAATGCAAAGCAATCCGCAGAATCATGAAACAATAAAAAGACACAAGAAAAAATCACCATCCCCGATGCCCTAAAACATCAAAAACAGTGATTTCACTGCGCGATCAGGGGCTCGAACCCTGGACACCCTGATTAAGAGTCAGGTGCTCT
>CAMNTQ010000009.1 GCA_946558695.1 uncultured Lachnospiraceae bacterium
AGATTATACATGAGAGCTGCTTGATTTTCAAGTGGCTCTTTATATTATTTATCAGCTACTTAATTTTATCCTTATCTGGTTTCATTCTTATGACAAAGATAGTAAAAATTGTATGGAGATTCTGACAGTGTGATGTTATGATAAAAGAAAGAGAAAAAGGAGGCTTGTATTATGGGAACACCGCACAATGCAGCAGAAAAAGGTCAGATCGCGAAGACAGTTTTAATGCCGGGGGATCCGCTTAGGGCAAAGTATATTGCAGAAACATATTTAGAGAAGCCGGTCTGTTTTAACACAGTCCGGAATATGCTTGGATTTACGGGAACTTATCATGGAAAAGAGGTTTCGGTCATGGGAAGCGGTATGGGGATGCCGTCGATCGGTATCTATAGTTATGAGCTGTATCATTTTTATGACGTGGAAAATATTATCCGTATCGGTTCGGCCGGAGCTATGCAGGATGATGTAAATGTGATGGATCTCGTCATTGCTATGGGAGCGTGTACGAATTCCGGTTATGGGAAGCAGTACCAGATTCCGGGCGCGTTCGCGCCGATCGCTGACTACGGGCTTTTAGAAAGAGCGGTCAGGGCAGCAAGAGACAAGGGCGCGAATGTGAAGGTCGGAAACGTACTGTCCTCAGATGTGTTCTATCATGACAGGGAGGATTTTAATGACCGGTTTAGACGTATGGGGGTATTAGCTGTTGAGATGGAAGCGGCAGCTCTTTACATGAACGCGGCGAGGGCAGGAAAGAAGGCGCTGTGTATCCTTACTATTTCTGACCATCTGTACAAGGAAGCAGCTCTTAGCGCAAAGGAGCGGGAGACAGGATTTCATCAGATGATGGAGACTGCGCTTGAGATCGTGTAACAGGTCATTGAGAGGGACTTCAGCATTTACTTTGCGCTGCGGCGTACATAAGGAGAGGTGGTTTCCGTGAAAAAAATCAGGGTCAGTAATGAGCTGATCTATGTACTGGCAGTGATAGTGCTATCATTTGCGACAGCTATGCTGGCAGCAGCTGATCTTGGGATGTCTATGGTGGTAGCTCCGGCTTATATCGTCAGTCTCAAGGTCAAAGCTTTGACTTTCGGACAGGCAGAATATATTGTACAGGGGATGCTGTTCATACTTTTTTGTGTCCTGATGAAGAAGGTGAGGAGATTGTATTTCTTTTCTTTTGTGTCGGGGTTTATTTACGGCGTGGTTCTTGACTTTTGGCGGATGGTGATCCCGCATTTTGATCCGGAGCGGTTTGTGCCGGGTTCTCTGCCGCTTTCTATCCGTATTGTATACTTCATTGTGGGATTTTTGCTGAATTCGCTGGGTGTTGCGCTTTATTTTAAGACATATTTTTATCCGCAGGTGTACGAGTTTTTTGTAAAGGGGATCAGCAGACAGTTTAAGATCGCGCTGCCTGAGTTTAAGATCAGGTTTGATATGACCTGTCTTGTGATTGCCATAGTATTGTCTTTTTCATTATTTTACGGACTTGTGGGAATCGGTGTGGGGACGGTGGTGCTGGCTTTGGGCAATGGAGCGCTGATTGGGTTTTACGGACGATGGATGGATAGGCATCTGGATACATGGGACAGATGGGAAAGGTTGTCAGAAAGGTTTGAAAATGGATTTTCTTTAAAGTAAGATATTGATTGAAGATGTTTTGTGATCATAGGGACAGGAGGGAAATCATGATACGAGAAATGGTAAAAGAGGCGTTTGGAGCACTTAAGTATTCTTACTCTCCCTACTCTCATTTTAAGGTGGCGGCGGCGCTGCTTACAAAGAGCGGGAAGATCTATACCGGATGCAATATTGAGAACGCTGCGTACTCGCCTTCAAATTGCGCGGAGCGGACGGCGGTTTTCAAGGCGGTGAGCGAAGGAGAGAGATTTTTTCAGTCCATCTGCATTGTTAATGAGGATGCGAAAGGTAATCACGATTACTGCCCGCCCTGCGGGGTGTGCAGGCAGACGCTGATGGAGTTTGTCAATCCGAAGAAGTTTCAGGTGATTCTGGCAAAGAGTGAAAATGAGTATAAAATATATACCCTTAACGATCTCTTGCCGCTTGGGTTTGGGCCGGAGAATCTTTAAAAGAGATCAGAGGCAAAGTTTTATTGGATCAGAATAAAACTTTGCCTCTTTTTTACTGTTATATTGGTTTCGCAGATTCTCCTAATCTGCGAAATTGAAACAGATAGTTTATTAATACATATTTATATCGACATTACTCTATCACATCTTAATCTAAATAACAATGCTTTTTTCGAAATTAATTACATGCCAAATTATTCAAGTATTCAGAAAAAGACTGATATAATGATGAAAAAATGCTATTTTTATTGCAAAGAGTAACCCTGAAAATATTTTATGGTCAATTTCTGGGTCAAAATCACACAAACAAAAGATGGAGGATTATTATGGCGAGACATGGAGAAAACATAAGGAAAAGAAAAGACGGACGTTGGGAGGGGCGCTTTATGGTATACAGCGAAGCAAGAGAAAAAAAGATATACCGTTCTGTTTACGCCCAGACATATGATGAGGTACGAAAAAAACTGGACGTACAAAAAAATCTTTTGACAAATGCTGCTTTAGGAACAGAAAGCAGCATTCATTTATATAATGTTAAGTTATCTGATACGGCAGAGGAGTGGCTTGAGGACATAAATAACAGCCGGAAAGCTTCAACTTATATAAAGTACAGCGCGATTTATTATAACCATATTAAAAAATATTTTGAGAATGCCACACTTGCAGAGATAACAGATATGTTTGGAGAGAAAAAGAACTTTGACCACTTATCTGACAGTGTCTGTAAGAGTATTTATTGTGTGCTGAATCAGATTTTAAAGTTTGCGGCGCGAAAATATTCTGTTACAATGCCTGTCCTAAAAAAAAACCACTTCTGCTGTACGAAATAAAGCTGTAAAGACCTTTACCCTGAATGAGCAGAAAAAGCTGATGTTGATACTTTTTAAAGAGATGGATCTTTTTAAAAAGGCAGTTTTGCTTTGCCTTCTTACAGGGCTCAGGCTTGGAGAAATCTGCGCTTTGAAATGGTCTGATATTGATCCGGAAAACAAGATTCTTACAGTCAACAGCACTGTACAGCGTCTCTATACTAAAGGATATAAGACGACGACAGTTTTAACAGAGACAGTGCCAAAAAGTGAATGTTCCAGACGGGAAATCCCTATGTCTGACACAGTGTTAGAAATTTTCGCGACTTTTACAAACAATACGAAATATGTATTTGGCGGGGATAAGCCATTAGAACCGAGAACCTTGCAGTACCAGTTCAAAAAGATATTGAAAGATGCGGAACTTCCTGACAAAAATTTTCATATTCTCAGGCATACTTTTTCTACTAATTGTATTGAAAAAGGTATTGATGTAAAAAGCCTCAGTGAGATGCTGGGGCATTCCGATGTGCAGATCACCTTGAACCGTTATGTACATCCTTCCATGGATACCAAACGTCAATATATGAATGAAGTTTCTAAGTTTTATGGTCAGATTTGTGGTCAGACCGAAAAAAAACTTCCTGTTTCTCAACAATAAAACCCATTTTCTCAGATTAGGAGAATCCACGAAATCTTCAATGACAACTTATATGGAAAATATATATGTGCTTGAGGATTATACCGCGTGAAAAGTATAGATATCAGGGGACTGACAGATGGATGAAAAATGTGGTGAAAATGAAGAAACCATCAGAAGCAGTATGTAAGATCGTATGCCAGCACAGCAAAGGCACTATCCGGACAGAAGATATGGAAAAGCTCCGGGAGATTGCCCTTGACTGCAGGAAAGTCAAAAATTATGTATATGACCGCTTCGGCGGGATCGGGAGTCTTTCAAAGCTCTATCCGGGATATACTATCCAGAATGAAATGACGGCCTCAGGTCTTCGGGGTGAACTTGACCTGCCGTCCGTATATTTTTATCTGGCGGTGTTTGATGCCCTCGGGGATATCAAGAGCCAGTGGACGCGCACGAAATCAAAGGTGTTGGGTCTGGTCGGGGAAAACAAGAACCTGACGGCAGACGAGAAGCATTATCTGAGGTATCTGCTGAAAGTGAACAATGCGTTTGCCGCAGTGCTGGAAGGTGAGCCTGTGGAACTGGAAAGCGGGCTGCAAAAGACATATGACGAGGTATCAGAGGGTGTTGATACAGGGAAACTGCACCGCTATCTGCGCAGGCAGGTAAGAAAATACCACATAAAGCCTCATACAGACAGGGCGGAAGGGTTTTCATCTTCAGGGAAGGCTTACCGCTATGGGGACCACGGGATCTATCTGGCGGCAAAAGAAAGGCGCAAGCGCATATTTGTTGAACTGACGGACGGGAACCGGTATGGGAGCCAGATCTATATTAAGCTGTACCCTGAGGAGGGGAAGGCAGATATCCATGTTCCGGTGAAAGTGTCGGTTCGTTCCCATAGTGACTATGTGAATGAGATCGGTCTGGCGCCGGGGATGTACAGTATGCTGACGACAGATAAAAGGCGCCGGTACGGAGAAAGGCTTGGGGAGTATCAGACCGGGTATTCGGACTGGGTAAGGGAACAGACCGCAGGCTATCAGCGCGGCCGGAAGGACAATCCGGGGAGAAAGAAGTACGAGGCGAAAAAGAGAAGGTACAAAGAGCAGATACACAGCTATATCAACTGTGAATTAAACCGCCTGTTAAGGACAGAGAAACCGCAGACCATCTATATCGCGAAGCTTCCAAGACCGCAGGCGGCGGGGAGGAGCCGGAGGATCAACGGCTATGTATCCATGTGGCAGAGGGGCTACATCCGGAAGCGGCTGGAGCAAAAATGCAAGGAGCAGTCGGTAGAGCTTGTAGAGGTCCTTGGGAAAGGGATAAGCAGCGAGTGCAGCATGTGCGGCAGGGAAGGGAGCAGGAGAGAGGGAATGTTTACCTGCGGTTACTGCGGCTATTATGGGGATGAGAAAGAAAATAGCGCAAAGAACGCGCTGAAACGCGGACTTGCCGGTCAGATCGTCCATTGAGGCATAGATGTCTGGCTAAGCGGCAGAAAAGATAAAAAAGGGATCATAAGAACAGCGGTCCAGATAAATAACGGCGAGAGCCGGGATTTTACCGGAAGGACTGGGCGGCGGGTTCATGATATAAAAAGGGGTGAAGACCCTGCTGTCAGGAACAGCCTGCCAGTACGGCCTTAGAAGGCGGGAAGTATTTCCGCGGATTGGGTAGGCCAGGACCCTGTGAACACAAAGGAAGTGATGTAGCGGGGAGCGAAGCGGGAAGTATTTTCGCATCATCTAAGGCGCACAGCCAATAAGATGACCAATATACCTTATTATTAAATAAATAAAAGCAACGCAGAGGAATAGGACATGAGAAGAGCGCAGAAAAGACAGGCCGAAGATTTCCTGAAGGTGCTAGAGGAAGCACATGAAGAGATCCGGGCCGCAATAGAAAACAGGAATTATCCTGGGGCTTTGGGACTTCTTGAGGACTGCCAGCAGGGAGCGATCACTCTGGGGGAGATGATAGAGGCAGCGGAGGGGGAAGGGTGCGCGGTCATTTTACTTTTGGAGAAATACTGTGAATTGGTGTACCAGTGCCATGAAAAGATCATGCAGGGGGAAACCGGGAATGGGAATAAAGTGTATAAGCTTTTGCGTTCATATCTTAGAAAGATTGAGAGCAGTATAAAAAATGACATAAAAGAGAGGACGGAGGCTGTCTTTCTCCCGTACAAGGCATCTATGTGGGACAGTCTGGAAAGTGTGTGGAAAGCGGCGGATGAGGACCCGGACTGCGACGCTTATGTGATCCCGATTCCGTATTATGACAGGAAGTCAGACGGGAGCTTTGGGAAAATGCATTATGAGGGAGACCAGTATCCGGAGTATGTGCCGGTTACGTGGTACAGGGATTATGATATTGAGGGTAGAAAGCCGGATATGATATTCATACATAATCCATATGATAATACAAACTTTGTGACAAGTGTGCATCCGGACTTTTATTCAGAGAGATTAAAGCAGTTAACGGAGAAACTCATATATATTCCTTATTTTATATTGAAAGAAGTTGATCCGGAAGATAAAGCGGCTGTTGACAGAACGGCTCAATTTTGCGTATGCCCTGGTGTATTTAATGCGGATAAGGTGATAGTGCAATCAGAAGATATGCGCCAGGTATACATTAGAGTGCTGGCAGAGTATACAAAAGAATGCGGATATACGAGGAAAGAATGGGAAGAGAGGATACTGGGACTTGGTTCTCCGAAAGTTGACAAAATATCAAATATAAAAAAAGAAGATTTAAAGCTGCCCAAGGAATGGCATAAGATAATAAAAAAACCGGACGGAAACCGTAAGAAGGTCGTATTTTATAATACGAGCGTGGGAGCGCTGCTTAAGTATGATGAAAAGATGCTGAAAAAGATAAAATCAGTCTTTAAAAAATTTGAAAAAAGTAAAGACGAAGTGGCGCTGCTGTGGCGGCCCCATCCACTTATGAAAGCAACGATAAAAAGCATGAGGCCGCAGCTTTGGGCAGAGTATGAAAGAATCGTAGAAGAGTATAAAGAGGCAGGGTGGGGGATCTATGACGACTCGGCGGATATGGACCGGGCGGTTGTTGTGAGTGATATGTATTATGGAGATAAGAGCAGTATCGTACAGCTATATCATTATATTGGGAAACCGGTCATGATACAATCTGATTTTACCGGGATCTAGATGGATGATAAGCTGTCTGTTTTGGAGGAAAGAGATGGAATATATTGCTTTTGAAAAAAAGGTTCGTATCGTATTTGTATTTCAGGTAGCTTCATTTTGGACATCATGGGAAAAATTGTATCAATCTTGCTTAGAAGATGAGAGATTTGAAGTGAAATTGATGTGGATTGATGATATATCAGGCGATGTTGCTCAAATGGCGTCAGGAGAAGAATTTCTGATAAAAAGAAATATTGAGTATGATGTTTTTGACTATGAGAAAATTATGCGGTTTCAGCCGCATTATATGGTATATCAGACTCCGTATGATAAGGGACACAGGCCAATCAGTACGTGGTCGTCCAGATTCAGAAGGAGTGGAATACGTATTATATACATACCGTATGGGATTGAGATATCGGATACCAGAGAGTCCAGATATAAGCATTTTGCGCTTCCTGTTGTGATAAATGCATTTCGGATTTACGTGATCTCCCAGGAAATGAAAAAAGAATATGAAAAATACTGTATTAATTCTAAGGCAGTGCTTGATATGGGGCTGCCGCGGTTTGATGTGTTAAAGGATAAAGAGAAATTTGCGTTGGGCGAGACATTGATCAACCGGATCAATAATCGGAAGGTAATCTTGTGGAAAACACATTTTCCTAAAATATTTATAGAAAATGAGATAAAAAAACAGGCGACCCCGAAACTGGAGGAATATATAAAGTTTGTTGACTTTATCAGAGAAACTCCGGATTTGTTCTTTATCTTTATGCCTCATCCGAAGTTCGTTGATGAAACGATAGACGAGAGTCTGAGAATGTTGGCTAAGACTCTTATCGAAAAGCTTGAAAAATTGGAAAATGTCTATATTGATACAAAAGATGATTACAGATATTCTCTTATGAATTCAGATGCCATCATTGTGGACAGAAGTGCGGTGATGGTAGAGGCAGGAGCAGTCGGCGTACCTGTGCTGTATATGTATAATTCGGATTACAGTGAGCCAATGACCCCTCCGATCCAGAAACTGCTGGATAGTTATTATCAGGGAGAAACAGCCGAAGAAATGAAAAAGTTCTGCATTGCCTGCTTATCTGATTTAGATGAAAGAAAAGAAGAAAGGGAAAAGGGATTTGCGGAGTGTGTCCCATATTTTGATGGGAAGTGTGCGCAGCGTATTAAAGAGGAGCTCTGGGAAGAGGTAAAGAAAGAGCATAAAAATGAAATTGTAGAAAGATTTACAGAGAATGCGGAGATATTTATGTTTGGAACCGGAGGTATATCCCGGTATTGTATGGATATATATTATGAGACCAAAGAGAAAAGCAATTTAAATGTCCATGTTAAAGGCTTTATTGATAATGATAAAAAGAAGCAGAAAGAATACCGTTATGGGAAACCAATCATTGCTCCGGATGAGATCAACCAAAAGCAATTTGATTATATTGTAATTGGGTCAAATGAATATGTCACGGAAATTTATACGCAATTAACAAAAGATCTGGGAGTTCCAAAAGAAAAGATTCTTTCTTTTGATCAGTTTCTGACATTGACGGCATTTCCAGAACATTTGAGAAATAAATACCAATACAAGGAGATAAGATCATGAAAGATCATTACCCCAAATTTAAGATTGGTTGTATGGAAGGCGGGAAAATCTGGTTTGTACCATTTACAGTGGGAGCTGTTTTTGAATTAGACGTAAAAAGTGAAAGTGTAAATTTCTTGTCAATGCTGCCTGTAAAAAAATATGTTAATTTAACGGAAGGCACTATGTTAAAGCATGAAAATAAAATTTATTTGGCGCCTTGCATGGGAGAAGACTTTTTGATCTACGATATAAGAGAAAATCAGTTTACAAAGATCCAATGTGAAAGGGGCGGGACATATAAATTCCACAGCGGGTTTTATTGGAATAAGAATATTTATTTTATCGGCCAGGAGCAGGCGTTGATTGCCCGGTATGACTTGGAAAAAGAGAGGGTTTATTATATAGACGAGTTTCAGAAGGAACCGGCTTGTAAAAGAGATTCTGGAAGCATCAACTGGTCGAAAGGCGGTGCTTGTATGAATGACATGCATTTGCTGATTCCCAATCTGATCAATTCATGTGTTTTAAATTATAATGTGCAGGAAAATAGTTATATTGTGCATGATTTTGAGATCCATAGCAAATCTATTTGCGCTATTACATATGCGAACCATGCTTACTGGCTGTTTCCTGAGTCGGGAAATACGATTTTGCGTTGGGATTTAAAAAATGATGCTGTACGGCATATAAGGGTCGGAACTAGGTTTGCTTTAACCGCTTTTATGCATTCTTATATCTGGAACGGAAATATTATTTTGATCGATCATCAGTTTTTGGATGTCTATTTTTGGGATACGGAAAGAGAAACCATGAAGTACCTGCCTGTGAAAGAAAAACTTAAGATTGAGCCTCGTGCGAAGGGACTGACAGTCAGGTGGAGTTATATATGGGATTCGAAAATATATCTGAATATTATGCAAAAAGATTTTTTGGTTGAATATGATCTGGCGTCTGACATAGTAAAAGAGATCAGTATGAATCTGTCTAAAGAAAGCCAGACGAGATATATAGAGGAATTTCAAAAGATGAAAGGCAGAGAGGTTCCTGACACTATTCCATACATATCTGTTATATCTCTTTTAGAAGAACAGACTAATCTTACAGATAAGTGTATGTATGATGAAAATATTGGAAGGAAGATATTCTGGAGAATTTCTAATTAACATTAAGAAAGGATAACAAAATATGCAGATTATTATTTACGGAGCAGGAGGAAACTGCAAACATGTAATGGATAAGGAGGAGGTAAGACAAAATAATATACTATGCATCGCGGATAAAGATATTAAAAAAAGCGGAATGAATATCAATGGTATTGATGTGGTTTTGCCAGAACAAATCAAAGGATATGAGTATGACTTTATTCTGGTAACCGTTAACAGGAAGCTTGGAAAAATAAAAAAAGAGCTGGCAGAAATAGGGATTCCAGAAGATAAGGTTATATATTGGAAGGACTATGTAAAGGTATCGCCGAGAAATATCGGGACAATGACAGCAGACTGGAGCAAGGGGTTAAGAGCTGGTGATGTTTATGGGGAATTATGCAGTCATTTGGAAGAATTAAATGATATGGAAGCAGAATTTCTTACAGGCAGACATAAACGCTCCTTCAAATGGCTTCACTATTTTGAAATATATAACAGACATTTGTCAAAGTATATAGGAAAAGATATTACAATTATGGAGATCGGCATAGATAAAGGAGGCTCTCTGCAGATATGGAAAAAAATATTTGGACCTAAGGCAAAAATCATAGGTATAGATATAGAGCCTTCATGCAAAGAGATAGAAGATGAACAAATTGAGGTGTACATTGGCGATCAGGCAGACAGAGACTTTTGGAAACGGATCAAAGCCAAGATTCCTAAGGTAGATATCCTGATTGATGACGGCGGACACTATATGGAACAGCAGATTGTCACATTTGAAGAAATGTTTCCTCATATAAAGGATGATGGAGTGTATTTATGCGAGGATACGGGAACTTCTTATGACAGCAGGAAATACGACTCAGGCTATAAAAAGGAAAATACTTTTATTGAGTATTCTAAAAATTTTATAGATTATATCCATGCATGGTTTGCGACAGGTCAGGAGCTGCAGGTTAACGAGTATACAAGAAGTATGCATTCTCTACACTATTACTTTGGTGTGCTCGTTGTTGAGAAAAAAGTCATGTATCCGCCGATGGATATGGAAGTATGCAACACAGACGAAGAGAAATACGCTCTATGTCATTTCCATGAAATTTTGTAGAAACTCAATAAAAAGAATTACGGGGGAAGAGATGGAAAAAGTAATATTATTCGGATTATCTCATGAGGCTAAGCGTTTGTTTCAGATATATGGGAATGAGAACAATCAGTTTGACCTGAACAAATGGGTGATAGCGATAGCAGATAATAACAAAGATCTATGGGACACGGCATTTAACGAAAAAATGATAATAAATCCACAGAAGATCATGGACTATGATTATGACAAGATTGTTGTCTGCCTAAGTGGAACCCATGCTGAGAATGTCAGAAAACAGTTGGTTTGTCAATACAAGATTGAGGAAAGCAAAGTTTCTTATCTACATGAATATTTAACATTGCCTCAGGAAAAGATCGATGGCTGCAAGCTCCTTGTTGATAGAAAATCAGCTTTATCCTGTTTGGAAAAAAATCTGGTGGTGGCGGAAGTCGGCGTTGCATTTGGAGGATTCACAAGAAAACTGCTGGACATTATGAAGCCGCGGAAATTTTATGCGATTGATTATTTCTTTGCGGATAATCCGTATTTGATAAATTGTGGTGGAATGTGGAATAACCCAAAATTCAGGGGGGGGGGGTCTTACCTTACTAGAATTTTATAAGAAAAGATTCCAAAAAGAGGAAGAAAACGGAATTTTGGAAGTTAAAGAAGGTTATTCATGGGAGGTATTAGAAAAATTTGAAGATGATACATTTGACTATATCTATCTGGATGCCGCTCATGATTTTGAAAGTGTATCAAAAGATATCAATGTAATAAAGAAAAAGATAAAAACCGGTGGGATTGTGCAGTTTAATGACTATGGCTTTATACATGCTGATAGTAAAGAGTGCTGCGGAGTACTGCCGGCTGTAAATAAATTTTTATGGGAAGCAAAGTGTGAAGTATTATACTATTGTATTAATGGGAACGGATTAGATGATCTGGTTGTCAGGATAGATAAATAGGAGGAACATGGGATGATTATCACGAAAACTCCTTTTCGTGTAAGTTTTTGCGGCGGCGGAAGCGATATGGCAGATTTTTACAGAGAATACGGCGGATGTGTGCTCAGCACGACCATTAACAGATATATGTATCTGACGGTACATCCTTACTTTGATGAGAATAAAACGGCGCTTAAGTATTCACAAAATGAGATCGTTGATAACATTGGAGATATCAGACATTCTATTTTTCACTGTGTTTTGAATGAACAAAAGATTAGCGGCGTAGAGATATCCAGCACAGCGGATGTGCCGAGTGGAACAGGTCTCGGTTCATCCAGCTCTTTTACAGTAGGGCTTATCCATACACTTGCCTGTTACAGAGGAAAGTATATGTCAAAGTCCAGACTGGCACAAGAGGCGTGCAAAGTGGAGATAGAGAAGCTGGGCGCGCCGATCGGAAAACAGGATCAGTATGCCGCGGCTTTCGGCGGGCTTAATTATATCACTTTTCATAAGGATGATACGGTTTGCGTTGAGCCGGTCATAACTAAGGGAGACACACTGCGGCGGCTTCAGGAAAATCTCGTTATGTTTTATACCGGGCTGACACATGACGCCAATAAGATCCTTGCGGAGCAGAAGAAAAATATTATTGATAAGGCGGATAAATTTAGGAATCTGGTTTGTATGTGCGAGCTGGCGAAAGACATGAAGAAATCCCTGGAAGAAAATGATATCGCTGACTTTGGCGCTATTCTGAATGAAAGCTGGATGAAAAAGCGCGAGCTGGCAGGAAATATTACAAATCCGCGGATTGATGAATTATATGAGACGGCCCTTCATGAAGGAGCGGGAGGCGGAAAGCTCCTTGGAGCGGGAGGCGGAGGTTTTCTTCTCTTTTACTGCCCCAGGGAAAAGCAGACTCATCTGCAGGAAAAATTGGGGCTTAGGCTCTTTCCTTTTAAATTTGAACATGACGGTAGTTCAGTCGTACATATTGGAGATAAGTATTGGGAGGATGCGTAGGTGAAAGCGTTAGTGATAGGAGGAGCAGGCTTTATCGGAAGTCATTTATGCGAGGCGCTCTTAGCGGAAGGCAGCAGGGTAGTGTGTGTTGATGATTTTTCTCTTGGAACAGAGGATAATATCAGTCATTTATCAGAAGATACAGATTTTATACTGTATGAGAAAGATGCGTCTGTTTTAAAAAATCTGGAAGGGGTGTTTGAAAAAGAACATCCGGATTATGTGTTTCATCTGGCAGCGAATTCGGACATACAAGCGAGTGCTTTAAATCCGGAGGTAGAATACAAGAATACATATACAACAACCTTTCAGATTTTGTGCTGTATGAGAAAATTTAAAATTAAGAAGTTGTTTTTTGCATCGACATCGGCAGTATATGGGGATAAAAAAGATGTAATACTGGATGAAAATACATCGGTGCTGTCTCCTGTTTCTTATTATGGAGCCGCGAAGCTTGGAAGCGAAGCATTAATCAGCGCTTTTTCTTATATGAATGATATGGAAACGCTTATTTTCCGGTTCCCCAATGTCATCGGACCGAAGCTTACACACGGAGTGATATATGACTTTTTGAGGAAATTGGAAAAGGATCCCCAAAGACTTCAGATTTTGGGCAACGGAGAACAGACAAAACCGTATATCTATGTCAGTGATCTGATTGACGCAATTATGCTGCTTAAAGATAGAGGTGAAAGGAATCCTGCGCTGTATAATGTAGGAACAAAGGGAGCTACAAGCGTTACTGCTATCGCGGATATCGTGTGCGGCGAGCTTGGATTGTCCGATGTGCAGTATGATTATACAGGAGGGCAGGGCGGATGGAAAGGCGATGTGCCAAAGTTCAGGTACTGCACAGATAAGATCCAAAGTATGGGATGGAGCGCGAAATATTCATCCGATGAGGCTGTCCGCAAGGCGGTAAAAAATAATATAAAAAGGTGAAGTTATGCCAGATATGTATATAGGTGTGATTCAGGCGGGAGGATTAGGCACCCGCATGAGAGAGCTTACAAAAAATAATATACCCAAGCCGATGATTTCTTTGAACGGTAAACCGATGCTCCAATGGCAGATAGAAAGTGCAGTCCGGTATGGAGTCAATGAATTTGTGATCATTGTGGGGCATCTGGGAGAGAAGATCAGAGAATATTTTGGGGACGGTTCATTTATGGGAGTGCGTATTTCATATATAACAGAAAATGAACCGTTAGGCTCGGCGGGGGCGTTGTATTATTTAAAAGACCGCATTTGTTCGGAGAATTTTTTGTTTATATTCGGTGATATCATGTTTGATATTGACTGGAAACGGATGATGAAGTTCCATGAAAATCATGGCGGCATGGTTACAGTCCTAGTCCATCCGAATTCACATCCGTATGATTCAGATCTGCTTGTCTTAGATGAGGACAGCCGGTTGACAGAGATTGACTTTAAAGGAAAAGAACGTGATTACTGGTATGAAAATTGTGTAAATGCAGGAATATGCATACTAAACAGAAATATACTTGACGGATTTGAAAAGCCTGGAAAAGCGGATTTTGAAAAGGATGTACTCCTGCCGGAAATATACCGCAAATCAGTGTATGGATATCATACAACGGAGTACGTAAAGGATGCGGGCACTTTGGACAGGTTCAGGGAAGTATGCGCAGAACAGGAGAAAGGAATCTGGCAGAAGAGGTGTCTTGAAAATAAACAGAAGTGCATTTTTATAGACAGGGACGGTACGATCAATAAGTTTCGTGGATTGATCAGCCATGAAGATGAATTTGAACTGGAAGAACATGTGGTAGAGGCATTGAGACTGATCCATTCATCAGGATATCTTGCTATTGTGATAACGAACCAGCCTGTTGTGGCGAGAGGAATGTGCGGGATAGAAGATGTGAACAGGATTCACCGGAAGCTTCAGACGCTTTTGGGCAGACAGGGAGCATATGTGGATGATATTGCCTTTTGCCCCCATCATCCAGATAAGGGATACGCAGGTGAGAACCCTGCCTATAAGATTTCCTGCAACTGCAGAAAACCGTCTACAGGATTGATAGATGACATGGCGGAAAAATACAATATTGATCTGGAAAATTCATGGATGACAGGGGACAGTACTGTTGATATCCAGACAGGGGTAAATGCAGGTATGCATACGGCGCTGGTTAAGACAGGACAAGCAGGAGCGGATGAAAAATACGCGGTTCTGCCGGAAATAACAGGGGAAGATCTGCTGGACATAGTCAGGCAGATCATTAATATTGACAGAGGAACTATAGAAAATGATTGATTACAGAGAAAAGATCAGCAAATACATAGATGTGGAAAAAGAAGTGCTGGATGCGCTTTCAACGGACGATATCAGTGAAGTGATGAATGTGCTGGAAAATGCCAGATTGAGCCAAAAAAGGATATTTATATGTGGGAATGGAGGCAGTGCTTCTACAGCGGCTCATCTGGAGTGTGATTTCAATAAAGGTATCAGCTATAATCAGGATATAAAGTATGATATAGAGTGTATCAGCGACAATATGCCCATGATGATGGCAATTGCCAATGATATCGGGTATGAAAATGTATTTGTGGTGCCGCTTAAGAACAAGTTGAAAAAGGGAGATATTGTCATTGGGATATCCGGAAGCGGAAATTCAGAAAATATAGTCCGCGCGCTTGAATACGCAAATACTTTAGGGGCAGACACGATTGCGTTTACAGGTTACAGCGGAGGAAGGCTGAAAGAAATATCCAAGTACAATGTCCATGTGGCTATAGATAATATGCAGATTGTGGAAGATGTCCATCTGATCTTAAATCATATGATGATGTTTATATTATCCGGAATGAAGGGATGCTAAAGAATGTTATTTGATTTTTGGCGGCATAAATACAACAGATGCGGTCCGCGGGAAAAGGTCAGGATCGCTGTTATGTATCAGGTGGCTTCCTACTGGCCTTCTATAGAAAGTTTTTATCGTGCGTGTGTAGATGATGATAGTGTAGACATCCGGATATTTTTTGTCAATGAATTATCTGTGGAAAGTGCGCAGATAGAAAAAACAGATGTTTTTTTGACAGAAAAGGGAATCCCTTTTTTTGTTTATTCGGAAAAAGAACTTAAAAATTTCCATCCGCATGCTGCGCTCTACCAGCCCCCATATGATGTTTCATATCGCAATCCTTCGGCGTTGTCCGTCCATTTGCGGGAAATGGGTATAAGAATAGTGTATATTCCTTATGGTATAGAAATTTCAGATACAGAAGACGCGCGTTTTAATCATTTTCATACGTTTGTGGTAAGAAATGCGTGGCGGATCTATACGTTCTCAGAAGTCATGCTGGAGGATTATAAAAAGTACTGTCCAAACAGACAGGCGGTGCGTGCGCTCGGCATACCGAAGTTTGATTCTATTGTACATAGAAATGAGATAGGCAGTTCAGATCATTTTCAGATGGCAGGCGGCAGGAGGATCATACTCTGGAAGATGCATTTTCCGAAACTGATCTACGACAACAATCAGAAAAAACAGGTTACGCCTTATATTGAAGAATATTTAAGATTTGCAGGACAGATAGAAGATTATGACGATCTGTTTTTTGTTGTGATGCCGCATCCTATGTTTTTTTCTCAGACGATCAGCCCGGAGTTGTCAAAAAAAGCGGAAAAGCTGTTTTGGCAGTTAAGGGGAAAGAAAAATGTATATATTGACGACAGGGCAGACTATAGAATCTCTTTATACCATGCGGATGCTGTGATCATTGACAGGAGCGCGGTTATGGTGGAGGCCGGATTTTTAGATATTCCCGTACTGTATATGAAAAACCCTGATTATGAAGAACCTTTGACGAAAGCGGTAAAAGAACTGGCGGACTCATATGAGCAGGGTACTTCCTGTGCAGACATCCAAAAGTTCTTAGATAAGTTCTGTGATCAGGAGCTTGGACCTGTGATCGGGCGGATAAAAAAAGCGAGGCTGCAGGTTTTGCCGCCTGAAGCGGGGATGAGCGGTGAGAAGATTTTGGCAGATATAAAAGGTGGCATCAGGAATCCGGAAAAAAAGAAAATAAATATTTCCTTTTTTGGAGCCAGTTTTATCTGCAGACATTATATAGAGAAATTAAAGATAAAAAATAATGCGGATTTTAAAATTGTCTGTCTGTCAGACAATGACAGCAAAAAATGGGGATCAGAACAAGAAAGCATTGAGATCGTCGCTCCAGAAAAAATGAAAGAGAAAGAGATAGATCTGATCGTAATTACTTCAGAGCAATATTATATGCCTATTAAGCGGCAGCTGGTATACGAACTTCACATGGACGAAGAAAAGATTTTGAGGCTTGATTATTTTGCGGAGATGTATATGAGGGATTATATGCAGAATGCAGGGTATGAGGATATATGATACTAAAAAACAGCAGGTATTCTGAACTGGCAGAGAAAATTAAAACAGAGAACAAAAGAATCGTGATATACGGCGCCGGCATGATAGGGCAGATCGTGGTCCCATATTTTATACAGACATTCGGACTGGAAAGATACGTGGAATGTTATGTTGATATGGACAGGCGCAAACAAGGGGAGACTGTGCGGATCGGCGGTCATACATATAAAATATTATCTTCGGACTATCTGAAGGCGCCGGCTAAAAGCAGGCTCCTTCTTGTTACAAACAGTAAGTTTTTTTCGATCATAAGATTTTTAGATGACATCCGTACCCTTGATCTGACAGAGTGTTATATCATCCCGCTGATCCAGATTTTAGAGTCAGAAAATAAAGAGACTGTCACGGTCAGTAAACTGACCAGTGAACAGATGATTCCCCGGAAAATACATTATTGCTGGTTCGGGAGAAAAGAAATGCCGGATTTTCTTGCGGACTGCGTAAAGACATGGAAAAAGTACTGTCCGGATTATGAGATCATCTGCTGGAATGAAGATAATTATGATGTGGATAGGATCCCTTTTGCAGGAGAAGCATATCGGCAGAAAAAGTACGGATTTGTAACAGATGCTGCGCGGCTGGATATCTTATATGAATATGGAGGTATCTATATGGATACAGACGTGAGTCTTCTGAAAAACCTGGATACACTTTTATATCAGCCTGCTTTTACAGGAGTTGAAAAGTGGGGGAATATTAATACAGGGGGCATGGCGGGGGCCATGCCAAGGCATCCGATGATAAAGGAGATGTTGGAATATCGAAAGCAGTTTCATTTTTTGATGGAAGATGGAAGCCTGAATATGGAAACAAATGGAATGTATGAAACGGTTCCATTTATAAGACATGGAATGAAAATCAGCAACGAATTGCAGTATGTTAACAATGTAACTGTGTATCCTTCCAGTGTATTCCATCCGTATGATTATATGAGCTGTGAAAAAAAGATTCAAAAATCTACTTTTTCAGTCCATCACTTTTATGGAGGCTGGATGGATGGATCAGACTTTGAGGAACGCAGCAGTACACAGAAGAAATATCATGAGATATTAAAAAGGACAAAAGACGAATGCTGAAAAATGATTTTATATAACGCCGTAAAAGGAGAACAGATTGATGACTTTTGAATTAATGGCCTCTATGATGTGTGCCAACTACGGGAGCCTGGAAAAAGAAGTGCATGATCTTGAAACAGGCGGTATTGATTCTTTTCATATTGATATAATGGACGGACGTTATGTCCCGAATTTTGCCATGTCATTAAACGACATGCGCTACATAGCCGGCATATCAAAAAAGCCGCTGGATGTTCATTTGATGATCGAACACCCCAGCAACAACATAGGGCTGTTCCTTTCAAACCTCCGGAAAGGGGATACGGTCTATATCCACCCGGAAGCGGAATACCACCCTTCTACAACCTTGCAGAGGATCATAGATGCGGGCATGATCCCGGGGATCGCCGTTAATCCGGGGACTTCTGTCGAGACAGTGTTTGAGATGCTCAGGATCGTAAAGAAGGTTCTTGTCATGTCGGTAAATCCGGGGAATGCAGGACAGATGTATCTTCCATATGTCGGAAAGAAGATCACGAAGCTGCTCTCCATCAAGGAAGACATGGACTTTGAGCTGTACTGGGACGGAGCCTGCAGCGCAGGGAGGATCAAGGAGTATGCCCCAAGGGGAGTAAAGGGCTTTGTGCTGGGAACGACCCTTCTGTTCGGCAAGGACAGACCTTACAAAGAGACATTAAGGAACATCCGTGAGCTGAAGTTCTGAAGCTTTTAGAGGAATTAAAGGACAGGAGTTAAAGGATGAACGCAGCAATCTTATTATCCGGCGGAATAGGACACCGTATGGGATTATCTGTACCAAAACAGTATATAAGGGTATCAGGTCAGATGCTGATCACTTATTGTCTGGAAACTATGCTCTGCCATCCTATGATAGACGCGGTGCAGATCGTGGCGGAGGAAGAGTGGAGAGAAGCGGTTTTGGCAGATGTAAGGGGAAGGGGTCTGGATACAGGAAAGATCCGTGGCTTTTCCGTACCGGGGAGTGAGCGGCAGTCCTCTGTGTTTCATGGGCTCAGGGATTTGAAGGCCTGGGGTGCCGGAAGGGAGTCATTAAAGGACAGTGTGCTGATCCATGATGCCGTGCGCCCGAACCTGTCTGCAGAGCAGATCACAGCCTGTTTTGCTGCTTTGAGGGGGCATGAAGGAGTCCTGCCGGTACTTCCCATGAAGGACACGGTGTACTTAAGCAGCGGGGGAGGGCGGATCTCAAAGCTGCTTGAGAGGGAAAAGGTGTTTGCGGGACAGGCTCCGGAAGTATTTGACTTTGAAAAATACTATGAGGCAAATGTAAGGCTTTTTCCGGACGGCCTGCAAAAGATCAGGGGATCAACGGAACCGGCGGTTCTGGCAGGGATGGATGTGATAATGATCCCTGGGGATGAGAAGAATTATAAGATCACGACAAAAGGGGACCTGGAACGATTCAGGAAAGAGAAAGAAGAAAGAGGAACCGGAGGAGCCAGATGAAAGCATATGTGCTGCAGGATATAGGAGATATGAGGCTGAAAGAAGTGAAAAAGCCTGTGCCGGGGGAAGGGGAAGTGATAGTGCGGGTAAGGGCAAGCGGGATCTGCGGCTCTGACATACCAAGGATCTATGCGGACGGAGCCCATAAGATGCCCGTGATCCCCGGACATGAATTTTCCGGAGAGGTGACAGAGGTTGGGAGGAAAGCGGATGAAAGGCTTCTGTATAAAAGAGTGGGAGTATTCCCCTTAATTCCCTGCGGAAGGTGCGCTGCGTGCAGGAAGGGAAAGTACGAATTGTGCAGGGATTACAGCTATCTGGGTTCGAGAAGGGACGGAGGCTTTGCGGAATACGCGGCGGTGCCTGCCGCGAACGTAACCGTACTGCCGGATAGTGTAACCTATGAAGAGGCGGCAATGCTGGAGCCGATGGCGGTGGCGGTACATGCCATGAGAAGGGTGCTGCCCTGCAGGGAGGACAGGAAGGAGAGAGTGGCAGTCTGCGGGCTTGGGAGTATCGGCCTTTTGCTTGTGATGTTTCTAAAGGAGGCGGGATATCAGGATATCTATGTGATCGGAAACAAGGATTACCAGAGGGAGTGTGTGAAAAAGGCGGGAGTAATGGAAAACAGCTTTTGCGACAGCAGGAAAGAGAATGTAAGGGAATGGCTGATGGAGCGTACAGACGGCGGGGGAGCCGATGTATTTTTTGAGTGTGTGGGAAAGAATGAGACGGTCTCACAGGCAATAGACCTGACAGGAGCAGCGGGGAGTGTGTGCCTTGTGGGGAATCCATACGGGGACATGGTGTTAAAAAAGGGAGTGTACTGGAAGATACTCAGAAACCAGCTTACGGTTACCGGGACATGGAATTCATCGTTTACCGGGGATGAGGGGGACGACTGGAATTATGTGATAAAAAGGCTTAAAGAAAAAAGGATTGATGCCGCGGGCCTGATCGTTCACCGTTTTCCTCTGGAGGGGCTTACAGAGGGATTTGGGATCATGAAAGATAAAACAGAAGATTATATAAAGATCATGGGAATATTTGGGTATTAAATAGAACTTACGAGTAAGAAAAGATTTCCGGCAGGCTGTGTGATATCTGCTGGAAATCTTTTCTTTTCCGTCAGTTTCAGGTATATACGTTGTGAATATCTATCAAGAATTCAGCAAATTACAGTCTTGAAACATGCCATAAAATAAGATATGATAAAAAACATAGGTTTTTGGCGAAGGAAGGAAGATGGATATGAATCTGAATATTGGAGTTATAAGAGGCGACGGGATCGGACCAGAGATTGTTACGGAAGCAATGAAAGTTCTTGACCGGACAGCTGAAATTTATGGACATACTTGTGATTATACACAGCTTCTTCTTGGAGGAGCGTCAATTGATGCACATGGAGTGCCGCTCACAGATGAGACTGTAGAAAAGGCAAAGAAATGCAGTGCCGTACTGATGGGTTCTATCGGCGGGGATGCGAAGATTTCGCCGTGGTATAAGCTGGAGCCGTCAAAGAGACCGGAAGCGGGGCTTCTTGGTATCCGAAAAGCGCTGAATCTGTTTGCGAATTTAAGACCAGCGATCCTCTATGACGAGCTTAAAGGGGCCTGCCCGTTAAAAGAAGAGATTACTGAGGGAGGCTTTGATCTTATGATCATGAGGGAGCTGACGGGCGGACTGTATTTTGGAGAGAGGAAAACAGTGGAAGAAAACGGTGTGATGACTGCCTACGATTCCCTTACATATAATGAAAATGAGATCAGAAGAATCGCGGTCCGCGCGTTTGATATTGCCATGAAGCGCGGGAAAAAGGTGACAAGCGTTGATAAGGCTAATGTGCTGGATTCTTCAAGGCTGTGGAGAAAGGTAGTGGAGGAAGTCGCGAAAGATTATCCAGAAGTGGCATTAGAGCATATGCTGGTGGATAATTGTGCTATGCAGCTTGTGAAAGATCCGAAGCAGTTTGACGTAGTTCTGACGGAGAATATGTTTGGGGATATCCTTTCAGATGAGGCCAGTATGGTGACAGGCTCTATCGGAATGCTTGCAAGTGCAAGCCTGAATGAGACAAAATTCGGTCTCTATGAGCCGAGCGGCGGTTCCGCTCCGGATATCGCGGGGAAAGGGATTGCCAACCCGATCGCAACGATTCTGTCAGCGGCTATGATGTTACGCTTCAGTTTCGATCTTGATCATGAAGCAGACGCCATAGAAGCGGCAGTGGCGAGGGTTTTAAAGGAAGGTTATCGGACAGCCGATATCATGTCGGAGGGCAGGGTGCAAATCGGCACTGAAAAGATGGGAGACTTGATCGCATCATATATCGTATGATGTTAGGATTGCGGGAGCATGGAATGCGGAGCAATCCGTGGCATCAAGCGAAGATTTAAGTATATTGATTCAGGAGGAAACGAACATGAAAAGTGATACAGTTACAAAAGGAAAACAGCAGGCTCCCCACCGTTCATTATTTAATGCGCTGGGACTCACAAAAGAAGAGATGGAACGTCCTTTAGTGGGAATCGTAAGTTCTTATAATGAGATTGTTCCGGGGCATATGAACTTAGATAAGATTGTAAACGCGGTAAAACAGGGCGTTGCCATGGCGGGCGGTACGCCGATCGTATTCCCGGCGATCGCAGTCTGCGACGGAATCGCCATGGGACATATCGGTATGAAATATTCTCTTGTGACAAGGGATCTGATCGCGGATTCTACAGAGTCCATGGCATTGGCACATCAGTTTGACGCCCTTGTTATGGTGCCCAACTGTGATAAGAATGTGCCGGGGCTTCTGATGGCGGCGGCAAGGATCAATGTGCCTACCGTATTTGTCAGCGGCGGCCCGATGCTTGCCGGACGCGTGCAGGGAAAAAAGACCAGTCTTTCCAGTATGTTTGAGGCGGTAGGAGCCAATGCGGCGGGAACGCTCTCGGATGAAGGACTGTTAGAATTTGAGAATAAGACTTGCCCGACCTGCGGTTCCTGTTCTGGTATGTACACAGCCAACAGCATGAATTGCCTCACGGAAGTGCTGGGCATGGGACTTGGCGGAAATGGTACGATTCCGGCGGTTTATTCCGAGAGAATCCGCCTTGCGAAGCAGGCGGGTATGAAAGTTATGGAGATGTGGGAAAAGAATATCCGTCCGAGGGATATTATGACAGAGGATGCGATCCTGAACGCGCTGACGGTGGACATGGCTCTTGGCTGCTCCACGAACAGTATGCTTCACCTTCCTGCCATTGCCCATGAGATCGGTATGGATTTTGAGATTGATTTTGCCAACGGCATCAGCGAGAAGACGCCGAACCTGTGCCATCTGGCGCCGGCCGGTCCGACTTACATGGAAGACCTGAATGAAGCGGGCGGCGTGTATGCCGTCATGAACGAACTGAACAAAAAAGGTCTGCTGCACACAGAATGCATGACCGTGACAGGAAAGACCGTTGGAGAGAATATTAAAGATGCCGTTAACCGGAACCCAGAGGTTATCCGTCCGATCGATCATCCGTACTCAGAGACCGGCGGGCTGGCGGTGCTTAAGGGGAATCTTGCGCCGGACGGCAGCGTTGTAAAACGTTCTGCGGTTGTAGAAGAGATGCTTGTGCATGAAGGCCCGGCAAGGGTATTTGAGTGCGAGGAGGATGCCATTGATGCAATCAAAGGCGGCAGAATCGCGGCGGGAGATGTGGTTGTCATCCGCTATGAAGGCCCGAAAGGGGGACCGGGCATGCGCGAGATGCTGAATCCCACATCCGCCATTGCGGGGATGGGACTTGGTTCCAGCGTTGCGCTGATCACGGACGGACGTTTCAGCGGAGCCTCAAGAGGCGCCTCTATCGGGCACGTATCGCCGGAAGCGGCAGTAGGCGGTCCGATCGCACTGGTAGAAGAGGGAGATATCATCAAGATCGATATTCCGAACTTAAAGCTTGAGGTTGCAGTTTCTGACGAGGAGCTTGCGAGGAGGAAAGAAAACTGGCAGCCGAGAGAGCCGAAGGTGACGAGCGGGTATCTTGCAAGATACGCTTCTATGGTGACGTCCGGAAACCGAGGCGCTATCTTGGAGATTCCGAAAAAGTAATTTAAGGAGAAAGATTTTTAGAACATTTTAGAAGATAAGGAGATTTTTGAAATATGCAGTTGACAGGTTCACAGATCGTTATCGAATGTCTGAAGGAACAGGGCGTTGACACCGTATTCGGATATCCGGGCGGTGCAATCCTCAATGTATATGATGAATTATATAAGCACAGCGGCGAGATCAATCATATTTTGACGTCCCATGAACAGGGAGCGGCCCACGCAGCGGACGGCTATGCGAGGGCGACGGGCAAAGTCGGCGTATGTTTTGCTACCAGCGGACCGGGGGCGACCAATCTGGTGACAGGTATCGCTACGGCATACATGGATTCTATCCCAGTTGTGGCGATTACCTGTAACGTAGGTGTATCGCTCCTTGGAAAAGATAGTTTTCAGGAGATTGATATTGCCGGTGTCACAATGCCGATCACGAAGCATAATTATATTGTAAAGGATGTAAAGAATCTGGCGGATACGATCCGCAAAGCATTTGTCATCGCGAAGTCGGGAAGGCCCGGGCCGGTACTCATAGATATCCCGAAGGATGTGACGGCAAACAAGGCGGAATATCAGAAAGTAAAGCCGGGGCTCTGCCTGCCTTCCTGGGAGGTTAAAGAAGAGGAAATCGCCAGTGCCCTTAAGATGATCAAGGGGGCAGAGAAGCCGTATATCTTTGTGGGCGGCGGCGCCGTGCTCTCAGGGGCAAGCGAGGAGCTTTCTGCATTTGTAAAAAAGGTGGATGCGCCTGTGACGGACAGCCTGATGGGAAAAGGAGCATTTCCGGGGACGGATCCGCTGTATACGGGCATGCTTGGAATGCACGGGACGAAGACTTCTAATTATGGAGTCAGCGAATGCGACCTGCTGATTGTATTAGGGGCAAGGTTCAGCGATCGTGTAACGGGGAATGCGAAGAAGTTTGCAAAAAATGCGAAGGTTCTTCAGATAGACGTCGATGCGGCGGAGATGAATAAGAATGTGCTCATTACCGAGGGTGTAGTAGGCGATCTGAAAGTGGTTCTCAGAATACTGAACGAGCGTTTGGAACAGCAGAGTCATCCGCAGTGGATCGAAAAGATCATGGACTATAAGGAGCGTTATCCTCTGAGTTATCACCCGGAGGAGCTTACCGGACCTTATGTGGTTGAGGAGATCTACCGTCAGACCGAAGGAAAGGCGATCATCGTTACCGAAGTAGGACAGCATCAGATGTGGGCGGCGCAGTATTATAAATATACGCAGCCAAGAACATTTCTGACCTCCGGAGGACTTGGGACGATGGGATACGGACTGGGGGCATCGCTTGGCGCAAAGACGGGTATGCCCGGCAAGACCGTTGTCAATATCGCGGGAGACGGGTGCTTCCGTATGAATATGAATGAGATTGCCACCGCGGTGCGGCACAATATTCCGGTCATACAGGTAGTGATCAATAATCATGTGCTTGGAATGGTCCGCCAGTGGCAGAACCTTTTCTACGGACAGAGATATTCGGCAACGGTGCTGAACGATGCGGTAGATTTTGTGAAGCTTGCAGAAGCTATGGGGGCGGAAGGAATCCGGGCGGCAAGCCGCGAGGAATTCAAGGAAGCGTTTTCATGGGCTTTAACATTGGGAAAACCGGTTGTCATTGACTGTCAGATTGACTGCGACGATAAAGTGTGGCCGATGGTAGCTCCGGGAGCAGAGATCAGCGAAGCTTTTGACGAGAAGGATCTGGAGACAGATAAAAAATAAATCGGGAACTGATAAGGAATGAAAGCTTGAAGATGGAGGAATTATGTTTATGGGCAGAGTGTACAATTTCTCGGCGGGGCCGGCGGTTTTACCAGAGGAAGTATTAAAGGAAGCGGCGCAGGAAATGTTAGATTACAACGGATCCGGGATGTCTGTGATGGAGATGAGCCACCGCCAGGAACCGTTTCAGGAGATTATCGAAGCAGCGGAGGCAGACATTCGGGAACTGATGAATATTCCGGATCATTATAAAGTATTGTTTATCCAGGGAGGAGCTTCGACGCAGTTTGCCATGATTCCGATGAATTTGATGAAAAATGGCGTGGCGGATTACATTGTGACGGGACAGTTTGCCAAGAAAGCGTGCAAAGAGGCGCAAAAATACGGAAAAGTAAATGTTTTGGCATCATCGGAGGATCAGACGTTCTCTTATATTCCGGACTGTACGGATCTGCCGGTATCCGAAGATGCGGATTACGTATATATTTGTGAGAATAATACAATCTATGGAACCAAATATAAGCAGCTTCCCAATACAAAGGGCAAGCCGCTGGTAGCGGATGTATCTTCCTGTTTTCTGTCGGAGCCTGTTGATGTGTCAAAATACGGCCTGATCTACGGCGGAGTGCAGAAAAACGTAGGACCTGCAGGAATGGCGATCGTGATCATCCGTGAGGATTTGATCCGTGAGGAAGTGTACCCGGGCACTCCGACTATGCTAATGTATAAAACCCATGCAGACGCAGGCTCTCTTTATAATACGCCGCCCGCATACAGCATCTATATCTGCGGAAAAGTGTTCAAATGGCTTAAAAAACAGGGCGGATTATCAGCCATGAAAGAGTATAATGAGAAGAAGGCAAAGATTCTCTATGACTATCTGGATGAGAGCAGATTGTTTCAGTCCGGTGTGAATAAGAAAGACCGGTCCCTTATGAATGTCACTTTTGTGACGGGAAGCAAAGAACTGGATGCCAGATTTGTGAAAGAGGCGAAGGAAGCAGGACTTTTAAGCCTTAAGGGGCACAGAAGCGTGGGAGGGATGCGCGCAAGTATTTACAATGCTATGCCAATAGAGGGCGTGGAGGCGCTTGCGGCGTTTATGAAAAAGTTTGAGAAGGAGAATCTGTAATTATGTATAAATATCATTGTCTGAATCCGATTTCTGAAGTGGGTACAGAGAATTTTACGGAAGAATACGTGCCGGTCAGTACCGTGGATAAGGCGGACGCCATTCTTGTAAGAAGTGCGGTTATGCATGATATGGAATTTGGGAAGGATTTAAAAGCGATTGCGAGGGCGGGGGCGGGTGTGAACAATATACCGCTGGACAGATGCGCGGAGCAGGGAATCGTTGTCTTTAATACGCCGGGAGCGAACGCCAACGGAGTCAAGGAACTGGTGATCGCCGGAATGCTTCTGGCATCAAGAGATATTATCGGAGGTATCAACTGGGTACAGGAGAACGAGGAAGACGGCAATATAGCAAAGGATGCGGAGAAGGCGAAGAAGTCTTTTGCGGGATGCGAATTAGAAGGAAAGAAGCTTGGTGTGATCGGACTCGGCGCCATCGGCGTACTGGTTGCCAATGCAGCTACGAATCTGGGTATGGAAGTTTTTGGTTTCGACCCTTACGTGTCGGTGGAATCTGCATGGCGCTTATCCAGAAGTATCCGGCATGCGAAGACGGTGGATGAGATATACAGGGATTGCGACTATATCACGATTCATGTGCCTGCGATGGAAAGTACAAAGGGCATGATTGATAAGCATGCCGTTGATTTGATGAAAAAGAATGTAGTAGTCTTGAATTTCGCGAGAAATGTCCTTGTGGATGAGGAGGCAATGGTGGATGCTCTGATCTCGGGCAAAGTCAGGCATTACGTGACAGATTTTCCGACGCCGGAGATCGCGGGCGTAAAAGGCGCGATCGTTATCCCGCATCTGGGAGCTTCTACCGAGGAGTCGGAGGATAATTGCGCGAAGATGGCGGTCAAAGAGATCCGCAGCTTCTTAGAGCACGGAAATATCCGTCATTCTGTCAATTATCCAGACTGTGATATGGGATACCGGGGAGAGAATACAAGAATTGTACTGCTGCATCACAATGTGCCGAACATGATCGGACAGTTTACAAAGATTTTAGCAAAAGACAATATGAATATTGCCGATATGACCAATAAAAGTAAAGGCGGATATGCATATACGATGATTGATATTGATTCACAGGTGCCGGACAGTGTGGTGGATGATCTTTGCGCGGTCAGCCATGTGCTCCGGGTAAGAGTCATCCGGTAGTTTTACATGCCTTAATGAAAGCATAATAATTGTAATAATTACGTCAGAAATATTCAATAATTATTAAGAAAAGTTTGGTGACTGTTCATTGCGGATTTTGTCGAAGTAATGTATACTTGATTATGGTAATTTTTATCAATACCAGTGGGGGATATTACGGATGACTGATAAAAGAACACGCAAGATATTGGAATTAAAAAAACGTCGTATAAGGTTGAGAAGGCTGCACATTGCTCTTGCTCTTTTTTGCGTATGTGCAGTTATATTTATAGGTTTTCAGATGGTCTCTTTCGTTCAGAATATGACAGCGGCGGCAGTGGAGCTTTCCGCTCAGAATGCGGAGATTCTACAGGGAGAAAATATGCCGGCGCTCTTGGCGAAAGCAAAGCTTGTTAAGAGAGCCGATAAGGTACTGGATAAGAAAAGTAAATATACAGTATCAGATTTCGTGAATGATTTAAAAAGCGGCAAAGGCTATACTCTGGCATGTGAGGCGGATCCCAATGTGGAGGGTTCCTATCAGATTAAAGTAGTACTGGAAGATGCGATTGCCGGGAAGATCAGCAAGGATTGGAAGAAACTTTTGAAATTCACGGTAAAGGACGGACGGTTTGAAGTCAAGAATCCGGTCGGTATGTGGGAAGGGGACAAGTTTAAAAAATATGATAATTCCTATGTAAAAAGTGATTTTATCGAGTCAATGGCGAATACTTACTATATCGGCGAGGACGGCGTTAAAGTAACCGGGTGGCAGACGATTAAGAAAAAGCTTTATTGTTTTGACAAAGACGGCATTATGCTGAAAAATAAATGGAAGGAACAGAATGACGACAGGTATTATCTTGGAAAGAACGGCGCGGCAGTAACGGGCTGGCAGAAGATCAAGAAGGAGACTTATTATTTCACTTCTGACGCGAAGATGGCGACAGGGGATATACACGTAGGATTAGTGCGCTGTTCTTTTGATGAAGATGGAAAGCTGCTGTCAAAGAAAAAAGCGCAGGTAGATCCGGATAAGCCGATGGTCGCTCTTACCTTCGACGACGGACCGGGAAAGCGGACCGGGGAGATTTTGGATGTCCTCGAAGAATACAATGCGCATGCCACATTCTTCATGCTTGGACAGAAAGTGACTTCCTTTGAGAAAGAAGTAAAGAAGATGAAGAAGATCGGGTGTGAGCTGGGAAGTCATTCTTATGACCATACGAACCTTGCAAAATTAGATGATGAGGGTATAAAAAAGCAGATGTCGGACACAAACAAGAAACTGAAAAAGGCTACGGGAAGTTTTGCGTCCGTTATGCGTCCGCCTTATGGATCGATCAATGATACAGTCAAAGCCAATGTGGGTTCTCCGATGATCTTGTGGAATATTGATACGCTGGATTGGAAGACAAGGAATGCTGAAAAGACAATTGAAACAGTGATGGATCAGGTGGAAGACGGAGATATTATTTTGCTTCATGATATCCATACGGAAACCGTGGATGCGGCTGTCAAGCTGATTCCAATGCTGGAAGACGAAGGCTACCAGCTTGTGACAGTGTCTGAGATGGCGGCGGCAAAAGGCGTTGAACTGAAGGACGGAGGAAAATATACAGACTTTACGAAGTAAGAAGGATATAGACGGCTGCTGTCAGGGAAAGACAGCAGCCGTTATAAGATTATTTGTTTTTTTGCCGGTGATTTTCCAGCAGCTTATGAATTTTATCAGTCGGGACCATGACAGAGCTGATGGATGTATCGTGATTCAGAGAATCAATAATCAGAGCAATGAACTTACTCATATCGGCCGTGACGAAGTAAGGCTTTTCTTCGGTACAAGGAGGCAGATAAGTGAGATTCGTTGTGATCACGCGGTCGATATAGCCTTTTTCATAATATTCATCAAATTTGTCAAAACCGTCGGTAAATAGTCCGAAGGTGGTGCAGACAAATACTCTTCCGGCTCCCCGCTCTTTGAGCTGCTTTGCCACATCCAGCATACTCTCACCGGAAGAAATCATATCGTCAATGATGATGACATCCTTTCCGGCGATATTGTCGCCGAGAAATTCATGGGCAACAATTGGGTTTTTGCCGCCGACTACCTGAGAATAGTCGCGGCGCTTGTAAAACATGCCCATGTCCACGCCGATGACGTTAGAAAAGTAGACGGCGCGGTGCATTGCGCCTTCATCGGGGCTGATGATCATCAGATGTTCTTTATCCACTTTAAGATCAGGTACGGCGCGAAGGAGCGCTTTCATGAACTGGTAAGCGGGACTGAAATTATCAAAACCCCGGAGCGGGATTGCGTTCTGTACCCGCGGATCGTGTGCATCAAAGGTGAGGATATTGTCTGCTCCCATATCTACCAGCTCCTGAAGGGCAAAAGCGCAGTCTAAGGATTCCCGTTTCGTGCGTTTATGCTGGCGGCTTTCATAAAGAAAAGGCATAATAACATTCACGCGGTGCGCCTTGCCGTTGGCCGCAGAGATGATACGTTTCAGATCCTGATAATGGTCGTCCGGCGACATGTGATTCAACTGTCCGTTTACCGTGTAGGTCAGACTGTAATTGCATACATCTACCATGACAAACAAGTCTTTTCCGCGGATGGACTCTTTGATCAGACCTTTGGCTTCCCCTGTCCCGAAGCGCGGACAGGAACAGTCAATCAGATAATTATCCAGCTTATAACTGGAAAAGAGGGGGGAATTCAGAAAGGTGTGGTAGATTTCCTGACGGAATCCAACAATATAGTCATTCACTTTTCTGCCTAATTTAAGACAGCTCTCCAAAGCCGCGATTTTAAGAGGCGCTACAGGCAGGGCCGTTTCCATTTCCTGAATATCATTCGTCATAAATTTTCTCCTGAATCATAAAAAGATTAAATGTTTAAGGTGTATGATACTCGGATTGCTCCGCAATCCTAAAAACTCTTTCAACTCTTGTATCATATCATTATTTACAGGGAGCGGTCAATGTTTTTGAATGGACTATTTTTACAATGTGGGGTATACTATTATTGTCAAGTGCGGATGGAGGGAAACGGATATGAAACATGAGCATATAGTGAAGGCGGTTCTTCCGGGAAGTATAGCAGAGGAGCTTGAGATTGAGCCGGGCGACTGTCTGTTATCCATGAACGGAAATGAGGTCGAGGATGTTTTTGATTATCATTTTTATGCAAATGATGAAGAGCTTACCGTTCTGATTCGTAAGCCTTGCGGGGAGGAATGGGAGCTTGAGATAGAGAAGGATTATGAAGAAGACTTGGGGATTGAGTTTGAGCAGGGCTTGATGGATGAGTACCGCTCCTGCCGCAATAAGTGTATGTTCTGTTTTATTGACCAGATGCCGGAAGGGATGCGCGATACGCTTTATTTTAAGGATGACGATGCAAGGCTTTCTTTCTTGCAGGGGAATTATGTGACGCTGACCAATATGAGCGATCATGATATCGACCGGATCGTACGGTTCCATCTGGAGCCGATCAATATATCTTTTCAGACAACGAACCCCGAGCTTCGGTGCAGGATGCTTCATAACCGCTTTGCAGGAGAGGCTCTTAAGAAGGCGGACAGGCTCTATGAGGGCGGTATCCGTATGAACGGGCAGATCGTGCTGTGCAAAGGGATCAATGACGGGGAAGAGTTGGAGCGCAGTATCCGGGATCTTTCCCGCTACATGCCTTATCTTGAGAGCGTGTCCGTAGTTCCGGTCGGGCTTACGAAATATCGGGAAGGACTGTATCCGTTAGAGCCGTTTACAAGAGAGGATGCATTAGAGGTACTGGATGTGATCCACAGATGGCAGGATAAGTTCTACAGCGAGAGCAGGACGCATTTTATCCATGCGGGAGATGAGTGGTACACACTGGCGGAGCAAGAGCTTCCGGATAAGGAGCGGTATGACGGGTATCTTCAGCTTGAAAATGGAGTCGGTATGTTAAGGCTTCTTTCGGATGAATTTGAGGAAGCCTTCGGGGAGCTTGCCGGAGATGATAAAGTACGGCGGGTTTCTGTGGCGACCGGAAAGCTTGCTTATCCGTTTATAAAGGGATTTGCCGGCAGGCTGACACAGAAGTATACAGGTACAAAAATATACGTCTATTGTATTGAAAATAAATTTTTCGGAGAACGGATCACGGTGTCGGGGCTGATCACCGGGCAGGATCTGATCGGGCAGCTTAGCGGCAGGCCGCTTGGGGATAAGCTTCTCCTTCCGTGTAATATGTTCCGCAGCGGAGAGGAAGTGTTTTTGGATGATATAACGCTTTCCGAGCTTGCCAAGGCTTTACAAGTGCGCACAGATATTGTAAAATCAAGCGGACGAGACTTTATTGAAGCAATTTTAGATTCATAAATAGGAGATAGCTTATGAGTAAACCAGTAGTTGCCATTGTGGGAAGGCCGAATGTGGGAAAATCTACGTTGTTTAACGCACTGGCAGGAGAGAAGATATCGATTGTCAAGGATACGCCTGGCGTGACGAGAGACCGTATCTATGCGGACGTATCATGGCTTGACAGGAATTTTACTATGATCGATACCGGAGGGATCGAGCCGGACAGCAAAGATATTATCCTGTCGCAGATGAGGGAACAGGCGCAGATTGCGATCGATACCTCTGATGTGATCGTATTTATGACCGATGTACGGCAGGGGCTGATTGATTCAGATTCTAAAGTGGCGGATATGTTAAGACGTTCCGGCAAGCCGGTTGTTCTTGTAGTAAATAAGGTGGATAGTTTTGAAAAATATATGCCCGATGTGTATGAATTCTACAATCTCGGAATCGGGGAGCCGGTTCCGGTGTCAGCGGCATCAAGACTTGGTCTGGGGGATATGCTGGATGGGATCGTCGCGTATTTCCCGGAGAAAGATGAGGAGGATGAGGAGGATGCGCGTCCGAGAATTGCCATTGTGGGAAAACCCAATGTGGGGAAATCCTCTATCGTCAATAAGCTGTTAGGCGAGCAGCGTGTGATCGTGTCGGATATCGCAGGGACCACAAGGGACGCCATTGATACAGAGATCATACATGAGGGAAGGGAGTATGTGTTTATCGATACCGCCGGACTCAGGAGAAAAAGCAGGATCAAGGAAGAGCTAGAGCGCTACAGCATCATACGTGCAGTGACGGCGGTGGAGCGTTCGGATGTGGTGCTGATTGTGATCGATGCGGTAGAAGGGGTGACAGAGCAGGATGCAAAGATTGCAGGGATCGCCCATGAGCGCGGAAAGGGAATTGTGATCGCCGTCAATAAGTGGGATGCCATCGAGAAGAATGACAAGACCATGAAACAATATGAGAACGAGATACGCCGCGTCCTTTCTTTTATGCCGTACGCAGAGATTATGTATGTGTCGGCTCAGACGGGGCAGCGTCTTAATAAGCTTTACGATGTGATAGACATGGTGATCGAGAATCAGACGCTCCGCGTGGCCACCGGCGTTCTCAATGAGATCATGATGGAGGCAGTGGCGATGCAGCAGCCGCCTTCGGACAAGGGAAAGCGTCTCAAGCTTTATTACATCACGCAGGTATCGGTAAAGCCGCCGACTTTCGTTATATTTGTCAATGATAAGGAACTGATGCATTTCTCTTATACAAGATATCTGGAAAATAAGATTCGGGAAGCCTTCGGTTTTAAGGGAACTTCTCTGAAGTTTTTTATCCGGGAAAGAAAAGAAAAGGAGCGGTAGTTATGGAAAGAATGATCTGTGTATGTATCGGGTATGCTTTTGGGCTGTTACAGACCGGATACCTTTACGGAAAGCTTCATCATATTGACATCCGTAAGCAGGGAAGCGGTAATGCGGGTACGACGAACGCACTGCGGACACTGGGGTTTAAGGCGGGGTTGGTGACGCTTCTCGGAGATGCTTTTAAGTGTGTGTTTGCGGTTTTAGCGGTTCATTTGATCTATAAAAACAGCCGCGGGGATATTCTGCCGCTGCTTTCCATGTATGCCGGCATGGGAGCGGTACTCGGACATAACTATCCGTTTTATATGAAATTTAAAGGCGGGAAAGGGATTGCGGCGACAGCCGGGCTTCTCTTAAGTACGACGACTCCTGTGATGGTGCTCATCTGTCTGGCGGTATTTATCGGGATTGTTGCGGCGACACGCTATGTGTCTTTAGGCTCTCTTGCGGTCGTGGTCATTTATCTTCTGGAGATTATCTATCAGGGGCAGACAGGGGCTTATGGGATGGAAGCGAATTATCTCTGCGAGATGTACGGAATCGCAGCCTTTCTGATGGCGTCCGCATTTTTTAAGCACAGAGAGAATATAAAACGGCTGCTTCATGGAACAGAGAATAAAATCAGCATTGGAAAAAGCAAATAATTTAATGTCAGGAGGAGGATATTATGGCAAATGTAGGAATTATGGGGGCGGGGAGCTGGGGAACCGCTTTAGCGCTCCTGCTTCACGGCAACGGGCATCAGGTGACCGTATGGTCGATCAGTGAAGAGGAAGTAAAGATGCTTTCTGAGGAAAGGGAGCACAAGAGCAAGCTTCCGGGAGTCCCGATCCCAGAGGACATGAGATTTACAAGCAATATGGAGGAGACGGTAAAGGGAAAGGATTTTATCGTTATGGCGGTTCCGTCGCCGTTTACGAGAAATACGGCGCGGGGAATGAGTCCTTTTGTGGCCGGCGGACAGATTATCGTAGATGTGGCGAAAGGAATTGAGGAAAGTACACTGATGACGCTTTCCCAGCAGATTGAAGAAGAGATACCGCAGGCTGACGTGGCGGTGCTTTCCGGACCGAGCCATGCGGAGGAGGTGGGAAGAGGGCTTCCTACGGCGGTTGTGATTGGGTCGAAGACAGAAAAAACTGCAGAATATCTGCAGCAGGCATTTATGAATCAAGTATTTCGTGTTTATATCAGTCCGGACAGGCTGGGTATGGAGCTTGGAGGCTCCCTGAAAAATGTGATCGCTCTTGCGGCAGGTATCGCGGATGGAATGGGCTATGGAGATAATACAAAGGCGGCGCTGATCACGAGAGGAATTGCAGAGATTGCAAAACTTGGGGTGAAGATGGGCGGAGCCATTGAAAGTTTTATGGGTCTGACCGGAATCGGCGATCTGATCGTTACCTGCGCCAGCGTCCACAGCCGGAACCGAAAAGCGGGCTATCTTATGGGACAGGGAAAATCCATGCAGGAGGCCATGGACGAAGTGCAGATGGTAGTAGAAGGGGTTTACTCTACAAAGGCTGCCGTAAAACTTGGAAAGCTGCATGATGTACCGCTCCCGATCGTAAGTAAAGTGAATGAAGTGCTCTTTGAAGGAAAGGATCCGAAGGAAGCGGTAAATGAACTGATGCTGAGAGATTCTAAGGCAGAGCATCATGCGCTGCCGTGGAAAGAATAATAAGAAAAAGAGTTCTAAATGAAATACCCTCTTGCATACACTGTTATCAGCATAGCAAGGGGGTATTAGAATGAATACGTTTCAATTATACAAGGACATTGAAGCCCGGACAAAGGGAGAAATATACATAGGGGTAGTGGGTCCGGTGCGGACCGGTAAGTCTACATTTATCAAACGATTCATGGATGTGCTGGTGCTCCCGCATATGGAGGATGAGCATGGGAAAGAACGGACAAAGGATGAACTTCCGCAGTCGGCATCCGGGCGCACGATCATGACTACGGAGCCGAAGTTTGTTCCCAAGGAAGCGGCGGAGATCAGGCTGTCGGAAGATGTCAGAGTGAAAGTGCGGCTGATCGACTGCGTGGGATATATGGTGGAAGGAGCTTCCGGCCATGTGGAGGGAAATGAGGAGCGTATGGTGAAGACGCCGTGGTTTGACTATGAGATTCCCTTTACCAAAGCGGCGGGGATCGGTACACGGAAGGTTATTCACGATCATGCCACCATCGGAATCGTGGTGACGACAGACGGAAGCATCGGTGAGATTGAGAGGGAGCATTATAAAAATGCGGAAGGTCAGACGATCAAAGAGCTTCAGGCGATCGGGAAACCTTTTGTTGTGCTTGTGAATTCTGTAAAGCCTTATGGTGAAGATGCAAAAAAGGCAGTCACAGAGATCGAACAGGAGTATGGGGTGAAAGCGGTGCCTGTCAACTGCGAGCAATTGAAGGAGGATGACATCTACAAGATCCTTGAGGAAGTCATGTTTGAATTCCCTGTCTCGGAAATCCAGTTCTTTATTCCCAAGTGGGTGGAGATGCTGCCGCGGGATCATGCAATCAAGCAGGAGATCTTGGGACATATCAGAGGCGTGATGGAGCAGATGAGCGAGGTGCGCGATGCAGCGAAAGGCGTTGAGATGCCTGACAGCTCTTACATAGATGAAATGAAGGTAGACCATATCGGTATGGATAACGGCTGTATCAAGGTGCGGATCGGGGTTGCGGAAAAGTTCTATTACCAGATGTTAAGCGAGCTTACAGGGATGTCGATCGCAGGGCAGTATGAGCTTATTGCGGCCATGAAAAACCTCTCGGAGTTAAAAACCGAGTATGAAGATGTGAAGGATGCGTTTGCTTCCGTGCGGATGAAAGGGTACGGCATGGTCAGCCCGAAGAAGGAAGAGATCACGCTGGATGAACCGACCGTGATCAAGCAAGGCAATAAATATGGAGTAAAAATCCACTCTCAGGCGCCTTCGATACATCTGATACGCGCCAACATCGAGACGGAGATTGCTCCGATCGTAGGAAATGAGCAGCAGGCGCAGGATTTGATTGACTATATCAAGACAATGAGCGATACGGAGGAAGGAATCTGGGGTACGAATATCTTCGGCAAATCCGTGGAGGATCTGGTGATGGACGGAATGCGCAACAAGATGATGTCCATCAATGACGAGAGCCAAGGAAAACTGCAGGATACTATGCAGAAAATCGTCAACGACAGTAACGGCGGGATGGTATGTATCATCATTTAAAAATAAGAGATCTTCTGCTTTTGTTAAGCAGAATAAAATGGAGCGCAGACTCTGCAAAGCCATATTAGAAGGATGATTTTGCAGCAGTCTGTGCTTCTTTTATGTGTTTTCCAGATTCTCTCTGATCTGAGAGCGGTCTCCCGTCTGAGATCGACGATCCAGTATTCCCGAACGCCGGCATTCATATATTTCATCATCTTCGGGCCGTAATCCCGCTTGCGGGAGGAGGGGGAGATAATCTCGACACACATGTCGGGGGCGCCGTAGATTCCCAGCGCAGTCCGCTTATCCTTGCCGCAGGAAACGATGATATCCGGCTGCATGACAGTCTTATCATCACAATCTAACTGTACATCCGGCGGCGACGCAAGAACCTTGCAGTTACCCTTGTTAGAGCGGATATGCAGGGCGACTGCAAAGAGAGTATGTTCCCTGCTTCTTAGAAGAGAGAGGGGCGGCCGAGTCACAGACCATATTCGGGTATGGGGCGTCTGGCGTGAGAACGGACTCCAACGCTTTCAGAGTGTCATAGCGCGGGGATCTCGTCTCGCCGTTACCGAAAATGGTAAAATAACCGAGAATGATAAAAATATTTACTAGGAATGGCGATAAGTTATGATAGACAGACAAATATGAAAAAGTTATAATATGGAGAAAGACGAAGAAAGTACAGGAAAATATGTTATGAAAAAAGTAATCGACTGGGTGACAATTAAATTTTTGATCGTAGGCGTCATCAATACACTGGTGGGGACGAGCGTGATGTTTGTCTGTTACAACGTATTTCACACAGGTTATTGGATCGCTTCGGCGCTTAATTATATCATAGGGAGTATCGTAAGCTTTTTCCTGAATAAATATTTTACGTTCAAAAGCGGAAAGAAATCGGCTGCCGAAGTTGTGCGGTTCATACTGAATATCACGGTCTGCTATGTTCTGGCATACGGGATTGCAAAGCCCTGCGTACATTCTATACTTGGCGGGTATTCCCTGACGGTGCGGGACAATGCGGCCATGCTTGCGGGGATGTGCCTGTTTGTGGGACTCAATTATTTTGGGCAGAGATATATCGTGTTCCGGCGGCGCGATTATTATAATTAAAATTTAGCGGAATCTATAGAAATAGGAATAAAAACCTGTTACAACTAAATGGAACAAAAGGTGTTTTTCATTTTATTCAGGAGGTGAAGCAGTATACCGACGCAGAGCAAAAAGCGGATAAGAATGGCGATTGGGATTTGTCGTGACGGCAGGTCCTTTTTTTTGCGCTGTTTTATCAGAGTTCTGTCTGTGAATAGAAAAAATGAAAAAAACAGAGTGCGCTCTTGATTTTATTTAACGCTGGTATTATAATAAAAATCAAATTTACAGATTATCTTATGAACGGAGGTTTTACAATGGAGAAGAAGAACATTGACTGGTCGAATCTTGGATTTGGCTATATTGAGACGGACAAAAGATACGTTTCCAATTATAAGGACGGAGCGTGGGATGAGGGGATACTTACCTCCGATTCAAATGTAGTGATCAACGAGTGCGCATGCGTCCTCCAGTATGCGCAGACTTGTTTTGAGGGGCTTAAAGCATATACGACAGAGGACGGGCGCGTCGTGACGTTCCGCCCGGATTTGAATGCAGAACGGATGGCGAACACGGCAAAGCGTCTGGAGATGCCGGCGTTCCCGGAGGATAGATTTGTGGATGCGGTGAAGCGTGTCGTAGAGGCGAATGTGGCATATGTTCCGCCGTTTGGTTCGGGAGCAACCCTCTATATCCGCCCGTATCTGTTCGGCTCTAATTCGGTTATCGGCGTGAAGCCGGCGGACGAGTATCAGTTCCGCACATTCTGTACGCCGGTAGGTCCTTATTTTAAAGGCGGCGCGAAACCCATCACCATCAGAGTCTGTGATTTTGACCGGGCGGCTCCGCACGGAACAGGGCATGTAAAAGCAGGGCTTAACTATGCAATGAGCCTGCATGCCATCGTAGATGCACATAAGAAAGGGTTCGATGAGAACATGTATCTGGACGCGGCCACTAGGACAAAAGTTGAGGAGACGGGCGGCGCAAACTTCCTATTTGTTACAAAGGACGGAAAAGTAGTAACGCCGAAGTCAGATACGATCCTTCCTTCTATTACGAGACGCTCGCTGATGTATGTGGCTGAAAAATATCTCGGTCTTACCGTAGAGCAGAGAGAAGTGTATATGGATGAAGTAAAAGACTTTGCAGAATGCGGACTCTGCGGAACGGCAGCGGTGATCTCGCCGGTTGGAAAGGTGGTAGATCATGGAACGGAAATTTGCTTCCCGAGCGGTATGGACGAGATGGGGCCGGTTACAAAGAAGCTTTACGATACGCTGACAGGTATTCAGATGGGAAGGATGGAAGCGCCGGAGGGATGGATCTGTGAGATTTGCTAAGAGCTTTATTTAAAAATATGTAAGTAAGAAATATCCGAATGGGATTTGTCAACTTAGAGCTGATGAACCGTTCGGATATTTTTATGAAAAAATTTAAAGTAAACAGTATATAACAGTTGACAACAGTATTAAACTGTTATATACTGTTTATAACAAAGGAGGGATAGGATGAAAGTAATCGTCAATCATTCTTCCATGCAGCCAATCTACGAACAGATTGTAGAACAGGTGAAAGGGCAGATTATAAAGGGCGCGCTCAAGGCAGATACAGCGCTGCCGTCCGTCCGCTCTCTGGCGAAAGAATTAAAGGTCAGCGCACTGACCGTAAAAAAGGCTTATGATGCGCTGGAGACGGAAGGATTTGTCATAACTGTTCACGGTAAAGGCAGCTTTGTCGCTTTTGCCAATCAGCAGATGATGATGGAAGAAAAGAAGAAGGAAGTAGAAGCTGATCTGGAGACCGTTATCCGAAAAGGGCATAGTTTTGGTATGACGGATCAGGAGTTAACAGAGTTATTTCATATTGTTTTGGAGGATTAGAGATATGCTGCGATTAGAGAATGTAAGAAAACAATATCAGGATTTTGAACTGGATATTACGATGGAAGTAAAGCCGGGTTACGTGACCGGACTGATCGGAAGGAACGGAGCCGGAAAGACGACGGCGTTTAAGGCCGGGCTGGGACTGATCAGGACAGAAGGAGAGATCATGCTGTTCGGAAAGCCTCTTTCAAAGATTGATGCGAGAGACCGGGAAAAGACGGGCGTTGTGCTAGCTGATTCCGGATTCAGCGGATATCTGAAGGTAAAGGATCTGGTGGTGATACTAAAGCACCTTTACCATGAATTTGACGAAAGATATTTTACGGAGAAGTGCAGGGAGTTCGACATTCCCTTTGATAAGCAGATCAAGGAATTCTCTACCGGTATGAAGCGAAGGCTTCAGGTTGTGGCCGCCATTTCCCACAATGCAAAGCTCCTGATCATGGATGAGCCTACGGCGGGAATGGACGTGATCGCAAGGGATGAACTTCTTACTATGCTTCGGGAATATATGGAGACGGAAGGACGTTCCGTGCTGATAAGCTCCCATATTTCCGGGGATCTGGAAGGAATCTGCGACGACATCTATATGATCGACGGCGGGAAAGTGATCTTCCATGAGGAGACGGACGTACTGCTTGATCAATACGGCATACTGAAGGTGACGAAGGAACAGTACGAAGCGTTAGATAAAAGTTTTATCCTGCGCCGGAGAGAAGAGGAGTTTGGATTTAGCTGTCTGACGAAGGAAAAGCAGTTTTATCTGGAAAATTACCCGGAAGTAATAGTGGAAAAGGGTTCTGTCGATGGCGTGATGACAATGATGATTCGAGGTGAGAGCAGATGAAGGGATTATTGATAAAAGATGTGAAACTGATGCTTGGACAGCTGATGTTTTTGATTATTCTGGCGATCGTGGGGGCTTTGATCGTGGTGCCCGGCGGGGAATTTGGCATGGGATTTAGCTATATCGCGTCGGTATCCGGGCTGCTTGCGGTGACAACGATCAACTATGACTCCTATGATAACGGATATTCTTTTTTGTTCACTCTGCCGGTAAGCCGTAAGGGATATGTAAAGGAAAAGTATGTATTTGCCCTGTTATCTTCTGCAGTTGTGATGACGGCGGTCGGGCTGCTTTTATGGTCTCTTGTGGCAGCGTCGCATCCGGGAAAGACATATGCATTTGTAAAATATATGAAAGATATGTGGAGCACTTATAGGATCATTCTTACGGCACTTTCGTTTTTGCTTCCGATTTTTTTAGAATACGGGGCAGAAAAGAGCAGATATGTCATCCTGATCGCCTGCGGAATCTTCATGGCATTGGCGGCAATGTTTACGATAGGCGAGCCGCTGGGAGAACTTTTTGAGGGCGGGATAAAAGGAATGGTATCCTTCCTCTTAAGCGCAGCTTTGCTCACAGGTTCTTATGCAGTGTCATGCAGTATTATGGAACGAAAGGATTTTTAAGGGAGGTGAAGGAGATGAAAGGATTGCTGATCAAGGATTACAAACTGACGACAAGGGGGAATTCGGTCTTCAATGTGCTGTTTATCACGGTTTTTTACAGCGCTTTGAGACTGGCGGATCTTGACTCCTGCAGCGGATACGGCGGAGTAGGTTTGATAGCGGTCCTGTATTCGGCGGCTGTAAAGAACTATGACGTCTGCGATAACGGATTGGCATATCTGTTCACTCTGCCGGTCAGCCGCAGAGGATATGTGAGGGAGTCTTACTTGTTTTCGCTTATTTATGCGTGCGCTATGCTGCTTTTCTATTGCCTTTTTGACAGGGCACTTTCAGTAGTTTTACAGCTGGATCAGGTTCCTTACGCTGTTTTTTGGGGAGCTATGTGGGATTCGTTTAAAATCGCTCTGCTCATGATCGCGTTTTTGATTCCATTTTATCTGTTTTTCGGTATGAAGAGAAGAAACCAGTATGTTTTGATGGTTACCGGGGTAATCCTTATCTTTATCGTCTATGCTGGCAGTATGCCTCTCTATGCAGCGATAGAAAAAGGAGTAAGGCTGCTGAAGAGATTTCCGGTGACCTTGTTCCTGCTTATGATTTCTTATGTGATCTCTGTCAGGATTATGGAGAAGAAAGACTTTTGAGGAGGGCTTTAAGAGATGAAAGGGTTGTTAGTCAAAGATTTGAAACTGATGATGAGCGGGAGGGGCGTTTATCTCGGAGTAGTGTTTGTGATAGCTTATCTGGATGTTTTGGGCATCGTGACGAATGGAGTATACTCCGTTGACCTTGGCATTAAAAGTGCTTTGATGGCCTCCATAGCTGTTGGGACGAAGAGTTATGATTTCTATGAGAATGGGATGTCATATCTGCTCACACTGCCGATAAGCCGCAGAGAATACGTAAGAGAGTCTTATTTGTTCGCAGTCTTAGGGGGCGCTGCTCTGACGCTTATATTTGGCCTTACGGGCATAGCTGCGATGGCGATCACAGGTTCAGGAACCGGGGTATATGCGGCGTCCCTGAGTGATATGTTAATATCTTTTGGAATCATTCTGCTTCTTGTCGCATTGCTGATTCCGTTCTACCTGCAATTCGGCGTAAAGAGAAGCAGTTATATTGCTGTACTTATTGTTCTGGCGATTGCTCTCGGGGCGGTGATCGTCTTGTTTACCGCGCTGGACTCCGGCGCGGCGATAGCGACAGCGATGCAGGCAGGATTAAAAACATTAGTAAAATTTCCTGTGATATTGCTGGTGCTTGCGGGTTCTTATGTATTGTCCGTTATCATTATGGAGCGGAAAGATTTTTAAGAATAAATTCGATAGCATTATCCGGCCCGGTGGCTTTTTACGATGAGCCGTACGCAGCGGTATAAAAATGGCTTGTATTCTTCGATTGGCAGCGGTTCGCCGTACAGGATGGAATTATATCCCGCGGAACCCGCCAATTCTACGATAGTAAAGAGCATGACGTCTACATCGTTATAGTCATGTTCATCCTGATCTACCAGCATCAGAAATTTTTCGTAAATATCGCTGCCGCTGTTTTCGCCTGTCAGGAGTGTGGAACGCAGCGCTCCCATCACCAGATTTTTGGAAATGAAATTAAGCAGCGCTTTGTTAGCTGTCAGTGCGTGAAAGACGTGTTCGATGATGAAGATCAATTGTTCCTCAAGCCCGCGGATACCGGAAGCTTCCAGAGCATCGCCCGCGGCGGCAAACAGTTCATTGGTCTTGTGGGCGATCAGTTTATTCTTGATATCATATTTGTCTTTAAAATACAGATAGAAGGTGCCTTTGGCAACTCCCGCGTTTTCCACAATATCGGATATGGCGGTAGAGTTGATCCCTTTTGTAGTAAACAGATCATAGGCTGTATTGAAAAGAGCTTCTTTTTTCTTTTTTTTATTTTCGTCTACTTTTCCCATAAAATAGCTCCCTTCTGACTGTGGAACCAGCAGTGCAAACTGTGTGTCCATCTGTATTATATTAGCAAAATGACCAAAAGTCAAATAATTATGACTAAAAGTCAAAAAATATATTGACTAATGGTCATATTTGCGTTATAGTACTCTCAGAAATAATGACTGATGGTCATAATAGGAAGGGAGATTGAAGGAATGATTAAGTTTGGAAAGGCGGTCGTGAAGTGCAGGGCGGTCATTCTGATTACCAGTCTTTTACTGTTGATACCGGCAGTGTTCGGATACATCCATACGAGGGTTAACTATGATGTCCTGACTTACCTGCCGAAAGAGATTGAGACAATGCAAGGGCAGGATATCATGATAGAAGATTTTGGTATCGGCGCATTTTCAATGCTTATGGTAGACGGCATGGAGCCGAAGGACGTAGCTGCCTTGAAGGCTGAAGTAGAGAAGGTAGATCATGTGGAAAAGGTGCTATGGTATGATTCCATCGCCGATATCTCCATGCCCCAGAGTATGCTGCCGGATAAGATCTATAAGGTATTCAATTCTGACAAAGGAACGATGATGGCGGTATTTTTTGATGAAGGCACATCATCGGACGGAACGATGGAGGCCATCGGAAGGATACGGAAGCTTTGCGGGAAACAATGTTTCTTGAGCGGTATGTCGGCGATTGTTACAGATACGAAGGAATTGTCGGAGCGTGAGACGCCGATCTATGTGTTGATCGCGGTGATCCTTTCTTCTATCGTGCTTGCGGTTACAATGGAATCCTTTGTAGTTCCGATCTTGTTCCTGTTAAGTATCGGAATTGCGATTATATATAATCTTGGAAGCAATATTGTGTTCGGGGAGATTTCATACATTACGAAGGCGCTGGCAGCGGTACTGCAGCTTGGAGTTACGATGGATTATTCCATTTTCCTGATGCACAGCTACGAGGAGCAGCAGGCGGAATGCGGCGGCGATAAAAAGCTTGCCATGGCCCATGCCATTGCCCAGACATTTTCCTCCGTCATCGGAAGTTCCATTACAACGGTGGCAGGGTTTATCGCTCTCTGCTTTATGAGCTTTACCCTTGGAATGGATATCGGAGTCGTTATGGCGAAGGGCGTGATCTTAGGAGTGATTACTTGTGTAACGATCCTGCCGTCTATGATTCTTGTGTGCGGCAAACTGATCGAGAAGACGAAGCACAAGCCTTTCCTCCCGAATATTAACAGGATATCCCAGAAGGTTACGAAACATTTTGTTGTATATGTGGCATTGTTTCTGGTATTGCTGGTCCCGGCTATTTACGGAAATAACCACACGGGCGTATATTATAATCTGGACGAGACGCTTCCGAAGGAACTGCCGTGCATCATAGCCAACGAGAAGCTGAAAGAGGACTATGACATGAATACTACGCATATCCTCTTGGTTGACAGTGATGTGTCGTCCGCGGACGTAGGGAAGATGTTAAAGGAGATCGAGGATGTAGACGGCGTGAAGTGGGCGTTAGGGTTAGACAGTTTGATAGGCCCCGCGGTTCCCGCCAGTATGGTTCCGGATTCTGTCACAGAGATGTTAAAAAATGATAAATATCAGATGGTTCTGATCAATTCCATCTATAAGGTTGCGTCAGATGAAGTAAATAAGCAGGTGGATGAGATCAATGTGATTCTGGATCAGTATGACGAAGGGGCTATGCTTGTAGGAGAAGCGCCGCTTACCAAAGATCTGATCGATATTACGGATACGGATTTCAAGACGGTAAGTTTTGTCTCCATCGGAATCATATTTGTCATTATCCTGATCTTGTTCCGGTCCGTTTCTTTGCCGGTGATACTGGTAGGAGTGATCGAATTTGCCATATTCGTAAATATGGGGATTCCGTTTTATACAGGAACCACGCTTCCCTTTGTGGCGTCTATCGTAATCGGGACGATACAGCTCGGAGCAACTGTGGATTACGCGATCCTTATGACGACAAGGTATAAGCGGGAGAGAAGTTTGGGCGCATCTAAGTATGATGCCGTCACCATAGCGCATCAGGCATCGGCGCAGTCCATTATTGTAAGTGCGCTGAGTTTCTTTGCTGCGACCATCGGAGTCGGTCTGTATTCCAATATAGATATGATCAGTTCTTTATGTATCCTGATGGCGAGAGGCGCGATCGTCAGTATGGTTGTAGTTGTATTCGTGCTTCCGTCCATGTTTATGGTATTTGATAAGGTGATTGTAAAAACAAGCGGCGGTTTTTTGCCGAAAAAGGCAGCAAAACAGAGTTAGAAATAAGAGCAGAAGTTTAAGAACAGGAGGTATGTTTTTATGAAGAAAGATATGAAAAAACGGGTATTGGCAGGTTCTATGGCATTGGTAGTAGGAGGTGCGGGACTGACCGGCGTTTATGGATACGAAAAAAATTCTATGGATAAAGTGAAAGCGGCGGATAAAGACAAAAAAGAAGATAAAGATGTCGAGAAACTGGAAGAGACTGCAAATGGGATATTAGACAGCAGTGAGGATTCCGGGAAGAAAAAGATGGAAGATGAAAAAATCTTTAAGGAGGAGTCCGTGTATATCAAAGCGGATCCGGCGGGGGAAGTGACAGAAACGACAGTTACAGAGTGGCTTAAGAATCCGGGAAACGGCGTCGTGGAAGATGAAAGCGGACTGGACGGCATTAAAAATGTAAAAGGTGAGGAGACATTTTCAAAAGGAAGCGGCAGCAGTCTGAAATGGAAATCCGAGGGAAAAGATATCTATTATCAGGGTACGACAAGCGGCAGCCTTCCGGTGGGAGTCAAGGTCTCTTACAAGCTGGACGGTAAAGATATATCGGCAAAAGAGCTTCAGGGTAAGAGCGGAAAGGTAGAGATCAATATCCGGTATATGAATCATTCGGAAGAGACGGTGAAGCTTGATAAGAGCGGGAAAGAAGTAAAAATGTACACACCGTTCACAATGGTGACAGCGATGATGCTTTCTACGGAGGAATATACGAATGTAGAAGTGGACAATGGAAAAGTGATCTCCGACGGCAACAGAAATATCGTAGTCGGTCTTGGCTTTCCGGGGCTTCAAAAGAATTTGAATCTTGACGAGACAGACTTTGACATTGATATCCCGGACAATGTAAAAATTGTGGCTGATGTGACAAAAGCAAGCGTCACCCCTACGATCACGGTCGGCTCCGCGGAGATCATGAATGAATTTAGTCTGGATGGTATCGACAGCTTTGATGAGCTGGATGAATCGTTGGATGAATTAGAGGATGCAGCGAAAAAGCTGGCGGACGGTTCCAAAGATGCGGCGGACGGCGCGAAAAAGCTGGCGGACGGCTCCAAGGATTTAAAGAGCGGGACGAAAGACTTAAAGAGCGGGACGACTGATTTAAAGAAGGGAACCAAAGATTTAAAAAGCGGAGCCAAAGATTTAAAGAGCGGGACGGCTGGTTTAAAGAAAGGAACAACTGATTTAAAGAAAGGAACAAAAGGTTTGAAAGACGGCGCCAGTGATCTTGCGGATGGTTCAAAGCAGGTAGCAGACGGCGTGAGCACGCTGAATAAAAAGAGCGGTGACCTGATCAAAGGGGTTAACTCTCTTGTAGATGGCGTGAATACTTACACAAGCGGGGTAGGAAGTCTTGCAGACGGAAGCAGGCAGGTCGCAGGAGGCGCAAAGCAGGTGAGCGACGGCGCCGGCACACTGGCAAAGAAGGTCGGGGCGCTTACCGAAGAATTGAAGCCGATATTAGGAACGGCATCTGCTGCCGAGAAGCAGACGGAAAAAACAAAACAGCAGATCAGCACGGCCGGCAAAGCATTGGATCAAGTAGATGCAGATGTTGAGTATACAGGAGATACGAAAGGGAAAGTAGTCGCTACGAAAAGCGCGTCCGCAATAGCCAGTGAGAACGTAGGGAGTGTGTCGGTCAATGTTGATCTTTCAGGTATACCCGAAGAATACAGAGGGCAGGTGAAAGCCGCGATCGAGAAGGCGGAGGATGACGCGAATTCAAAATTAAGGGCACAGGCGGAAAAAATCGCAGAAAAAGCATTGAATAGCACAACGGTAGAGATCACCCAAGAGAGAAAAGCAAAGGCAGTCGTCAATACAAGCAAGGCAGAGGCAGCGCTTGATGCGGCACAGGGCAGAGCAGATACTGCTGATGACAGTGCGGCTCAGCTGGCGGGATTACTGGCAAAACTAAAGCCGGCATTAGCAGAATTGCAGAAGGGTGTTAATGAGCTTGCAGATGGGACGTCAGAAGTATCAGAAGGCGCCAGTACGCTTGCAAAAGGGGCGGAGGAATTGAACAGCAAGAGCAGCCTCCTCACAACTGGTACAAAGGCTCTTAAGGATGGCGGGACACAGCTTGTAAGTGGAGTGAAAGAGCTAGATAAAGGAGCCGGCGCGGTGGCAGACGGAGCCGGAAAGCTTAAAGCCGGAGCTTCGAAAGTAGATGACGGAGCCGGAAAGCTTTCGGGCGGAGCCGGGCAGCTAGACGATGGAGCCGGAAGGCTTAAAGACGGAGCCGGACAGCTGGACGATGGAGCCGGAAAGCTTAAAGACGGAGCCGGGCAGTTAGACGATGGAGCCGGAAAGCTTAAAGACGGAGCAGGAGAGCTTAAAGACGGGACGTTAGAGCTTTCGGACGGTATGTCTGAATTCAAGGAGGAAGGCATTGACAAACTGACAGAAATCTTTGACGGAGATTTCCAGAACGTAAAAGACAGATTGGACGCGATGTCAGATATGGGCAAAGCGTACAAATCGTATGCCGGAATTAAAAAGGGCATGGATGGAAAGACGAAGTTCATCATCGAGACAGAAGGGGTGGAAGAGGAATAAAGACGATAGGTGGCGTTAATAGAAAGGTCCTATATTTTGAGGACCTTTCTATTAATGTTATTTGATTAAGAAAAGATATTTTTTTATGATGGGTATTTTTGAAAAAAGTGATACTATAGACATACTGATAAGAAAGGTTAAAATACATAACAAAAGTACCCGAAAGGGAGAACACAAGTATTTAAATGGGAAATACCTTTTTGTAATCATTCTGACTGCTTCATGCACTAGATAAATTCCAAAGGAGTATTTTGCGATATATTTTCCCCAATGATTAAAAGAAGGCAGGGGGTAATTCTGCAAAATTCCAAATAAGAACATTGCTGCAATAGGGAGCAATGCAAATTCATACCAGATTGTATATGGATGTCCCTTGTGATACATAGTCATTTGGAATAGTGCAGTTAATAAAACAAAGCAGAGAAATCCGCTAAGAAGACAGATTAAAGGTAATTTTTTGAAAAAATTTTTCGAAAACAGATATCCTGTCAGCATGTAAAAGCCATACACCCCTCCTCCAAAATAAAGAAATAATTGGGATGACAGCAAAGGGATTTCTAATGAAGCAAATAGTATATTTATTGTTGGTATAAAAAAACAATATAAAAATGTTATAGGCAATAGGAGTCCTGTAATCTTAATATTGATTTTTTGTATGGCAATAGCAAAAAAGGGTATGTAAAGATATAATCCTATAATTGTTGGCAGATACCATAAATATGATATTTTTTCATATCCTAAAAATAGCATATTCCTTATAAGGGTTGAAAACGAGAAAGGATATGAATTAAAATAACAGGTAAATGTATAAAATGTTATAATCCATATCTCGGAAGCAACAAATAAAGGCAGAAGATTATGCTTATAAAAATTCAGGGATTCTTCGGTATCATATGAGCGTGGTAATAGCAAATATCCGCTAATAAATAAAAAAAGAGGAACACTTAACCGGCCAAGAGTAAATAAGAAGAATCCAAAAAACTGGGAGACAGTAGAGCGGTCTAAGATATTGCTTTGGCCAAAAAAATATTCACTTCCTGACACATGGCATAAAATGACAAGTAAAATTGCAATACTTCTTGCTGTATCAAGCCAGCTGATCCGTGTAGAATCTTTTGTATCCATTTTAAAATCTCCTTTTAAAATTATTTCAAAAATAATAACATAATAAAGTATGAAATGCAATTTTGAAGTGTAAGTTTCTTTGTTTTTATCTGTTAAACACTGGTGATTTGTGATAAGATAAATACGAAATTGAACAGGAGACTTAAGGAGGAATTCATGGAGGCATATACTGGTTTTGCAGAAATCTATGACACATTTATGGACAATGTTCCTTATGAGGAATGGGCGGATCGTCTGGAAGCAATACTGAAGGAATATGGGATACATGACGGGCTTATACTGGACTTGGGCTGCGGTACGGGAAATATGACAGAATGTTTTGCGAGACGGGGATTTGATATGATCGGTGTGGACAATGCGGAAGACATGTTAGAGATAGCTGCAGGAAAGCGGGAAAAAAGCGGACATGATATCTTGTACCTGTTACAGGATATGCGAGAGTTTGAGCTTTACGGCACGGTCCGGGCTGTCATCAGTGTATGTGATTGTGTGAATTATGTGCTGGATGCCGAGGAACTTTTAGACGTGTTTCGTCTGGTAAATAATTATCTGGATCCGTCAGGGATCTTTCTGTTTGATTTTAATACTCGGTTTAAGTATGAAAATGTTCTGGGAGACCGTACATTTGCTGAGAGCCGGGATGAGTGCAGTTTTATATGGGACAACTACTATTATGAAGAGGAACAGGTCAATGAATATGAACTGACATTGTTTATCAAGGAGAAGGGGAGTAAAGAAATATACCGCAGGTACCAGGAGACCCATTATCAAAAGGGGTATACACTGGAAGAGATAAAAGGGCTGATCAAAAAGTCTGGCATGGAGTTTCTTGCGGCTTATGATGCTTATCTGGGGAAACCGGCAGACGCACAGAGCGAGAGGATACTGGTAGCGGCGAGGGAGCAAGAAAAGGTTTGAAAAATATGTTTTGTATAGAAAGGAAAGATATATGAAAGATTATATTGTAAGGGCGACAGCGGCGGACAGTCAGGTGCGCGCTTTTGCCATAACATCAAGAGAGCTTGTAGAAGAGGCGAGAAAGCGCCACAATACAAGTCCGGTAGCGACGGCGGCTCTTGGGCGGCTCTTAACCGGCGGCGCCATGATGGGGAGTATGATGAAGAATGAGACGGACATGCTCACAGTTAAAGTGCGGGGGAACGGGCCTCTGGAGGGGATCACGGTTACGGCGGACAGCCATGCGAATGTGAAAGGATACGTGGAAAATCCAGATGTGATGCTGCCTCCTAAAAATGGAAAGCTCGATGTGGGCGGCGCGGTAGGCATCGGTATTATGCAGGTGATCAAAGATATGGGGCTGAAGGAGCCTTATGTCGGCGACACGATGCTTGTCACCAGTGAGATCGCAGAAGATCTGACCTATTATTTTGCAAGTTCGGAACAAGTGCCTTCTTCTGTGGGACTTGGAGTCCTCATGGAAAAGGATAATACGGTAAAATGCGCCGGAGGGTTCATCATCCAGATGATGCCGTTTGCTAAGGAGGATACGGTCGCTAAGATCGAGGAGAATCTTAAGACGGTCACATCAGTTACAGAGCTTTTGGATAAGGGATATACACCGGAACAGATACTGAAGGAACTTCTGGGGAACGTAGGGCTTGAGATTACGGATACGATTCCCGCGCGGTTTTATTGCAATTGTTCGAAGGAGCGGGTGGAAAAAGCAGTTGCCAGCATTGGCAGAAAGGATATCAAGGAGATGATCGACGAAGGAAAAGATATCGAGGTGAAGTGCCATTTCTGCAACAGTGCTTATCATTACACGATAGAAGATTTGAAGAAGATTATAAAAAGAAGCAGATAAGAATGCCGAAGACGGAGGAGAGCCATGAAGGATGGATTTGTAAAAGTCGCGGCGGCGACACCGGATATACGGGTGGCAGACGTGGCGTTTAATACGGAACAGATATGCAGGATGATCGACGAGACAGCAAAGAAGGGGGCAAAAATCGTTGTATTTCCGGAACTTTGCATTACGGGATACACATGCGGCGATTTGTTTACGCAGGATATTCTTTTGGAAAAAGCGAGAGAGGGGCTTTTCAAGGTTGCAGGGCATACGAAGGATAAGGACATGCTTGTCTTTGTAGGGGCGCCCTTGGCAGCGGACGGAGAACTTTATAATGTGGCGGCGGCGCTGAACAGAGGGAGAATCTTAGGCTTTACGACAAAGACTTTTCTTCCCAATTACGGAGAGTTTTATGAGAGGCGGCAGTTTTGTGAGGGGCCTTCCTATGCAAGAGAGATTCGTCTGAACGGAGAGGAGATTCCTTTTGGACCGCAGCTTGTGTATGAAGAGGAGGAGTTAGAAGGATTGGCTGTGTCGGCGGAGATCTGTGAGGATGTATGGTCTGCGGTTCCGCCGAGCATTGAGGCGGCAAGGGAAGGAGCAACCATTATCGTCAACTGTTCTGCAAGCGACGAGACGATCGGAAAGGCTTCCTACCGGAAGAGTCTGATAGAGGGACAGTCCGCCCGCCTGATCTGCGGATATATCTATGCAAATGCAGGGGAAGGAGAGTCTACGACGGACCTTGTGTTCGGCGGGCATAATATGATCGCGGAAAATGGCATCACGCTTGCCTCTGCAAAACGGTTTGAAAACGGGATCATTTATTCGGAGATCGACTATAAACGCATGGTAAGCGAAAGGCGTAAAAATACGACTTTCCAGTCGGCAAAGGACAGAGAGCTTACGTGGATTCCGTTCCGGCTTCACAAAGAGGAGACAAAGCTTACAAGGACGTTTTCCTCCCGCCCGTTCGTGCCGGGCGAAGATTTCGAGCGCGCAAGGCGCTGCGAGGAAATCCTTATGATCCAAGCGATGGGGCTTAAAAAACGTCTTGTTCATACGCATGCCAAGAGTGCGGTGGTGGGAATTTCGGGAGGACTGGATTCTACTCTTGCCCTTCTCGTGACGGCGAAGGCTTTTGACATGCTTGGAATGGACAGAAAGCGGATCATTGCAGTCACGATGCCATGCTTTGGGACGACAGACCGGACATACCGCAATGCCTGCAAAATGGCGGAAAAACTCGGCGCGGTCTTAAAGGAGGTTCCGATTGCAGATTCGGTGACGCTGCATTTGAAAGATATCGGGCATGATATACAGGATCACAGCGTGACCTATGAGAATGCGCAGGCGAGAGAGCGCACGCAGGTGATCATGGATATTGCCAATCAGGTAAACGGCCTGGTGATCGGGACGGGAGATATGTCGGAGCTGGCTCTTGGCTGGGCGACTTATAACGGCGACCATATGTCCATGTACGGGGTCAATGCATCTGTCCCCAAGACGCTGGTGCGGCATCTGGTCCATTACTATGCGGATACATGTGAAGACCAGGTGTTGAGGGAGGTGCTCTATGACGTGCTTGATACGCCGGTAAGTCCGGAGCTTCTTCCGCCGAAAGACGGCGAGATCGCCCAGAAGACAGAGGATTTGGTGGGACCTTACGAGCTGCATGACTTTTTCTTGTATTATTTCCTGCGGTTCGGCTATGAGCCGGCAAAGATCTACCGGATCGCAAAGTATGCGTTTGCAGGAGAATATGATGACGGCGCCATTTATAAATGGCTTCGTACTTTCTGCCGGAGATTCTTCTCTCAGCAGTTCAAGCGTTCCTGTCTGCCGGACGGACCGAAGGTAGGGACGGTAGCGCTGTCTCCAAGAGGGGACTGGAGGATGCCGAGCGACGCCTGCGCGGATCTGTGGATACAGAACTTAGAAACTGTCCGGGAGAACAAAGAGTGATCGTCCCGAATGTTTTCGGGTGAAAGAGTTTTGACAAAAAGGATTGGGAGGTAAATGCTATGGAAGCGAATAAACATACGGCCGTGGCAAAGTTTACGGAAAAAGGCTACAACTGCTGTCAGGCAGTGGCCTGTACATACTGCGAAAAATTTGGGATAAAGGAAGAGGATATGTTTCGTATGACAGAAGGTTTCGGACTTGGAATGGGCGGTCTTATGGATACCTGCGGCGCAGTTACGGGCATGTTCCTTTCGATCAGTCTCGCCAACAGCGCGGGCGATATGGATAAGCCGCTTCTTACGAAGATGGATACTTATGCGAAATTCCGTGAGGCGGCGAAGCAGTTCAAAGAGAAGAGGGCTTCCGTATACTGCCGGGATCTGAAGACAGAGAATGGGGCGCAGCCCTTGCCGTGCTGTACCCGGTGTGTGGAGACGGCAGCAGAACTGATCGATGAGATGAAACTTTCATAACGTTGTAAAATGTAACGGCTCGGGGGACTGTAGATAAATACAGTCCCCTTAGCTTATTACTGCAAAAATGTTGTAAAGATCTCGTTTACCAGCTTGCCGTCAGCCTTCCCCTTTACTTTCGGCATAAGCACCTTCATAATCTTTCCTTTATCCTTTGCGGAAGGCGCGTCTATGCCAGTCTCTGCAAGGACGCTTTTGATGATCTCGCGGATCTCTTCTTCATCCATCATCTTTGGAGCATAGTTGTTCAGTACATCCAGACGGTCGGAGCATTCCTTGATAATATCTTCCCGGTCTGCGGGAGTCATGTCCAGTGTTTCTTTTACTTGTTTGATTTCCTTTAAGATAACCTGCGTCTCTTCTTCGGGAGTCAGATCTTCCCGTTTGTCGATCGCTTTATTTTTAAGTGCGGATAATAAAAGGGATAAAGTGTCTTTTCTTCCCTTGTCGCCGGCTTTCATGGCTTTCACCATGTCGCTCCTTACTTCATCAATTTTGCTCATGCGTCATTCCTCCATCTCATATTTTCAGAAAAAATCCCGGTACAGGCATTAAAATATGCCGACGGGCCGCTTCCGAGATTACGGTTCACATTTTATCAGATTGTAAATGGGTTGACAAGTCATTTTGCATATCCTATGAATTGACAAATTGTTTCTGTGGAACTATAATAAAAAGTACTATATGTAGAGGGCTATATATAGAAAGAAATAAGAGATTATTCCAAAACAGGAGAAAAGACGATGAAAAGTAGTGTAAACCGTTTATCAGGAGAAACATATGCTGTTTAATTCCATAGAGTTTCTGATTTTTTTCCCGATTGTTCTGCTGATATATTTTGTTATTCCGCAGAAGGCAAAGAATTTGTGGCTGCTTGCTGCAAGTTACTATTTTTATATGTGCTGGAACGCGAAATATATAGTGTTGCTGTTGTTTTCAACACTGGTTACCTATATGGGCGGCCTTTGCATGGAGATGGTCAAACAAAGCAGATGCACTCCCGCGCATAAGACGGCGTATAAAAAGCTGATTGTGGCAGGCAGTTTTGTACTGAATCTGCTGCTGCTGTTCTATTTTAAATATATTAATTTTGCATTGGATGTTTTGGGGCGTCTTCTCGGAGCGGTACATATAGAGATGAATGTGCCGGCGTTTGATATTATCCTTCCTGTGGGAATTTCCTTTTATATTTTTCAGGCGCTGAGCTATACGATGGATGTATACCGCGATGAAATATATGCCGAGAAAAATTTCTTTCGCTACGCACTTTTTGTGTCTTTTTTTCCGCAGCTTGTAGCGGGGCCGATCGAAAGATCAAAAAATCTTCTGAAGCAGTTTTCCGTGCATAAAAAATTTGATGCAGCAATGGCGAGGGACGGGCTGCTTCTTATGCTGTGGGGGTATTTTCTGAAACTGGTCATCGCCGACAGGTGCGCGGTGCTGGTGAATACGGTATACGGAGATTTTGCCGCTTATCATGGATTTCAGATCATAACGGCGAATGTGTTGTTTGCTTTTCAGATTTACTGCGATTTTATGGGGTATTCCATTATTGCAACAGGAGCTGCCAGAGTGCTAGGTTTTCGGCTTATGAATAATTTTGAGCAGCCTTATCTGGCACAGTCTGTCAAGCAGTTCTGGAGAAGGTGGCATATCTCGCTGAGTTCATGGCTGAGGGATTATCTGTATATTCCTTTGGGCGGGAACCGGAAGGGAAGATTAAAAAAGTATAGGAATTTGCTCATTACCTTTCTGGTAAGCGGCCTATGGCACGGGGCGAACATCACATTTGTCATCTGGGGCGGCCTCCACGGAATATACCAAATTTGCGAAGAACTGGCGGCTCCGTATGTAGACAGGTGTTATAAAAGGTTTCAGATAGATACCGGGAATTTTTCATGGAGATGCATTCGGATCGTAAAGACCTTTATTTTGACGGATATTGCCTGGGTATTCTTCCGGGCGGATACGCCGATGGCTGCGCTTCGGATCTTAAAGAGGTCGGCGGAGCTTACAAACAGCGGGCTTCTCTTGACAGGCGGGCTTTATGAGCTGGGTCTTGATGAAAAGAACATTGCTATTTTGCTGATTGCTTTGGCGGCGCTGCTTTTTAGCAGTCTGATCAAAGAATCGGGGAGAGATACCTTAGAGTGGCTTAGGCGGCAGAGTATAGTCTTCCGCTTCGTACTGTACTGGGGGGCGGTGATTTTGATCACGCTTTCTCTGGATATTACCGGACAGGAATTTATCTATTTTCAGTTTTAGGGAGGATCGGGATGAAGAAAATACTTGGTCTGGCCATGAAAGGCATATGCGTTATGCTTCCCATGATTCTGATATGGGCGTATACATGGATGAATCCGCTTGGCTTTATGACCGACGGGACGCCGTTTGATCTATGGAATAAAGAAAAGACCAATACGAAGCAGGAGAAGTATTATGAGGCGGTATTCTTAGGCGATTCGACGGCGAACGCCGCTTATGTGCCGGAGGTTTTGTCGGATGCTTCGATTAATCTGTCTCTTGGTTCGATCACGCCGATGGAAGCGTATTATATTCTTCAGGACTGGATTGAGCATAATGAGGCGCCGAAGACTTGTTATATTAGTTTTCTGGATTATCATATGAAGGATACGGGTACTTTTTGGATTCGGACGATGTATACGCACAGATTTCGGATGGATCAGAATCTTGAGATGCTGAAGGAGATCCTTAAGTATGGGGAGGGGACTTCCATTGAAACGGATCATTATGTGACGGATTTTATCGCATATGAATTGAGGCTGCCGAACAAATATATTACATCTTTGATGAATGCGGGTTTTAATCAGCGGTATGAAGAAAATGTAAAAGCAAGGGCTTTAAGCGCGCTGCACGGCGGAAGGTATATTGCCAGAGGGACGCAAGAATATGAAACTTCCAAAGTAATTAAATTTAAAAATTTTGAGGTACACCCTCTGTTCGACCGTTATTACAGGCGCTTGATCGAACTGTGCATGGAACATGACATACAGGTTCGTCTTGTTAAACTTCCGCTTCCGGAAAATGAAAAATTTACAGAGAACTATAAAGAAGAGTTTGGAAATTATTATGATCGGCTGAAGGAGGATTATCCAGATATCACGGTTGACTGGATACCGACTTATAAGCAGGAGTATTTTGCAGATAGAAATCATGTGAATTCCCATGGAGCCCTTCGGTTCAGCAGGGAGATGAAGGCGCGTTATCCGGAGGATTTCACGGCGGAACTGACGCCTTCGCAGATCGAGGCCCTCAATGATTCGATAGCCGATGAGAATCAGCCGGAACAGATCATACAGTGGGCTTCCGGCAAGGATTATACGCTGTTTTTTCAGGATACGTCAGGAAAGTTTGCCTCCGTTTACGGGGAATTGCTTAAGAGCAATTCTTATACGGCAAAAAAAATCAGACTGGAAAAGGCGAACGTATATTGTGCGGCCGCAACGGATTCTGGCGGGGAGAGGGAAATTCTCGTTCAGGAGAAAAAAGATAAAATTCTGATAAAGCAGAATGACCAGGAAATCCGAACGTGGGAAAAGGGTTCGGATGGTTTGCTGAAGGTGATGGTGATAGACAATTATAACAATAAAGTTGTCTGTGAAAAATCGTTTGAGTATATGGGAGAAACATTTTGTCTGATTCAGTAATAGAACAATATGCTTATTGTCTCTTTTTCAAAAAATAATTTACGTTTAAGAGACTTTTAATAAAGAAGAAAGGAAGGGATGTAAATGAAAAAAATAACGAGAGTTATCTGCCTTGTATTAAGCTTGATGCTGTTTGTAAATCTGGGCAGTTTTGAGGTATTAGCAACAGATGCGGAAGGTCAGCAGGATAAAGTGGAAGAGGCGGATCAGGCACAGAGTCAGGAACCGTCTTCCAAAACAGAGACAGATATCACTGCAGACACCGAAGCGGAGTCTCCAAAGGAGAACGAGGATTCCGTAAAAGATGGAAGTGAGACAGAACAGCCGGAAGTGCCGGAGGAACCATTGCCGGAGGAGATACCGGATGCTGACGATGCAGGTGATACCGATGCAGAGGCGCCGTCCGAACCGGCGACGGAGAGTGAGGCTAAAGAGGATAAGACTGCGGAGGAAGAACAGCCGGAAGAAGAGGAACCTTCCGTTGACGTGCAGGCGGCTGAGACGCAGACAATCGGGGGAACCGTTGAAGGAGTTACTGCAGAGCCTGCAGATGAATCGGGGAAACGGTTTAAGATCACATGGACCCGTGTGGCGGATGCAGTGAAGTATCAGGTTAAGCTATTGAAATACGCAGACGGCACGCTGATCAGTACATCCGACACAACCGAGACAAGTCTGCAGGTCGATGCTGTCCAGGGAGAAAAATATTATATAGAAATTCACGCCTATAAAGAAGATGAAAACGGAGAGACCGAGATAGCTGCCGGAAAGATTCCCGCGGTGCTGCTTGCAAAGCCTGCCGTCAAAGGAAACTCCAGCGGTACGGATATAAAACTTGCGTGGAAAGCGGTGGCAGGAGCAGATAGCTATCAGGTGGCATACGGCAAAAAAGCGAAGAAAATATCCGAGACCTCTTTGGTATTCGGAAAGCTGAAATACAATACAAAATATAGTTTTCAAGTGCAGGCAATCTGCAGTTTCACAGAAGGCGGTAAGACTTATACTTATGTCTCTGACATAGTTAAGCTGAATGTAGCGACAAAAAAACAAAAACCGACCAAAGTGAAAAAACTTACCGGAATCGACGGCAATGAATCTGCCATACTTACATGGTCTAAGGCATCCAGAGCAGAAAGTTATATTGTGTATCGGTATAACGCGACAAAGAAAAAGTGGGAAGTCGTTAAGAAAGACGTTAAAAAGCTCACCTATACGGATAAAAAGCTAAAACAGGGGAAAAAGTATAAATACCGTGTGGCAGCCTATAATAACGGCGGGACAGGAGAAAAATCTTCTACCGTAACCATTTCCGTAAAAAAGACGCCGAAAACGATACGCAGTATTGGCTATAAGGCAGTCGTAAAATCAAGAGCGCCTATTTTTACTTCCAAAACCAGCAAAAAAAGAGTGAAATATCTGAAGCCGGGTACCAAGGTTACGACGACTGACTATGGAAAAGGGCGTTACAAGATCAGCATTGGAGGGAAAACTTACTGGATCGCGTACAGGCGGCTGAGATTCAAGTCAAGTATCTGGACGACGAAAGACTATTCTACAAAAGTAAAAGAGGATTTTGTAAATAAAAAGGGATATAAAAGCAAATCGAAGTATTTGATATGGATCAGCCACTATACGCAGAGAGTTGTGATCTATCAGGGATCTAAAGGTAAATGGAAGGTACTGCGCAGCGGACAGTGCGCAACGGGCAAGCACGGAACCCAGACGCCGAAGGGAGTCTTCAAGATTAAGTATAAGGAAAAAGGTATATTTAACAAGTACACATACGAGAAACCGGCAGTGTACTTTAAAAAGGGCATCGCTTTCCATTCCAGGATCAAAAGATATTCGGGCGGTTATAGCGACGCGACGATCGGAAGGCCGAAATCGCACGGATGTGTGCGGCTCATGGATTCCGACATCAATTTCATTTATAAACGCTGTCCAAAAGGAACGACCGTAGTTTCCTATTAAAGCAAAGGATAGAAGCAGAAGGCTGCCGTACTGACAGGAAATGTTGGTATGGCAGCTTTTGATTCTGATACCTCCTATCAGCTTTGGAGTGATGGGTATTCTATGCTGATAAATTTACATGTAAATTTACATTGTTATTTTCTGTGAGAGGTAGTATAGGCAGTGAGGAAGCGGCTGTAAAGGTTTTAAGGGAGATTACAAAAACAGTCAGGAATCTTGCGGTGTTTCCTTATTGGTACATTCTCACTGCTTTTCCCAATTGAAGGTTCTTCTTGCATCTGCCATTGCATCGTCGATCTCTCTTGCGTGAGGGATTTTTTTTGCAATATCCGCTGCGTGAGCGGCAATTCTGGAATCCATCGGCATATGTCCGGGGGCTTCTACCATGACCGGAACATCCTTTTCCCAGGCGCGCTTAGTCAGTTCTCCAAGCCGTACAAGCTCTTCGATCTGGCATACGTCGCCGTCGTCTGCAAGGCAGCCGGGACGGCAGGCGTCGCCCAGAGAAATCGTTACGTCATACTCACGGCAAATGTCAAGTATATCGTCGAAGTATTCGTAGAAAGGGTTTTCCTCGCCGGTGGCAAGGGCAGTATCTGCCATATTTCTCCTGCAATTTTTTACCGTGCCGCTTTGCCAAAGTTTCCTTCCATTTTCCCTTACTGGGGATCAAATCAACCACCTCCCACAAAGCTGACAACTTCGATGCTGTCGCCGTCTTCCAGCATGGCCTCTTCATACTTCGCTTTAGGGACAATATCTCCATTGCGCTCTACGGCCTTCCTAAACAAACTTGCTCTTCCCAATATCTTTGTATCAGGCATCCCTATGTTGGCATTATCCAAATCAGGTTTTCGGTCGAAGGCCATGCCTTCCTCTCAGTCTGTATTGCAGGCTCCCGTCTATTGAACTGTCGGTTACATTATATACAGCTTAATCATGAATTTCAGGTGGGTTTGAAAAAATTTTCATTCAAGATGGGATGAACTGTTACAGGAAATAAACTATTAAATAGAAAAAATGTATAAACTATGTTGACAAACGCAAATCATAGTGTTAAATTAATACTCGAAAGATGTTAGCACTCAAAATCAAGGAGTGCTAACAAGGAAATCTGAAAGGAGGAGGATGGATGGTAACAGAGCATGGGCTAAGTGACCGGAAGCTCAAGATTCTTCATGCGATCATTAAGACATATCTGGAGACCGGAGAACCGGTAGGCTCCCGAACCATTTCTAAGTATACGGATCTGAACTTAAGTTCCGCGACGATCCGCAACGAGATGGCTGATCTGGAAGAACTGGGATTTATCATGCAGCCTCACACGTCGGCAGGACGTATCCCTTCAGATAAAGGTTATCGGTTATATGTGGATATGCTGATGGGCGAGAAAGAGCAGGAGCTGTTAGAGAAGGAAGAGCAGATGCTTGAGAAGGCGGATAAGATGGAACATCTTCTTAAGCAGGCGGCGAAGGTGTTGGCAAGCAGCACGAATTACGCTACGATGGTTTCCACTCCTATGGGCAGCAGCAATAAGATTAAGTTCATCCAGCTTACAATGGTGGATGCAGAACAGATCATTGCGGTAATCGTGCTCGGGGGTAACGTGATCAAGAACAAGATCATCCGGGTAGAGGAACCTCTCAGCAATGAGAATCTTCTGAAGCTGAATATGCTTCTTAACACAACCCTGAACGGCATGGCGATCGAGGAGATCAATCTTGGACTCATTGCGAGGCTTAAGGAACAGGCTGGCATCCACAGTGTAGTGGTGGGGAATGTGCTGGATGCAGTGGCGGACGCGATTCAGGTAGATGAAGATATGCAGATCTATACCAGCGGCGCTACGAATATTTTCAAGTATCCGGAACTTTCCGATAAGCAGAGCGCGCAGGAGATCATCAGCGCCTTTGAGGAGAAGCAGCAGCTCACCGAACTGGTAACCCAGACATTGTCACAGGAGGACAATACAGGAATTCAAGTTTACATCGGCGACGAAGCGCCGGTACAGACGATGAAGGACTGCAGTGTTGTCACCGCTACTTATGAATTGGGTGACGGGCTGAAGGGAACGATAGGGATTATCGGACCGAAGAGAATGGATTATGAACATGTATTAAAATCTATGAAGCGTCTGCAGAATGAACTGGACCAGATGTTTCACGGCGGCAAAAAAGTCTAGTGAATAGAAAGAGTAGAAAGGTGGAATAGCTCTTGGAAAATCAACAGGAGAAAAGCCAGGAAGAGATGGTAAAGGAAGCGGTAGAAGAAGCAAAAAAGACAGCGGCTGCGCAGGCAGAGGACGAAATCTTAGAAGGGGAAGAGACGGAAAAGACATCGGAGTCTGAGGAGACGCAAACGCCAGAAGATTTGGAAGAAGATGCGCCCACAGAAGGGAAGTCTGATGGGAAAGAGGGCGAAACCGCTGAAAAAAAGAGGCTCTTCGGTAAAAAGAATAAAAAAGACAAAAAAGATGAGAAGATTGAAGAACTGACAGACAGACTGACTCGTCAGATGGCGGAGTTCGATAACTTTCGCAAACGTACGGAAAAGGAAAAATCACAGATGTACGAGATAGGCGCGAAGGATATCATAGAAAAGATCCTTCCGGTGGTAGACAATTTTGAGAGAGGTCTTATGGCTGTGAAGGAGGAAGAAAAGGATGCACCGTTTGTCCAAGGAATGGAGATGATCTATAAGCAGCTTATGACAACGCTGGAGAGCGCAGGGGTGAAGCCGATCGAAGCGAAAGGTCAGGAGTTTAATCCCGATCTGCACAATGCAGTGATGCATGTGGATGATGAGGAGCTTGGCGAGAATGTTGTTGTTGAAGAGCTCCAAAAGGGATATATGTATCGGGACTCTGTTGTCCGGTACAGCATGGTAAAAGTAGCCAATTAACAAATCAACTTAGAACATATTAAAATTTCAGGAGGAATCAAATCATGGGAAAAATAATCGGTATTGACTTAGGTACAACAAATAGCTGTGTAGCTGTTATGGAAGGCGGACAGCCGACAGTGATCGCTAATACAGAGGGAGCGAGAACGACGCCTTCTGTAGTGGCATTTACAAAAGCAGGAGAACGTCTGGTAGGCGAGCCTGCAAAGCGTCAGGCAGTAACGAACGCAGAGAGAACCATTTCTTCCATTAAAAGGGAGATGGGTTCGGATTACAGAGTAGCAATCGACGAGAAGAAGTATTCTCCGCAGGAGATTTCCGCTATGATCCTGCAGAAGATGAAAGCCGACGCAGAAGGATATCTCGGAGAGAAAGTTACGGAGGCAGTTATCACAGTTCCGGCTTATTTTAATGACGCGCAGCGTCAGGCTACAAAAGATGCAGGTAAGATTGCGGGTCTTGACGTAAAGCGTATCATTAACGAGCCTACGGCGGCAGCTCTTGCCTACGGACTTGACAATGAGAAAGAGCAGAAGATCATGGTATACGACCTTGGAGGAGGTACGTTCGACGTATCCATCATCGAGATCGGCGACGGTGTCATCGAGGTTCTTTCTACGGCAGGAAACAACAGACTGGGCGGCGATGATTTTGACCAGAAGGTTGCTGATTATATGATCGCTGAGTTTAAGAAAGAGCAGGGCGTAGATCTGTCTGCAGACAAGATGGCTATGCAGAGAATTAAAGAAGCTGCTGAGAAAGCGAAAAAAGAGCTTTCCTCCGCTACAACGACCAATATTAACCTTCCGTTTATCAGCATGAACGAGAGCGGACCGCTCCACTTTGATATGACTCTTACAAGAGCAAAATTTGACGAGTTGACAAATGATCTGGTACAGAAGACTTCCGAGCCAGTAACGAGAGCGCTCTCAGATGCCGGCGTTTCCGCATCCGAACTTGGTCAGGTACTGCTTGTCGGCGGTTCTACGCGTATCCCGGCCGTACAGGAGGAAGTAAAGCGTCTGACAGGGAAAGAGCCAAGCAAATCTCTGAACCCGGACGAGTGCGTAGCGCTCGGTGCATCCGTTCAGGGCGGTAAGCTTGCAGGCGATGCAGGCGCAGGCGATATCCTTCTTCTTGACGTAACTCCGCTGTCGCTTTCCATCGAGACAATGGGCGGCGTCGCTACGAGACTGATCGAGAGAAATACGACGATTCCGACGAAGAAGAGCCAGATCTTCTCTACAGCGGCCGATAATCAGACGGCGGTAGATATTAACGTGGTACAGGGCGAGAGACAGTTTGCAAGAGATAACAAATCTCTCGGACAGTTCAGACTGGACGGAATCGCACCGGCTCCGCGCGGAGTGCCGCAGATAGAGGTTACTTTCGATATCGATGCAAATGGTATCGTAAATGTATCTGCGAAAGACCTTGGAACAGGCAAAGAGCAGCATATTACCATTACGGCAGGCTCTAACATGTCGGACGAGGACATCGATAAGGCTGTAAAAGAGGCGGCCGCATTTGAGGCGCAGGACAAGAAGCGGAAAGAGGGAATCGATGCCAAGAATGACGCGGACGCGCTTGTCTTCCAGACCGAGAAGGCGCTCAGTGAGGTTGCAGATAAATTAGACGCGGCGGATAAGACTGAAGTTGAAGCGGACTGCAAGGCGCTTAAGGACATCTTAGAGAAGATCAATATGGAAGACATCTCTGACGCACAGGTTGCGGAGATTAAGGCCGGAACAGAAAAGCTTACGGCAAGCGCTCAGAAGGTATTTACAAAGATGTATGAGCAGGCAGGAGCCCAAGCAGGCGCGCAGGGCGCAGGAGCGAATCCGGGAGCAGGTCCGCAGGCAGGCCCGGCGCCGGAAGGCTTCCAGGGGGATGATGTAGTAGATGGAGACTATAAGGAAGTATAAGCCTTAGGTGAAAGGTTCTTTGAATCGAGTATGGAAATGTTCCGGGAAACTTGGATTTTGGCAAGTTCAGTATCCCGGAACTTCCTTGCGTTATATTTTCTTATTGTGTACAGACTGAGAGAATAAGAAAGGGATAAATTATGGCAGAATCAAAAAGAGATTATTATGAAGTGCTCGGTGTAGGAAAGGATGCAGATGATGCGGCATTGAAGAAGGCATACAGGCAGATCGCGAAAAAGTATCATCCGGATATGAATCCGGGAGATGCCGAGGCAGAGAAGAAGTTTAAAGAAGCTTCGGAGGCTTATGCAGTCTTGAGCGATCCGGAAAAACGCCGTCAGTACGACCAGTTCGGCCATGCGGCATTTGAAGGCGGAGCAGGCGGAGCGGGAGGCTTTGGAGGCTTTGACTTCAGCGGTGCGGATTTCAGCGATATTTTCGGAGATATTTTCGGAGATCTGTTCGGCGGAGGAGGCAGAAGAGGCGGACGAAGCCAAGGTCCTATGAAGGGTATGAACGTAAGAAAGAGTGTTCGGATTACCTTTGAGGAGGCGGTATTCGGGTGTGAGAAAGAGTTGGATGTTGTCTTAAAGGATCCCTGTCCGAAGTGTAACGGCACAGGTGCGAAGCCGGGAACTTCGCCTGAGACCTGTCCGAAATGCGGCGGCAAAGGCCAAGTTGTCTATACGCAGCAGTCGTTCTTCGGGACTGTCCAGAATGTACAGACTTGTCCGCAGTGCGGCGGCAGCGGGAAGATCGTCCGTGAGAAGTGTTCAGACTGTCAGGGAACAGGCTATGTGTCCAACAGGAAAAAGATTGCCGTTACGGTTCCGGCGGGCATTGACAACGGACAGAGTATCCGTATCCGCGAGAAAGGGGAGCCGGGTGCGAACGGCGGCCCGAGAGGGGATCTGCTTGTGGAGGTCAGCGTATCAAGACACCCGATTTTCCAGAGACAGGATATGCACATATTTTCTACGGTTCCGATTTCCTTTGCGCAGGCAGCGCTGGGCGCAGATGTGAAGATCAAGACGGTAGACGGAGAAGTTCTTTACACAGTAAAACCGGGAACAAAGACCGATACTAAGGTGCGCTTGAAAGGAAAGGGAGTTCCGTCGGTAAGGAATTCGCAGGTGCGGGGCGACCACTATGTAACACTGGTGATCCAGACGCCGGAGCGTCTAAGCGCTGAAGCCAAAGAAGCGCTCAGAAGGTTCGACGAGCTTTCGGGAAATACGCTGAATGCGGCCGGAACAGGCAGCGCAGGCAATTCGGGGAGCGGTAAAAAGAGAAAGGGATTTATGAATAAAATGAAAGAGGCCTTTGATGAGTAATCATCAGAGGCTTTTAGGTGATTAACAGATATATTTATGCAGGATGCCAGATGCGGATGGCAGAAAAGATAAGATAGTAATAGCAGGAGGAAAAGATATGCAGGGATTTACACAGTATATGCCTACAAAGATAGTATTTGGCAAGGCAGCGGAAAAAGAAACAGGGAAACTGATAAAAGAGTTCGGCGCATCTAGGGTACTGCTTGTATACGGCGGTGAAAGCGCTGTAAAGAGCGGACTTCTTGACCGGATAAAGGAGGAACTCAGACAGGAAAATATAGTGTTTGAGGAGCTTTCGGGCGTACAGCCCAATCCGCGCCTTGCCCTTGCAAGAGAAGGCGTTAAGAAGGCGGTCGGCATGAAGGCAGAACTTATGCTTGCCGTAGGCGGCGGAAGTGTGATCGATACGGCAAAGGCTATTGCTGTCGGCGCGGCTAATCCGGATGCCGACATCTGGGATGTATGGATGGGGAAGGCCAGTGTGCGTGCGGCAAAGCCGGTAGGCGCGGTGCTGACCATATCCGCGGCGGGAAGTGAGATGAGTGATTCGGCGGTTATCACGAACCAGGAGACAGGGAAAAAGGCTGGATTTAATTCGGATATCGTGCGTCCTAAATTCGCGGTGCTGAATCCTGAGCTTACCTTTACGCTGCCGAAATATCAGCTTGCATGCGGAATTGTCGATATATTGATGCATACATTGGAGAGGTATTTTACGCCCGTTTCAGGAAATCAGCTTACGGATGAGATTGCAGAAGGCTTGATGCGTACATTGATTGAAAATGGAAAGGCTGCATATGAAGATCAGGAAAATTATGAAGCCATGAGCGAAATCATGTGGTGCGGAAGCCTGTCGCACAATAATCTGACGGGGCTTGGCCGTCCGAAGGATTTTGCGTGCCATAAGCTGGGACATGAGATCGGCGGCATGTTTGATGAGGCGCACGGCGCAACCCTGTCTGCGGTGTGGGGAAGCTGGGCGAGATATGTGTATAAGCTTGACGTGGCAAGATTTGCCCGTTACGGCAGAAAAGTATGGAAAATTGAGGATAAAGGAGAGGAGGAAACTGCGGTCTTGGCAATCGAGGCAACCGAGGAGTTTTTCCGTTTCTTACATATGCCAACCTGTATCGGTGAGATGAACATCGGCGTGCAGTCGGAGGAAGTCTTAAAAAAGATGGCGGACAGCGCTACGAAAGGGGATACGGTAAAACTGGGCTGCTTTAAGAAGCTTTCTGCGCAGGATATGTATGAGATTTATAAAGCGGCAAACCACAGATAATCTTAATATAAACTGGGGGAATTTTTACAGGAGCATATTTGCTCTTGTTCTTCCGATGGCGCTTCAGAATGTGATCAATGTAGGCGTCACGGCAACGGATGTATTTATGCTCGGAAGGGTAGGCGAAAAGGTATTATCCGGCGCTTCCCTTGCGGGGCAGATACAGTTTATCATGATGCTCATCTTCTTTGGCATCACGGCGGGGGCTACGGTTCTTACCGCGCAGTACTGGGGGAAGCATGATACGAAGACGATTGAGAAGGTACTTGGTATGGGGCTTACGTCCGGTCTTCTTGTAGCGGCGTTTTTTACGGCGCTGGCGCTTGTGATCCCGGCGCCTCTTATGAGGATTTTTACTTCTGATCCGGAGGTGATCGCGGAAGGAGAAAAATATCTGCGTATCGTAGGCGTCTCCTATCTGTTTGTGGCTGTGACGCAGGTATACTTAAATATTATGCGCAGCATCGAGCGGGTAGTGATTGCAACAGTTGTGTATTTTATTTCATTGCTTGTAAATATCTGCATCAATGCAGTCTTGATCTTTGGATTGTTCGGCGCGCCTAGGCTGGAGGTTCAGGGTGCGGCGATCGGAACACTGTGCGCAAGGATTACAGAGACGCTGATTGTCCTCTTTTATGCATATTTTAAAAACAAGACCGTAAAGATACGGGTTCGGAATATGTTTCAGATTGATCGGCTGCTGTTGATGGATTATATCCGTTATGCTATGCCGGTAGTGCTGAATGAATTTATGTGGGGGCTTGGGACTTCGTGCAATACGGCGATTATCGGACATCTCGGCAGCGAGGCGGTTGCGGCGAATTCTGTGGCGCAGGTGGCAAGGCAGCTTGCGCAGGTGGTGGTGTTCGGGATCTCAAGCGCAACGGCGATCTGGCTCGGCAAGACTTTGGGCGAGAAAAAGAAAGAACATGCGAAGGCTTATGCAAAACAGTTTGTAATCATATCTTTAGTGCTTGGGGCTGCCGGCGGGCTGCTTATCTTAGCTTCCGGACCGATCGTGGGAAGTGTTCTGACGCTTTCGGATACATCAAGAAAGTATCTTGGATTTATGTTTTTTGTGATGTCTTATTTCGTAGTGGGGCAGGCGATCAACACAACGATGGTGTGCGGGGTGTTCCGCTCCGGAGGGGATACGAAGTTCGGCCTTGTCATGGACGTTTCCACAATGTGGGGCTGTTCAATGCTTCTGGGCGCTGTTGCGGCATTCTACTTCCATGCGAGCGTTCCGGTGGTGTATGCGATACTAATGAGCGATGAGATTATAAAAGTGCCGATCTGTATCCATAGATACCGGAAGTATAAATGGCTGAAAGATGTTACGCGGGAGGACATCGGATCGCGTGAAATAGGTATTGATAATAGTGATACAGGCTAGTACAATGTAAGTGAAAATATTTTTGAATGTAAAGGAGAAGTTATTATGAAAGCAGTAGCAACAGAGAAAGCGCCGAAGGCATTGGGACCGTATTCTCAGGGGTATGTTCATAACGGGATTTTCTATTCGGCAGGACAGATCCCGATCAATCCTGCAGTAGACGCAGTTGAGGCAGATACGATCGAGGGACAGACGGAGCAGGTCTGCAAGAATATCGGCGAGGTTCTTGCGGCGGCGGGAAGCTCCTACGACAAGGTTCTGAAAACCACTTGTTTCCTCGCTGATATGGGGGATTTTGCGGCATTTAATGAAGTGTATGCAAAGTATTTTACTTCCAAGCCGGCAAGAAGCTGTGTGGCTGTAAAGACATTGCCGAAGAACGTGCTCTGTGAAGTTGAGGTGATCGCTGTCGCTGAGTAGACGGCAGCATATAGAGTCTTTGTGGATAGAAAGGGCAGCTTTGCCCGTGAGATTTTAAAATGTGAGGTGGATATTATGGCTGAAGAACAACAGCAAAACGGATGCTCTCCGTCTGATTGCGCGGGTTGTGCACATGCGGATTCCTGCAGCAGTAAGCCGGTGGATTTCAGGAAACCAGCGAATGAATTTTCAGATATTAAAAAGGTGATCGGCGTTGTCAGCGGTAAAGGCGGCGTTGGAAAATCTATGGTAACGGCGTCTCTGGCAAGGATGATGCGTAAGAAGGGCTGTAAAGTAGGCATTCTGGATGCAGATATTACAGGGCCTTCCATTCCGAAGATGTATGGAATTCATGATAAGGCGCTGGGGGATGAAAGCGGTATTTTTCCAAGGGAAGCGGCGGATGGGACAAAGATCATGTCTATCAATCTTCTTTTGGAAAACGAGTCGGATCCGGTGATCTGGAGAGGTCCGGTCATTGCCAATGTGGTAACACAGTTCTGGACAGATGTCAGATGGGGAGAACTGGATTATCTTTTCGTAGATATGCCGCCCGGGACAGGGGATGTCCCGCTGACAGTGTTCCAGTCGCTGCCGGTGGATGGCGTGGTCATCGTCTCTTCGCCGCAGGATCTGGTAAAGATGATCGTAAAGAAGGCTTACGGCATGGCAAGGCAGATGAGTATTCCGGTACTCGGAGTCGTAGAGAATTACAGTTATCTCGTGTGCCCTGACTGCGGGAAGAAGATATCCGTATTCGGAGAGAGCCGCGTAGAGGAGGCTGCGGCAGAGCTTGCGATTCCGGTGCTTGGCAGGATGCCGATCGATGCGTCGCTTGCAGAGGCGGTGGAGAATGAAAGATTCTCAGAGGTAGAGAACGAGTATCTTGCCGCTGCGCAAAAATACCTTTACGAAATACCGCAGCGTTGCTATAATAAATAATAAGGCATTGATTGGAAAAGCGAGGAATTTTCGTTAAGGGCCTTGTGGGATCGGAAGGGTAATGCGGACATCATTAACAGCGGAAAAGGTATGAGAACATGAGTACATATTGGAGAAAGAGAAAGTATTATACTGGTACAGATTATTATTCCAGTGTAAGCAGCCAAGAATACGGTGATGATAACGGTATAGGGCAAAACGCCGGCTACACAGAAGAATATCAGCAGCCAGTCTATGATTATAGTTCGTATTATCAGGGGAATCAGCAGCCGGTCTATGACTATAGTTCGTATTATCAGGGGAATCAGCAGCCGGTCTATGATTATGGTCAGCAATCTCTCGCTTACAATCGGTATCAGTATGATGAACAGGCACTCCAAAGATACAGGGACAGGAGGAAGCGTGAGGAAAACCGCAGGCAGTTAGACCGCGGCAGGAGAGAAAGAGAAGAAAGTTACAGGCAGCCAGACCGCGGCAGGAGAGAAAGAGAAGAAAGTTACAGGCAGCCAGACCGCGGCAGGAGAGAAAGAGAAGAAAGTTACAGGCAGCCAGACCGCGGCAGAAGTATGGATAGAGAGAACCGCAGGCAGACGTATCGCAGCAGGAATATAAGCGAGGAGGAGCGCAGGCAGGCTCGCAGGAATCGGAGGCTGCGTGAGGAAAGACGCCGCAGACGGAGACGACGTTTGTTCATTGCGCTTACAGTACGGCTGGCCTGCATGCTCGTTATTTTGGCTGCGGTTATTTCATTGGCGCGTTTTACGATGTCGTTTGTCAATCCTGTCAAACGAAAGGTTACGGTGGAAGCTGGAACAAAACTGGATGTAAAGGATTTTTTGAAAAGGGAAAAGGTGAAAGGAAGCTTTGTGACGGATATATCCAAGGTCAGCCTCGACCATGTAGGAGAACGGGAGATTATTCTGAAAGTCAGGGGAAAAGAACGGAAATCCCGTCTGATCGTTGAGGATACGAAAGCTCCGAAAGCAGAGTCTGCTTCCGTAGTCATTAATGTGAATGAAAAACTGGAAGCAAAGGATCTGGTCAAGAATATTCGAGATGCCACAGATGTGAAATGTTCATTTAAAGAGAAACCGGATCTGTCGAAAGCAGGTAAAATAACTGCAGGCATCACTCTGACGGACGAAGGCGGCAATACGAAAGAAGTGATTTCTAATATTGAAGTCGTCGTAGACAGGGAGCCTCCCGTTATGGAAGGCATAGCACCTTTGACCGGATATATCGGTGAGCCGATCTCTTATAAATCAACCCTTACGGTCACGGATAATTGTATGGGCGATATAGATGTGCAGGTTGACAGCAGCAAAGTAGATACAAACACCGAAGGAACTTACGATGTGATCTACACTGCTGTTGACCGGGCGGGGAACAAAGCGGAAGCCTCCACTACTGTAACGATCATGGAAAAACCGGAAAACTAAAATAATACTTATCTAAAGTATTATTTTAGTTTTACCACGTTTTCTACGTTTGTTTCAGATATAATATAATGCGGTCTCTGCTTTGTCTCCATATAAGTTTTGGCGATGTACTGCCCCATGATTCCAAGACAGAATAATTGAATTCCGCCGATAAAGATAATAACGCATATGGTAGAAGCCCAGCCGGCTACCGGATCTCCGAAAGCCAGTTTTCTGATCACGATCAGAAATAAGAGCGCGAATGAAAAAAATGTCATAAGCATCCCGAACCATGATGCCAGACTGAGCGGAGCTTGTGAGAAATTAATGATTCCGTCGATTGCGTATTTAAATAATTTCCAAAAGCTCCATTTTGTTTCTCCAGCCACACGTTCGACATTTTCATAGGGCAGCCAGTATGTCCGAAATCCGATCCAGCCGAAGATACCTTTGGAAAAACGATTGTATTCACTCATGGAGACGATTGCGTCCGCCATCTCTTTTTTCATCAGCCGGAAATCCCGCGCGCCGTCTACAATGTCCGAGTCGGATATGGTATTGATGATCTGATAAAATTTCCTTGCAAAAAAGCTGCGGATGGGAGGCTCTCCTTTTCGGCTGATCCTCCGTGTGGCGACGCTGTCATATTCGCCTGTTTTTAGGATTTCCATCATTTCGGGCAGTAATTCCGGGGGATCCTGCATATCTGCATCCATGATAGCAATATAGTCTCCGTGCGCATTGCAGAAACCGGCATACATTGCCGCTTCTTTGCCGAAGTTCCGGGAAAAAGAAAGGTAAGAAACATGTTGGTCCTTCTCTGCTAAAGCTTTTAAAATGGCGAGCGTCTCGTCTTTTGAACCGTCATTGATAAAAAGAAGTTCATATTCACATCCCATGCCATTGAGTACCTTGGCAGTCTCTGAATGAAAAATGGGCAGAGCGTCCTGTTCGTTGTAACAGGGAATTATTAAAGAAATCATATCTTCTGCAATCTCCTTCTTGTGTAATATGCAATACAAAATTGATGCTGCTATAACTATAGCACAGACTTCTTTCTTTTTCCATATCTCTTCCGTAAAAGTTGGCGCCCACTCCCATGTCATTTGCAAAGGCGCTTACAGCGCAGGACAGTAACAGTTCAGCCTTCCGGCTGAACTAACGAGTATAGCACCGGCTAAAATATA
>CAMNTQ010000010.1 GCA_946558695.1 uncultured Lachnospiraceae bacterium
GTCCCCATGTCCATGAATATCTGAAGGAACTTGTAGAAGATGCGGGGATCGAAGACATGGTAACGGTAGGGGAAATGTCCTCTACCTCGCTGGAAAACTGTATCCGTTATTCCGCCCCGAAGGAAAAAGAGTTTTCCATGTGCTTCAATTTCCACCATTTGAAAGTAGATTATAAGGATGGGGATAAATGGGCGCTCCAACCTGTTGACTATAAGAAATTAAAAGAGCTCTTTATTAACTGGCAGATGGGGATGCAGGAGGGAAATGGCTGGAATGCATTGTTCTGGTGCAACCACGATCAGCCTAGGATCGTGAGCAGACTGGGGGATGAGGGCGCATACCGGGAAGCGTCGGCGAAAATGCTGGCAGGTATGATCCATTTCATGCGCGGGACACCCTATATCTACCAGGGGGAAGAAATCGGAATGCTGAATGCCCATTATCCGTCTATTTCCGAGTATCGGGATGTGGAAAGCTTAAATTACTATCAGATTCTGTTAGAAAGAGGAATGCAGGCGGACGAAGCGCTGGAAATCCTGTCAGCCAGATCCAGGGATAACAGCAGGACGCCCATGCAGTGGATCAAGGGGGCTTACGGAGGATTTTCCGAGGCAGAACCATGGCTCCCGGTATCCGCTGCATTCCGGGATGAAATCACAGTGGAAGCACAGCTCGAAAAGAAAGATTCTATCCTGGCATTTTATAAAAAGCTGATTGCCATGAGAAAAGAGTATCCGGTGATTGCAGAGGGCAGTATCTCATTCTGTAAGACAGATTCGGACAGGGTACTGGCATATGAGAGAACTTTAGAACAGCAGAAGCTGATTGTGTTCTGCAATCTGGATGAAAAGCAGCACGATATCAAGATATCCGGGGAGTGGGGAGATTACCGGAAGCTTCTGGGGAATTATGAAGACAGACAATGGCTTTCTACAAAGGATTGTTATAGAATGGAACCATATGAATTTCTGGTTCTGGGAAATGTAAAATAATAAAAGAACAATGGAGGAACGAAACATGAAGAACTTTGAGTATGTAATTAAGGATGAATTAGGGATCCACGCAAGACCCGCAGGAATGCTTGTGAAAGAGGCGAAGAAGTATGAAAGTAAGATCATGATCAGCAAAGACGGAAAAGCAGTGGAAGCGACAAAATTAATGGCACTTATGGGACTTGCGGTAAAGTGCGGGCAGACGATTGGGGTGGAAGTGTCCGGCGCGGATGAGGAAGCAGCCTGCGAAGCAATGAAGAGTTTTCTGGAAAATAATTTATAAGAGACAATAACCGGTCAGGCAGTCAGGCCTGGCCGGTTCTGGAACAAATATGAATGGCGGAGGTGTTCGGCGGTGAGAAAATATATCGGAAAATCGGTATATAAAGGGGTTCGTCTGGGGCGTATGGTTGTGATGAAAGACCGGAATGAACCAGTAAAGAGAAAAAAGACAGAGGATCCGGAGGGAGAACTGGCGCGCCTTTATGCGGCCTGTGAGGAATCGAAAAAGCAGCTCGGGAAGCTGTATGAGAAAGCTGTGAAGGAAGTCGGGGAGGCAAGCGCTGCGATTTTTGAGGTGCATCAGATGATGTTGGAGGACGAGGATTATCTGGATGCGATCCACAGCATGATCCGGACGGAGCAGGTCAATGCGGAATATGCGGTGGCTGTTACGGGAGATAATTTTTCGCAGATGTTTGCCAGCATGGATGATGAATATATGAAAGCGCGTGCGGCTGATGTGAAAGATATTTCCAACCGGCTGGTACAGAATCTGAGCGGGTGTAAGGAGATCGACTGGGTGGAAATGGAGCCTTCCATCATTATAGCGGATGATCTAAGCCCCAGTGAAACTGTCCAGATGGATAAGGAAAAAATCCTAGCATTTGTCACCGTGCATGGCTCATCTAATTCCCATACAGCGATCCTTGCGAGGATGATGAATATCCCGGCGCTGATCGGCGTGCCGCTTGAACTGGACAGTATAAAGGACGGAATGCAGGCGGTGGTAAACGGGACGACCGGAGAAGTGATTCTGGAACCTACGGAGGAAATCTGCCAACAGGCGCAGAGACTCGTTGCAAAAGAGGAAGAGCGGCTCCATCTGCTGCAGAACCAGAAGGGGCAGGAAACGGTCACTACAGATGGAAGGAAGATCCATCTGTATGCGAATATCGGAAGCGTGAAGGATATGGGCTATGTGCTGGAGAACGATGCGGAGGGAATCGGTCTATTCCGCAGTGAGTTTCTGTATCTTGGAAGGTCAGATTTCCCGACAGAGGAGGAACAGTTCCAGGCATATAAGCAGGTGCTCCAGATGATGGCAGGAAAACGTGTGATCATCCGGACGCTGGATATCGGGGCGGATAAGCAGGTGGATTATTTTAATCTCGGAAAAGAAGATAATCCGGCGCTGGGCTACCGTGCGATCCGTATCTGTCTGAAGCAGCCGGATATATTCAAAACGCAGCTCCGTGCATTGCTCCGTGCCGCCGTATTTGGCAATCTGGCCGTGATGTATCCGATGATCACCGCTACAGAGGAAGTGGCAGACATTTATGCGATTGTGGATGAGGTGCGTGCAGAGCTGGATGAAATGGGGATTCCTTACAAAATACCAGAGCAGGGTATCATGATCGAAACCCCGGCGGCAGTCATGATCAGTGATGAACTGGCACAGATGGTGGATTTCTTCAGCATCGGGACAAACGACCTTACACAGTATACACTGGCGATTGACAGGCAGAACGAGAAGCTCGATGACTTTTACAGACCGCATCATAAAGCGATTCTGAAAATGATTCGGATGGTGGTTGATAACGCCCACAAAGCTGGAAAATGGGCAGGTATCTGCGGGGAATTGGGCGCAGATCCGGAACTGACGGAAACCTTCGTGCAGATGGGAGTGGATGAGCTTTCGGTAGCGCCATCTGCGGTTCTGAGACTGAGAAAACTGATTCGTGAATTGTAAATAGGAGACACATAGGGATGGATATACGGTTAGGTTCTATTGATGTGGTAAAGGATTTTGTAAATACGGTGAACCGCATAGAAGGGGAGGTGTTTTTGTCCAGCGGGCGGTATGTGATTGATGCGAAATACATGATTGTTTTTGAAAAACGGGGAAGTGCGTTACAATTGCAGCATTGTTGACCTGTATGACCGGAGCGTCATTGCAAGTGTGACAGACCGTCGGATCACTAGCGGCCTTGCTATCCGGACTTTGACGAAAGCGCTGGAATCACAGCCGCAGATCAAGGAAGAATTGATTCTCCACAGCGACCAGGGTTCCCAATATACGTCAAAGGCTTTCGTGGAATTCTGTGAATCTGTCCATGTGAGCCAAAGTATGAGCAAAGCAGGATCTCCATACGACAACGCCCCTATGGAAAGATATTTCAACACACTGAAAAATGAATGCGTTAACCTGTACGAGTTCCAGACAGAGGAGGCGCTGTATCAGGCGGTGGAAGAATTTGCCTATGTCACATACAACCATGTTCGTCCGCACAGCTATAATGGATACCGCACACCTTATCAGGCGCGGACTGCTTCATAACTTGGAAATTAATTTTATTAGCCATACGCGTTACAAAAATGCTTGACCACAACAAAGCTATACATGGAATTAAATAATCGCCTTGCCTTTCGTATTTGCCGCCCAGTTCCTCAAAAATCATCTTTGCCATTGTCTGTTACCTCCACATTCTTTTTTATTTTGAATGTCCGCAAAATCCGTCCTACATCATTACGTGTCTGGGATTCCGGGTTATCTCGGCAGATGTTCAAATTGAAAAGGGTGAAAATATAATAAGAAAGAGTATCAAAAGAGGCTTGTAGAACAGGCAGGCGAATAAAAGATACGTGAAAGGCTTTTGTAACCGGCATGAAAATGCCGTCTGCAGAAGCCTTTATTTTCGCGGTTACGGTTCATTCGTCAGTCAATATGGAGATAATCATATGCTTGCATGGTAGATATTACCTGAAAAACGTGGTACAATTAAAATTGTTTAAAGCAGACAGAATAGTCGGCGTTTATCAGAGGTAAGAAAAGAGGAGGCAGCATCTTATGAAAATAGAAATTGATACGCACACGCATACGCTTGTCAGCGGCCATGCATACAATACGCTCAGAGAGATGGCGCAGATGGCGGCTGATAAGGGTTTAAAGGGACTGGCAGTTACAGAGCACGCGCCCAAGATGCCGGGAAGCACCTGCCTGTATTATTTTCAGAATCTTCGGGTGGTCCCGAGAGAGATGTATGGCATTCAGCTGTTTCTTGGAGCGGAGCTTAATATTATGGATGAAAAGGGTACGATCGACCTGCCGGAGAAGGTGGTTCAAGGGTTGGATATCTCTATCGCCAGTGTCCATACGCCCTGTTTTGTGGGGGAGCGGACGAAGGAGACGGTTACGAACGCATATGTGAATACCATGAAGCAAAATTGCGTAGATATTATCGGGCATCCGGATGACGGCAGATTTCCGGTGAATTATGATAAGCTTGTGAAGGCGGCGAAGGAGACGGGAACTTTATTGGAGGTGAATAATACGTCCTTAAGTCCCGGAGGGTTCCGGCAGAATACAAAGGATAATGCAAAGGAAATGCTCGAATACTGTAAGAAATACAAGGCCATGGTGGTGCTCGGGACGGATGCGCATGTGGATGTATCTATTGCAGAGTATCCGTATGCCGGGGAAATCTTAAGAGAGACGGATTTCCCGGAAGATTTAATCGCAAACACATCTTTGGAAAAGTTTCGTTGCTGCCTGAAGCGTAATCGTAATGCCTGATCGGTAAAAAGATGTGGACTGCACGAATTTAGTGTGTTAAAATGTAACAGTAATAGTTTGTTACAAAAGGAGATTTCTGATATGAGTAAAAAGATTAGGACTGAGGCAGTAGATTATCTCTTTAGTGCAATATTAAGTCTGGAGGATAAGGAAGAGTGTTATACTTTTTTTGAAGACATCTGTACGATCAATGAACTGCTCTCATTATCCCAGAGGTTTGAAGTGGCGAAGATGCTGAGAGAGCATAAGACATATCTTGAGATTGCAGAGAAGACAGGAGCGTCCACCGCGACGATCAGCCGTGTCAACCGTTCTTTGAATTACGGGAATGATGGATATGATATGGTTTTTGAAAGGATAAATGAATAAGAATATACAACTTCATACGGCATAAAAAAAGAAATAAGAATGACTCCTTATTTCTTCTTTTTATCTTTACTGTTCTCAGCCGTGTCAAATCCGTCTATAAGCTTCTGCATCAGAAGCTTTTTTACATAGATATCGAAGCTCAGACTGCAGATGAATGCGAAAAGCTGCAGATAATCCTGATCTTCTTCGGGAGCATCTGTAAAGCACTTTGCGGCCTCATTAAATGACTTTGCTATATCTTTTGAAACGATGCTGATCCGCGATTTCTCAAGTTCCAATACTTCATTGTAGATATAGGTCATATCCATACCGCCGCCGTTAAAATATTTGTCCGTGATCGGCGTGAGAAGAGTCTCAATATCCTTAATTGATAAGATATTCTTAAAATAGTAGATAAAAATCATTACCAATACATGTTCTTTGGAATACTTTTTCTTTACTGGAGGGGGAAGCAGATTGTTCTTCGCATAATTATTGATCATAGTTTTGGTCAGTACTTTATCGTCTTCATATCGTTTGCTGGAACGAAGATGTTCATCCATGAAGGTAGTGACCTGATCCATATACAGATCAATATTGGGAATGTCTCCCGGTTCCACGTAATTAATCTGTGAAATACTCGCAAGTATGCTCTTTAACACAGCTTTTGTATCTTTGATCATAGAATTCTCACCTCAATGCATTCATTATATAGTATTCAAAACTATATGACAACAGTAAAAATAAATAAAATATTAAATATTCGGAACCGTATTGACATTTCCCGGGCAAATAAATAAAATATAGTTCGTTGATGAACAGTTTTAAAATGGATTATTCGGAAGTGAACAAGTTTTGTAAAATGAGGTGTGAAGATGAAACATGGAATAAAGGCAATCGGACCGGAGATACATATGCTGGATCATATGATCACCAAAAGTCTGACATGGCATGTCAAGACGGCGGGTATTGATGAGATTACACTGATGCATGGATGGATCATGCGGTATCTCTATGAGAACCGGGAGCATGACATCTTTCAGAAGGATATCGAGAAGACGTTTTCGATCGGAAGGTCAACGGTGACGAGCATTATAAAACTTTTGGAAAATATGGGATATGTAAAGCGGGAATTTGTGGAGCATGACGCAAGGCTTAAGAAGGTTACCCTGACGGAAAAGGGAGTAAAGAATAACGAAAGCATGAAGGATTTGATCAAAAAGCTGGATAGGATGCTGGAAGAAGATATCGGGAAAGAGGAGCTTGAGCAGTTTTTTAATGTAACGGCTAAGATTAAAAAAAATCTGGAAAAGCAGAAGATAGAATGTAAAAGATTAGGAGGGATAGAATGCTTAGAACACTTAGAACACTTTTAAAAGAAGTAAAAGAGTATAAAGGAGCATCGATTGCTACGCCGATCTATATGATTCTTGAAGTGGCGATGGAGATGGTGATTCCATTCCTTATGGCATCGATTATCGACGATGGTGTGAATGCGGGGAATATGGCCCACATATACAAGGTGGGAGGAATCATGATCGCGGCGGCGCTTCTAGGGCTGATCGCCGGACTTTTCGGAGGCAGATACGGCGCGAAGGCATCCGCCGGATTTGCAAAGAATCTGAGGGAAGCAATGTTTAATAACATTCAGACCTATTCCTTTGCGAACATTGATAAATTCAGCACAGCGGGGCTTGTAACCAGACTGACCACAGACGTTACGAATATACAGATGGCATACCAGATGACTCTTCGGATGTTCATGAGAGCGCCGGCAAGTCTTTTGTGCGCTATGGCGATCGCGTTTACCATTAACGCAAGGCTTGCCAGTATTTACCTGATCGCAGTGCTGATCCTTGGTGTGTTATTGTTTTTCATTATCCGGCATGCAACGCAGTATTTTATGATGGCGTTTCCTAAGTACGATGCGCTCAATGCTTCTGTACAGGAGAATGTATCGGCAATCCGGGTTGTGAAGGCATATGTGAGAGAGGAACATGAAACCGGAAAATTTAAGAAAGCGAGCCAGAATATTTACGATATCTTTGTGAAAGCAGAGAAGAATGTTATCGTGAATGCGCCTCTGATGCAGACGACTGTCTATACATGTATCCTGCTGATCAGCTGGCTGGGCGCGAAGATGATTGTATCCTCGGAGCTTACGACCGGGCAGATGATGAGTCTTCTCGCCTACTGTATGAATATCCTGATGAGCCTTATGATGTTATCCATGGTGTTTGTCATGATCTCCATGAGTACGGCAAGCGTGAAGCGTATCGCAGAGGTGCTTGACGAGACCAGCGCACTTACGAACCCGGCTCATCCGGTAACGGACGTTGCAGACGGAAGCGTTGAGTTTCGGAACGTAGATTTTTCCTATCAGAGAGAGAGTACGGAACCGGTGTTAAAAGACATTAACATAAAAGTAAATTCCGGTGAGACGATCGGAATCATCGGCGGAACGGGAAGTGCCAAGACCAGTCTCGTCAACCTGATCAGCCGTCTGTATGATGCGACGGAAGGTGAAGTGTTGGTAGGCGGAAGGAATGTGAAAGAGTATGATATGGAGGCGCTTCGGAATCAGGTGTCGGTTGTGCTGCAGAATAATGTCCTGTTCTCTGGAAGTATCTTAGAAAATCTGCGGTGGGGCGATAAAAACGCAACGGATGAAGAGTGTACGGAGGTTTGCCGTCTTGCCTGTGCCGATGAATTTATCCGAAAATTCCCGGAAGGTTACCATACACACATCGAGCAGGGCGGAAGCAATGTGTCAGGCGGGCAGAAGCAGAGGCTTTGTATCGCAAGGGCCCTTCTTAAGAAGCCGAAAGTGCTGATCTTAGATGACAGTACCAGTGCGGTAGACACGGCGACAGATGCTAAGATCAGGAAGGCATTCCGGGAAAAGATTCCGAATACGACGAAGTTTATCATTGCTCAGAGAATCTCAAGTGTGCAGGATGCGGACCGTATTATTGTTATGGAAGAGGGACGTGTAAACGGATTCGGCACACACGAAGAACTTCTTGAGAATAATGAGATCTACCGCGAAGTCTATGAGTCTCAGACTCAGGGCGGCGGAGATTTTGATGAAAAGGCAGGTGAGTAGAGATGGCAGAAAGAAAAGAAAATCAGATGCCTTCCGGGAAGATGCCGGGGAGAAGGATGAGAGGTATGAAACCAACCGTAAAAAATCCGGGGCAGATCATAAAGCGTCTGATGAGATATGTATTTCAAAGGTACGGATTTTGGTATTTTATCGTAATCGTACTTATCTTTGTGGGAGTTCTCGCGAATGTACAGGGAACGATGTTTATGAAGAATCTGATTGACGAATATATTACGCCGTTTCTTCTGACGGATAATCCTGACTTTACGCCGCTTGCCCATGCGATCGGCAGAGTGGCTCTATTCTATGCGATCGGCGTGGCGTCGGTCTACGCCTATAACCGTATTATGGTAAATATCACGCAAGGGACGCAGAGAGAGCTTCGGAATGAATTATTTGAGCATATGCAGAAGCTTCCGGTAAAATATTTTGATACCCACGCACACGGAGATATCATGTCAATCTATACGAATGATATTGATACGCTGCGTCAGATGATCAGCCAGAGTATTCCGCAGATCATTAACAGCGGGGTGACGATCATCAGCGTACTTGTCAGTATGCTGATCCTCAACATTCCATTGACAGTGGTGACGCTAATGATGGTAGGAGTCATGCTGTTTGGCACAAAACAGGCCACCGGGCAGAGCGGAAAATATTTTATCGAGCAGCAGACGAACATCGGAGCGCTCAACGGTCACATCGAGGAGATGATGAATGGACAGAAGGTTGTGAAGGTGTTCTGCCATGAGGAGGAGAGCAAGAAAGAGTTCAAGGCTCTGAATGACCGGCTGTTTGTCAGTGCGGACAAAGCGAATACATTTGCCAATTTCCTTGGACCGATCAATGCACAGCTTGGAAATGTGAGCTACGTTGTCTGTGCGATCGTGGGAGGCGTGCTGGCGTTAAATGGGATCGGCGGTTTTACGTTGGGAGGGCTTGCAAGCTTTTTGACGTTCAATAAGAGTTTCAGCATGCCGATCAACCAGATCAGTCAGCAGCTTAACGCGGTGATCATGGCGATGGCGGGAGCAGACCGTATCTTTCGGCTTTTGGACGAAGAAATGGAAGTTGATAACGGGTATGTGACACTTGTAAATGTGACAGAAGAAAACGGAAAGCTTCTGGAGAGTGATAAACGAACCGGAAGATGGGCATGGAAGCATGTCCATCAGGCGGATAAGAGTGTGGATTATGTGGAAGTGAAAGGCGACGTGGTGTTCGACGGCGTGGACTTCGGATACAATGATGATAAGATTGTGCTCCACGATGTGAAGCTGTTTGCCGAGCCGGGGCAGAAGATTGCTTTTGTGGGTTCAACCGGAGCGGGAAAAACTACCATCACAAATCTGATCAACCGTTTTTACGATATTCAGGACGGGAAGATCCGTTATGACGGCATTAACGTAAATAAAATCAAGAAGGCGGACTTAAGAAGATCCCTTGGAATCGTTCTTCAGGATACCCATCTTTTTACAGGGACAGTGAAGGAGAATATACGGTTCGGGAAGCTTAACGCAACGGATGATGAAGTTGTGGCGGCAGCGAAGCTTGCCAATGCAGATGGATTTATACGAAGGCTTCCGGATGGTTACGATACGATGCTGACCGGAGACGGGGCGAACTTAAGTCAGGGACAGCGCCAGCTTCTTGCAATTGCGAGAGCAGCGGTCGCAGATCCGCCGGTGCTGATTCTTGACGAGGCGACCAGTTCCATTGATACGCGGACAGAGCGGATCGTACAGGATGGTATGGATAAGCTTATGAATGGCAGGACTACCTTTGTGATTGCCCACAGGCTATCTACTGTCCGTAATTCAGATTGTATTATGGTTTTAGAGCAAGGCAGGATCATCGAGCGGGGTACGCACGACCAGCTGATCGAGGAAAAAGGAAAGTATTATCAGCTTTATACCGGAAATTCAATCAGTGCATAAGTTTAACAATCATGAGGCAGGGGAAAAATCCCCTGTCTGTTTTAATTTACAACAGATAAATGGCATGGTAAAATATAGATGGCACAAAGGTTAAAAGAGATGTGATTCATGCCAGTATGAAAAGGTATGGCTCTAGAACCAATAAGAACAGATGAAAGGATAAAATGATTTGGGGATTTATGATACATTGAATGATAAACAGCAGGAAGCAGTATATTATACGGACGGACCGCTTCTTATTCTCGCGGGAGCAGGCTCGGGAAAGACAAGAGTTCTGACTCACAGGATCGCTTATCTTATTGAGGAAAAGGGAGTGAACCCATGGAATATTCTCGCTATCACATTTACGAACAAAGCGGCGGGGGAGATGAGAGAAAGAGTTGACAAGCTTGTGGGATTCGGTTCGGAAAGCGTATGGGTGAGTACGTTCCATTCTATGTGCGTGCGGATTCTGAGACGGTATATCGGACTGCTGGGGTATGATACGAATTTTACGATCTATGATGCGGACGATCAGAAAACGCTTATGAAGGATGTATGTAAACTTTTACAGATTGATACGAAGCAGCTTCGTGAAAGAACGCTTCTGGGTATGATCTCTCATGCGAAAAACGAGCTTATTTCCACAGAGGAATTCCGGATTCAGGCGGGCGGGGATTTCATGCTGCTGAAGGAAGCGGACGTTTATGAGGAATATGAAAAGCAGCTTCGCTCCAATAATGCGCTGGATTTTGATGACCTGCTTGTGAAGACGGTGCAGCTTTTTCAGACACAGGCGGATGTGCTGGCGTCTTATCAGAACCGTTTTCGGTATATTATGGTAGATGAGTATCAGGATACGAACACGGTGCAGTTTGAGTTGGTGAGGCTGTTGGCGGCGCAGTACCGGAATCTCTGCGTTGTGGGAGATGATGACCAGTCAATCTATAAATTCCGCGGAGCGAACATTAAAAATATCCTGAATTTTGAAGAATTTTTTGCGGATGCCAATGTGATCAAGCTGGAGCAGAATTACCGCTCCACAGGAAATATCCTGAATGCAGCCAATGAAGTGATCCGCAACAACAACGGCAGGAAGGAAAAGTCTCTCTGGACAGATAACGGCGAGGGAGAGAAGCTTGAACTCCGGCAGTTTGATACAGCTTATGATGAAGCGGAATATATTGTTTCTGATATTAAAGAGCATGTAAACAGAGGAGATTGTACATATAATAGTAATGCGGTTCTTTACCGCACGAACGCTCAATCCCGTATGTTTGAGGAGAAGCTTGTGACGGCGAATGTCCCGTATAAGATTGTGGGAGGCGTCAATTTCTATGCCAGACGCGAGATCAAGGATCTGCTTTCTTACTTGAAAACGGTGGATAACGGCAGAGATGATCTCGCTGTCCGCCGAATCGTGAATGTGCCGAGGCGGGGAATCGGGCTTACGAGCATTAACCGTGTTCAGGAGTACGCGGCTTCCCATGAGATTGGATTTTATGAGGCGCTTAGAGGTGCGGATATGATCCCGGGAATCGGGCGCGGAGTGAAGAAGCTGGAATCCTTTGCGGCATTGATTGAACATTTCAAGGCAGATGCTGGGGATATGAGCATATCTGACTTGATGAATGAGATTATCGAGGAGACAGCGTATATAGAGAGTCTTGAGGCGGAGGATGCAGAGGATGCTAAGGCGAGGATTGAGAATATTGATGAGCTTATGAGTAAGATCGCAGCTTATGAAGAGGCATGTGAGGATCAGGACGAACCGGCAACTTTGAGCGGATTTTTAGAAGAGGTAGCACTTGTGGCAGATATTGACAGTTTGGATGAGAGTACGGATTATGTAGTGCTTATGACGCTTCACAGTGCGAAGGGGCTGGAATTTCCGCATGTATATCTGGCGGGCATGGAAGAGGGACTTTTCCCGAGCTATCTGTCAGCGACGGCAGATGATCCGGACGAACTGGAAGAGGAGAGACGTCTTTGCTATGTGGGGATTACAAGAGCAGAAAGAAATCTTACCCTTACATGCGCGAGAAAAAGAATGGTGCGCGGCGAGACACAGTATAACCGGATGTCGCGTTTTTTGAAAGAGATTCCGATAGAACTCGTATCTGTGGGAGAAACTTTTAAGAAGGAGACGGCAAAGGAGCAGGTAAAATATGACTTTGAATCTGCGAAGCAGGCGGCGTACAGGCAGGCGAAACAGGCGTTTCAAGCGCAGGCATTTACCGCTCAGAAGCCGGTAAGGCAATTTGGCAAGCCTGCTAAAGGAGGTCTTGGCTATGGAGTCGGGGATCGAGTGCGTCATATTAAGTTCGGAGAAGGAACGGTTGCGAATATCGTAGAAGGAGGACGTGACTTCGAGGTCACAGTAGATTTTGACAGGGCAGGAACAAAAAAGATGTTTGCCGGCTTTGCTAAACTTGAGAAACTGTAGAAAAAAAGTGACGAAAAGGGTGAGATGATGAAAGACAGAATGAAACGCGATATTCATATGGAAATTGCCATGGGACTGAGTCAGGACTATGTAATCGTCTATCTGGTTGATTATAACAGCGGCAGCTTTGTCAATTTCCGTATGAGCGAAGAGAGGAAAGAATTGTTCGGAGAATATTTGAAGGGCGATGATTTCGAGAAGGCGCTCAGCGCTTATGTAGATGGGGCCGTTTATGAACCTGACAGGGAAGTCGTGCGCTGCATGACCAGCCCGGTATGCGTTCGGGAAAAGTTGTTAAAGAAGCCCTTCTATTCCGTCAATTACAGGGTGGAATGGGAAGGGAAGCTTAAATATTTCCAGATTCGGATCGCGCGGATTGGAGCGGCAGGGGAAACAGACCGGGTAGTTGTAGGCTTTCGCAGCGTAGATGAAGATACCGGGCATGATCTTGAGCGAAAGAACGAGATTGAAGAGGCCTATGAGATCATATCGGGCTTAAGCAGTGATTATAATTTTATATCGCTGTTCAATCCATATGACGGAAGGATGAGTATTTTTAAGGCGGATTCTTCTATGGAGATAAAGACGACGCTTGCGCGGCACGAAAGATATCAGGATGCGGTGGATGCCTACACAGAATATGTCTGCGAGGAGGACAAGGAACGGTGGAGGAAATCTACACTTCTTGATAATATCAGGAGAGAGCTTTCGGATAAGCAGCGTTATGATATTAATATCATGAATAGTGTAAACGGAGAAAAGAATTATATCCAGTTTCGTTTTGCAAAGGTAAAGGACGGACGGTTCGGAAACCGTGTGGTAATCGCAAAAAGAATTGTTACGGATATTGTTGAAAATGAGATCAAGCAGCAGCAGATTCTGGCGGATGCTCTTGCGCAGGCGAAGCAGGCCAGCAGCGCCAAGACTACCTTTCTCTCCAATATGTCTCACGATATCCGGACGCCTATGAATGCTATCATAGGGTTTACGTCTCTGGCAACGACCCATTTGGATAACAAAGAACGGGTGAAGGACTATTTGGCAAAGATCATGTCGTCAAGCAACCACCTTCTGTCACTCATCAATGACGTGCTGGAGATGAGCCGAATCGAGAGCGGAAAACTTCATCTGAACGAGGCGGAGTGTAATCTGTCGGAGGTTATGCATGAAATCAGGAATATCCTTCAGGCGGATGTAAGAGAGAAGAAGCTGGATTTCTCTATTGATACGGTAGACGTCTATGATGAGAATGTGGTCTGCGACCGGCTGCGTCTGAATCAGATACTTTTGAACCTTCTCGGCAACGCGATCAAGTTCACAAAGCCCGGAGGAAGTGTCAGCGCCCGGATTTCGGAGAAGGAGGGCGGCAGCAAGGAGCGGACACTGTATGAAATACAGGTCAAGGACAATGGAATCGGAATGAGCGAGGAATTTGTCAGACACATATTTGAGCCTTTTGAGCGTGAGAAGACTACGACAGTGAGCGGTATTCAAGGGACAGGTCTTGGAATGCCGATCACAAAGAATATCGTAGAAGCGATGGGCGGAACGATCGAGGTATACAGCAAACAGAATGAAGGATCGGAATTCATCGTTACGATACCCTTTAAACTGGCGGAAGCTTCAGAAAAGAATATCAGGATTGAGGAGCTGAAAGGTATCCGTGTCCTTGTGGTGGATGACGATTTCAATACTTGTGACAGTGTGAGCCAGATGCTGCTTGAGATGGGGATGCGGGCGGAGTGGACGCTGAATGGAAAAGAAGCCCTGCTCAGGACAAAACAGGCAATCAGGCGCCATGATGAATACAAGGCATATATTATTGACTGGCTTATGCCGGATATGGGCGGCGTTGAACTGGCAAGGGAGCTTCGCGGCGAGGTGGGGGACGATGTCCCGATTATTGTGCTTACGGCTTATGATTGGGCGGATATAGAGGAAGAGGCGAGGGCGGCAGGCATTAGCGCATTCTGCAGTAAGCCGCTGTTCATATCCGAATTTACAAGATGTCTGCTTCAGGTGCTTGGGATTGGAAGGGAGAAGAGGGAGTCTCTGAATTCGCTTGAACAGACGATGATGGGAGGAAGGATACTTCTTGTGGAAGACAATGAATTGAACCGTGAAATTGCGAGGGAGATCCTGTCAGAAGCCGGATTTGAGATAGAGGAAGCTAAAGACGGGCAAGAGGCCGTAGAGATGATGAAGGCATCAGAGCCGGGATATTACAAACTCATCCTGATGGATGTGCAGATGCCGGTTATGGACGGATATACGGCGACAAGGGAAATCAGGAAGCTCGGCAATAAAGAGATTGCCAAAATCCCGATCGTTGCCATGACAGCCAATGCATTTGATGAAGATAAGAAAAAGGCTTTTGAATGCGGCATGAATTCACATATAGCAAAGCCGGTTGACGTAGAGGTATTGTTTGACACGCTGAAAAAAATGCTGTAGAAGATCAGTACTATAGTGCTGCCGTAAAAAATATCCGGAGCTTATCTGACAAGCTCCGGATATTTCTCTTTATTTTTTCGTTTGCACTCATACATGATCTCATCTGCTTCATGAAGAATCTCATCCAGAGATACATCTTTTTCCCTGCCGGTAATCTCCACAATGCCGTAGCTGAAGCTGCACTGATATTCATTGTATCGCTCTGATTGGAACCGCTTTAATATCTCTGCAATCTTCCGCTCCATCAGTTCGCCGCTGCAGCCTGTGAGGACAAGACAGAACTCGTCCCCCCCGATCCGGGCAAATGTATCGCCGTTTCGGAAACTGCTTCTGATAAGCTCTACGAAATTCTGGATATAAACGTCTCCTTCCAAATGGCCGAACTTATCATTGACATATTTCAAACCGTCCAGATCCAGATAACAGAGAGTAGATTCCCGGCGTTCTCTTAAGATGCTTTCCATATATTCTTTGAAAAACAACCGATTCTTGATTCCGGTTCCCGGATCATGGTATGCTTTGCTTGTCAGGTTATGCGCGGTGCGTTTTTCATCCGTAATATCTACGATAATATGTACTAATGAATTATGTTCTTTCCAATCGATCGGGAATGAGGTGATACGGTAATAGGTATCGTTGTCTTTGCCGCTGCCGCTGTTTATTTCGCGTACGCTATACTGTTCCGAGGCTTTCCAGTCCTGAAGTTCTGATTTGAAAGAAAGGCGGTTTTTACATGTTTTGCAGAATGAATCATCTACTGCCCCGCCTTTTTTCTGCTTATTGCAATAAAGAATCTCCCGATTGTCCTGATCTACTACAAGAAGCCATTCGTTCCGTTTACTGAGCATCTGTACAAGAAGCTCATTGTAACTCTCGACCATCTCGGCATGCTGCTGCATCTTTAATACTTCTTTCTCACGCATGGTGAGAATGTTTAATTTTTCATGAAGAGTCTTCAGGCCCCGCCCCAGCTCCTGGTAAGGCTCGTCCAGTTCGCTGATATTAAAATGCCCAGTATCGGAACCGCTTAAGATTTCTTGCACATACTCAAGCAGAAGTTCACAATTTTTATTATTCATTATAATATCTACACCTCACATTCTTCTTAGTATTTTAGCATAATTTGCGGCTCCTTACAATAAAAAACAACAGTTTGCCGCAGAGAGGGTAGATATTTGTGCCGGAATCTTTTATAATAAAAGTCTGGATGAAAGATAGGATAAGCAAAAATGTGATCGATTTTTCGGTTGGAGAAAGGAGAAATATACAGATGGAAAGAGAAGTGGAATTAAGGGCAGGAGAGATTATCAAAAGATACCGGCTGCACAAATATATATGCTGTGCAATCGTTGTACTGGATGTTATCTTTTTGTTCTATATGGTTTTCTTCAAAATGGATTCATGGTTTTATTATTATGCCGGGGGATTCGCATCTTTCTTGCTGACGGTCAGCGTCTTTGCTCTATATGCGGTAATAGCGGCCATTGCCGTGTTTGTGAAGTGGATCGGGGCGGTGAAGGTTGATCTGGCTCTTTATGAGGAGTGTGATCCTTTCGTATATGAAGCATGCCTGAATAAGCTCCATACATTTTTTTATAAAGATCGTCTGACATGCCTGCATGCGATCGCGCAGTATTATCAGGGAAATATCCGCGGTGCGGAAGAAATCTTAAGAGGAGTGAATCTGTATAAGCTTAAGGGAATGTTTCGGGTGAATTATTATATTATTCTCTCTGCTGTTTTTTTCCAGAAAGGGGAGGGGATGCGGGCAGCGGAGCTTGAGCAGTCCTATCGGGCAGGAATAAAGAAAAACAGTAAGAGGGAGCAGATGTATTTTCGGATGCTTTGCGCGGGTAATAATCTGTATCGTGCTATGGAGAATAAGGATTGTGAGTCGGCGTTTCGCTTTTTGGCGGAAAGAAAGGAATATGAGAACGGAAAAACCAGAAAGTGGAGTCTGATCGGGTATAGCATGTGGGAAGCAAGAATCTGTGCGGCGATGGGAGACAAGGAAAGCGCAAAGCAGCGTCTGAACTATGTAATAGCCGAAGGCGGAAGGCTTGTGCATGTAGCTGAAGCAAGAAAGCTTCTTTTGGAAATAAACGGTACGGCGGATGGGGAATCGGTGAATGGCTGAGATATTGGTGTTGGAAGACGATGAGAGCCTAAACCGGGAATCAGCTTAAAGCTTTCCAAGGAAGGCTATGAAGTATTAAGCGCGGCAGGCGTTTCGGAAGCAAAAAAGCTGTACAGTGAAAATGAAGTGGCTCTGGTAATCAGCGATATAACGATGGAGGATGGGAACGGTTTAGAGTTCTGCAGACAGCTTCGCAAAGAAAGCAGCGTGTATCTGATCTTCCTGACAGCGTTGGACCAAGAAGTGGATATTGTAAATGGCTATGATGCCGGGGCGGATGATTATATCACCAAGCCTTTCAGCCTGATGGTCCTTATATTGAAGGTGAATGCCTGGATGCGGCGAATCAGTCAGAACGAAGAGGGCGGGCAGATTCTTTCAAAGGAACAGATTCTTCAGCAGGTATGGGATATATTTGGATGATGGATGCCGTATCCTGAGAAAACGATTTACCGGCGAACGGATTTAACATATTGTAATTACTGGCAGACAGGGAGGAAAAATAACGGGATGGATAAAGAAAACGAGAAGAATTTACAGGCGGTAAACAGTAGAAGAACGGAAAAGATTATGTCACAATACAGGAAACATCTGATGGCATGTCTTGCCATTATATTAATTGAGTTTATTTTTTCGCGGTATATGGTTGATTTTATATTGGATGAAAAACTATACCGCACTGGGGGAATGCTTTTCTGGGGGCTGCTGTCTTGTATCCTTACGCAATTTGTGTTTGTATTGCTTATCGCCGTGTTGATAAGAGGAGGGGGATACACTAAGATTCGTGCGCTGCTTTATGAGGAGTGCGATCCCTTTGCGTATGAAACGTGCCTGAGTAAATTACATGCCCCGCTTGCCCGTGAAAGCGGCGCTGTATTGAAAGCTTTAGCACAATGCTGTCAGGGTAACAGCCAAAAGGCCGAGGAAACTCTGAAAAAAATCAATCCGTATAAGCTCCGGGGAGAAGATAAACTGGAGTATTATCTGCTCATGTCGGAGCTTTGTTTTGCAAAGGGAGAGGAAATGCGCGTTGCGGAATTTGAGCGGGTTTATCTGACAGGCGTAGAAAAAAATCAAAGGGAGCAAAAGTGTTTTCAAAGGTTCTGCGCCAACAATCATCGGCTTTGGGCCATGAAAAACAAGGATTACCCAGCCGCGCACAGGTTCCTTTTTGAACAGAGAGCGCTTAGCGGCAGAAAATGTGAAAAGTATTCGGTTATTAAATATAGTATGTTGGAGGCTGAGATTCATGCAGGACTGGGCGAAACGAAAAGTGCAAGAATCAATCTTGAATATGTGATAGCTGAAGGAGAAAGGCTTGCGCAAGTGCAGCAGGCAAAGGAACTTTTGCGAAAGTTAGACGAGGCTGGAGAAAAAGAATCTTAAAAAATCCCGCTCCCGGAGGATAAGCCAGAGAGCGGGTGTAATTTTATTAACCAATCGTCTGCCATTTCTTTTCAACTGCATTGAGCAGTTCGTAGCCGTCCTCTGTCACAAGGACAAGGTCTTCGATGCGGACGCCGTATTTTCCTTCAATATAAATACCAGGTTCAATAGAGAAGATCATGCCCGGTTCCGCCGCATTTTTGTTGATGGGGGAGACGTCGCCGTACTCGTGGTCTTCCTGGCCGATGAAGTGGCCGAGGCGGATCTTCCAGTATTCGCTGTAGCCTTTTTCGTCGATGTAATCTCTTGCCTGTGCGTCGATGTCGCAGAACCGGACGCCCGGCTTTATCACAGACTCGGCGCGCAGCACTGCCTCGCGGACGATGTCGTGGATTTCCTGCTCTTCGACGGACGCCTCCTTGCAGTAGAAGGTTCTTGTCATGTCGGAGCAATACCCTTTCCATACGCAGCCCATGTCAATGAGGATGCATTCGCCCGCCTTGAGGGTACGCGTATCGCTTGGCTCATGGTGCTGGTCAGCGGCATTGGGGCCGAAACATACGATGGTGTCAAAGCTCGTTCCGCTTGCACCGGCTTTTAAGTATTCGTTGTCGATAAAGTCGGCAATCTGTTTTTCTGTCATGCCTTCCTTGATGTAATCTTTGACCATTTCCATCACCCGGTCATTGATGGCAGACGCCTCTTTCATAATCTGTATCTCTTCTTCATTTTTCACCGCGCGCACGCCGTCCACGCAGTCAGAACCCCAAACTGTTTTAAGCTCTGGGCATTTCTCCTGAAGTGGAATGAGGAAACGCGCCGGCCATGTCTTATCGATGCCCAGTGTCTTTGTCGTATCAATCTGGTCTGCGATGATGGAAATCTGGTCTTCCATGTCGCTGAACCATACCTCTTTAAATCCGGTGTCGGATACGAAGTAAAGGTAGTTCAGGAGCATCACGTGTTCGCCGTTTGATTTGAGGATCAGGGCGTAGAGACGCTCTCCTGGGTTTACCATGATTCCGGTGAGGAACCGGATGCTTAACGGATCGGATACGATAAGCTGCGTAAGTCCTTTTTCCTCCATCTTTGCCAGTACGCGGGCGATTCTTTCGTTGTTCATATGTAAATTTCTCCTTTCGTGAATGTAAGGATATTGTATCATATTTTGGGGCGGCGGATGGGATTTTATGAAGAAATTCAGGACAAATAATTTTTTTCCTATCTTTTTCTTTCCTTGATTCGTTATACATGTTAGAACGTGCATGTTCACCGCGGGAAATTTTTTACGATAGAAAAATCGGCGGCTGCCGGGAGAGGAGGGATTGCTTGGATACGGAGTTTCTTTTGGTCAGAAGGATGAAACAGGGAGACGATGCGGCTTTTGATACGTTTGTGCGGAAGTATTACGGCGAGATATTGAAGTATTGCCGGTTCCACTGTTTTGACGCGCTGAGTGCGGAAGACCTGACCCAGGAGACGTTTCTTAAGTTTTTTGAGAATCTTCCGGAATACCGGCATGTGGGGAAGGCGAAGAATTACCTCTACACAGTCGCCGGGAATCTGTGCCGGGATTTCTATAAGAAGAAAAGGGATGTGCCTATGGAGCGGGAGGAGCTTGAATCGAAAGGCTCTCCGGCCCCGGATTCCCTGGGGGCGGCGGTGGAGCGGGCGGTGCTTGAAGAGGCGCTCCTTAAGCTTTCGGAGGAGTTCCGGGAGATGGTCATCCTGCACTGTCTCCAGGGGATGAAGATTTCCGAGGCGGCAAGGGTGCTTGGCATCGGCGTCCCCCTTGCGAAGTACCGGCTGCGGGAGGGGAAAGCGCGGCTTAGACATTTTCTGGAGTAAAGTGCGACTTAGACGTTTGCAGGAGTAACGTGCGGCAGGAGCGTCTTGCAAAGTAAGGTGTTGTGAGCATTTTCTGGGGTAAAGTGCTGCGAAGAGAGCTTGCGAAAGAAGCTTGCGGAGAGTGGGGGTATGGAAGATGTAGGCGGATTGGCATTTTAAGAATGGAGTGGTTATATGGACTTGGAAAAAATGCTTAAGGAGTATAGAGAGAGTATGAAGACGATGCCGAGGGAAGAAAGAATCGCGCAGACGGTGCGGTTGTCCGGGGAGGCGTTCTTTCAGAGGGAGCAGGAGCGGATGTTGTCTTACGCGGAGTTTTTGAGGACGCAGTTTCTTGTGCTTAAGAAACGGTGGTGGGTGTACCAGTGCCTTTTGCTTATGACGGCGGGGATTCTTCTTGGGAATATGCAGGAGGAGTATTATATGCGCCGGAGCGTGGGGGTGGCGGGCGTGTTGTTTGTGGTGCTCATTATCCCGGAAATGTGGAGGAACAGGACGTATTCAAGCTTGGAGGTGGAGACGGCGGCTTACTATTCGCTGCGGCAGATCTATGCGGCGCGGATGCTGATGTTCGGGGCGGCGGATGTGTTTTTGGCGGCGGCGTTCTGCATGGGGCTTAAGGGGCGGTTTCACTTTACGGTGAGTGAGCTTTTGGTGCAGTTTCTTTTCCCAGTGGTGGTGACGGCATGTATCTGCTTTGGTATTTTGTGCAACAAACATGGGGTGAGGGAAACTGTGTCGGTGGCGGCATGTCTTGTGTGGAGCGGGGTGTGGTGGCTGGTTACGATGAATGAAAGGATATACCGGGCGGCGCTGCTGCCGGTGTGGGTGTGCTTGTTTTTGGCGGCGGCAGCGGTGATGGCGGCGTGTGTTTACCGGGCGGTAAAATATTGCGGGGAGGTTGATATTCATGGAACTGAGGATAAATAATCTTACGAAGGAGTTCGGTGGGTTTACGGCGGTAGACCATCTGAACCTTACGATGGAAAATGGAGTGTACGGGCTTTTGGGAGTCAACGGCGCGGGAAAGACGACGTTTATGAAGATGCTCTGCACCCTCCTTACCCCTACGGAGGGGGAGATTCGGTGTGACGGGCGGGAGATTAAGGAGATGGGCGGGGAGTACCGGAAGATTTTGGGGTATCTCCCCCAGGATTTTGGGTTTTACCCGGAGTTTTCGGTGCAGGATTATCTGCTTTATATTGCGGCGCTCAAAGGACTGCGCCCGGTGGTGGCGAAACGGCGGGCGCGGGAGCTGATTGAGAAGACGGGGCTTGCGAAAGTGGCGAAGAAAAAGATGAAAGCCTTGTCCGGGGGGATGAAACGGCGGGCGGGGATTGCCCAGGCGATGTTGAACAACCCGAAGATCTTAGTGCTTGACGAGCCGACGGCTGGGCTTGACCCCAATGAGCGCATTCGTTTCCGGAACCTCATCAGCGAGCTGGCAGAAGAGCGGCTGGTGCTTTTGTCCACCCATATCGTGTCGGATGTGGAGTATATCGCCAACCAGATACTTTTGATGAAAGGCGGGCGGATTGTCCTTGAGGGGGAGGCAGAGGAGCTGATCGACTCCATGGAAGAAGGAGTGTGGAGCGTATTTGCACGGAAAAATGAGGTGTCCGCGTTTATGAAGAAGTATAAGGTGTCGAACCTTAAGACGGAGCATGATGGGGTGGAACTTCGGATCATCGCGGGGAAGAGACCGGCGCGGGATGCGGTGTTGGTGGATGCGAACCTGGAGGATGTATTTTTATATTATTTTGGGGAGAAAGCGGGGGAAGAAAATGCTGCGGTTTGAGTTGAAAAAGATTTGGTCGAAGCGGATGAACCAGGGAGCGGTCTTGCTGTTGTTTGTGATTGTAATCGCGGGGAGCCTTTTGGCGGCCCGGGATGTGAAATACTATAAGGAGGACGGCAGCGCTGTGTCCGGCATATTTGCCGCCGGAAGGTTGAGGCGTGAGAAGAATAAGTGGAAAGGGTATGTGACGGAGGATGTGCTTAAGAAAGTGGTGGAGGAGAACAAAAAAGCCCATGACGAAGCGGATACGGAGGACGGGGCGCTGGTAAAGTATCAGGGGTTCAGCGACCTCAGGGAGTGGATTAACTCCGGGATGGCCAGCCGGGGAAATTATGACTATTACCTGTGCGACAGCATTTCCCCGGATACGGCGGCGACCCTTTATGAGAAGAGGGTTTCGCTTTTGAAGGAGGAGTTTGCCGTGCAGGGGTATTCAAAGGAGGAGAAGGAGGTGCTCCTGCGCCGGTATGGGGAGTTTGAGGCTCCGCTTTACTATGGCTATGCGGACGGGTGGAAGGCTGTCCTTGACTCCCAGTATCTGCCGACGCTGATGATCATTTCCATTGTCATCATCGGATTTTTAGTGTCCGGCGTGTTTTCCTGCGAGTTCCAGCTTGGGGCGGATTCGGTGTTTTTCTCTGCCAATTACGGGAGAAACCGGGGCGTCATGGCGAAGATAGAGGCGTGCTTTGCGGTGGTCACGGTCATCTACTGGGCAGCCATGCTCCTTTTTACCGGGCTGGTGCTTGGGATGCTGGGCGTTCAGGGGGCGGGGCTTATGATCCAGACGGACTCGCTCAACTGGATGTGCATGTATAACATTACATTTGCCGAAAAGTGGCTGCTCACCATGTTTGGCGGGTATGTTGCCCATTTGTGTATTCTGTTTTTGGCGGTGCTTGTTTCGGCGAAGAGCCGCTCGGCGGTGGCGGCGGTGACCATTCCTTTCGCGCTGTCCTGTGCGCCCATGTTTCTTGGGCGGGTGCCGTTCCTTACGAAAGCGATGAACCTGTTTCCGGATATGCTGCTCAGGATCAGTACATTTTTGCGGGATAACCTGATCTATGAAATCGGCGGGAAGGGGCATGGTGTGTATGAGATACTGATACCGGTGTACCTTTTGCTGGCGCTTTTGATGATGCCGGTGATGTATGCGGGGTATCGGAGAAGTGAACTGGGGTAGATATTTTCCGTATAGAAAATAAATTTACGATTGAATGAGATTCGGTTATCGATCAATTCGCTGCGGGCATCTTGTGGGAATCTGAGCATTTTCATTGCCGGCTCTAACAGTAAGCATTTGTCTGATGAGCTGTCAACAGTCCTTTCCGGCCGCTATGTGTCGTTTCAGATCCACCCTCTGAACTTTCGGGAGTACCTGATGCTGACGAAAAGAGGGGCGGACGAGGAGAGCTTTTGGGCTGGGCCTTAAAAGTACCATGCTTTTTAATCTGATCCTGCAGTATGTGATCGACACGACCGGGAGGGAGTTCTCGGCGCAGAATATTATGGTGTATCTGAAGGCCGAGGGCAGGAGCTGTCTTCGAAGACTATTTATCTTTATCTGGAGGCGCTTACGAAAGCGCTGATCATAAAAAAAGTGACATTCAAGTATTATCAAAAAAGGCATGGTTACTTGTTTGCCAAAATTCAAGGAATGCGCAAAGCATCCTCATATTGAAGAAAAGGGATATGTTTTATATTATACCAGCCAATGTCCGTTTAATGTAAAATATGTTCCCATAATAGAAGAAACGGCAAAGGAAAATGGTGTGCAGTTTGTTTTTAAAACTACTATCAAAATAAATTCCGGTTTGACATACTGGAAAGTTAGGAGTTGCAGTGATAAAGAATGAAAAGCCTGAAGTTATATTATTGGCATGGAACGGAAAGATCTGAATGAAAGCCGATGCTATAAAACAGCAGAGACTGTTGTTTTATTGCTTTTTTTCAATACATGCAACCAAACACAGGGTAATTCAGTCTAATAGGTGTAAAACAAAAACAAAACGAAAAAGGGGAGGTGAAGTTCATGGAGCTGTTACTGGTGAAAAAAGCACAAAAGGGCGATACAGATGCATTTGTGGAGTTGATGGAGATGCACAAGACGGCGCTTTACAAGGTGGCGAAGAGTTACTTAAAGAGTGAGGAAGATATCGCGGATGTGATGCAGGACACGATACTGTCAGCTTATGAACACATTGGAGAGCTTAGAAAATCAGCTTATTTTAAGACATGGATTACCCGTATTCTGATGAATCATTGTAACGATCTGTTAAAGCAGCAGAGACATTTTGTGAAAGCCGGCTGGGAGGAGGGCAGGGAAGGAAGTGCTCCGTCTGACGACCGGGAGTTTTACGAGCTGCTCTCAGAGCTTTCCGAGGATGTGCGGCCGATTTTCCTTCTGCACTACGGGGAAGGTTTTAGCACGAAGGAAATAGCGCAGATTCTTGATATGAATGAGAATACGGTGAAAAGCAAGCTCATGAGAGGCAGAAAGAAGTTAAAACAGGCACTTTGCTGTTAAAGGAGGCGTTAGTTTATGAAGAAAACAGAAAAAGAGATGAGAGATATTTTAAATAAAGATATCCAGATTTCGGATGTGGTGGAGACGAGGATCCAGCAGACGTATAAGCAGCTTGAAAAGAGGAATGTCCGCCGGAGGAAGGCGGGGAGCGCACGGAGGATAGCGGCGGCTATCGCGGTCTTTTGTCTGGCAGTTCCGGGCGTGGTGTACGCATCCTCAAAAACAGAATTTTTTCAGGCCATGTTCGGCAATGAGACGAGGGAGTCTAACGGCATCTTAAAGCGCGAGGTCGATACCGGAAAGAAGGGGAAGGATGCTAAGGTTACGGTGACGCTCCCTTCCAGAGAATATGTTCCGGTGGACGAGGAGATGGCAGAACAGGCAATCGGTTCTTACGTGTCGGAGGAGCCTGTCGTGAAGAAAATCGGCAGCCATACCCTTACGGTCAACAGCTTTGTCTATGACAGAAACGGCGCGATGATGTATTTTACGCTGGAAAGAGAAGGCGGGGTTACGGCGCTTGCAGGCGATAAGGAGACAAATCTTACCAAGGGTGCGTATTTTACGGACAAGTCGGATTTTTATTTTAACTGTGAGACGAAAAACGGAGCGTTCGCCGGGGAGAATACTTATATAGATATGAAGAAGAGTACGGATGACAAGCTTTATTGCTATTCCTACATGCTGTGGAGCGAGCCGTTAAAGGACGGGGATGTGCCGGAGCTTATGATTGAGACGTATCCTTGCACCAGAAAGGAGCTGACAGAGAAGACAAAAACTGAGACGGAGAAGATTAAGCTGACTTCAAAAAAGCCTGTACCGGTGAAAAAGATTGATATGGGCGATAAGGGATATCTGGAGTATTCACCCATTGCCATGAGCGTTGACATGGCAAAGGGAATGGGGCTTTCTAAGGAGGAGGCGCAGGACCCCTACTATCTGAATTCTATTGCGGTGGAGTATAAGAATCAGGAAAGTTATGTTGTCTGTGATAAGGAGAAAAATGTGGAGAACAGCAGCTATCAGTTCGGGACAGGAACGTACTATAAGACTGTGTTCAACCGACTGGTGGATGTGGATGATATTGCGAAGATAACGGTGAACGGGGTTGAGTTTGCGGTGAAGTAGGAGGAATCATGGATAGGATGCCTCTTAGGCAGACAGGGTCAAGAATCAAAGTCTGCTTAAGAGGTGTTTTTAGATATTGATGTTGAGAAAAATAATCAGATAAGCCATAGTATAGGCATATTCGCGGATTGCGAAAAGGAGAGATGGTACAGATTAATGACGGTAGAGACGGTTTTGAGGGAAATTATCAGGTGCTGCAAGAAGTACCGGGTGAAAGAAGCGGTGCTTTTTGGCTCCCGCGCGAAAGGAACGGTCGCCGAGAGAGGTATTGAAAGCGGCATAAGGTTAAAGATTTTATTCCGATTTCATTAAATGTTAGATAATGTCTGTAGATAAAAAGGCATACTGCAAGGTTTTATGCATTTGAAATCCTGCAGATGCCTTTTTCTTCTTCCCGATTTGAATCTCAAATCCATGCCGCCTGCTCAAGCTAATAATCAGTACAAGGGATCTCTGCCTTCGGACTGTCTTTGCAGAAGAGAGGAAGGAATTCCGGCGGCAAGCGGGGGCGCGGCGCTAAGTGCGAATTATATGATGCATAAATGAAAGAATTGTTGTACAATGGCATATGAAGAAGTATGATTTTAACAGGGAGAAGTAAGATGGTCGGGAAATTATCATATATCGAGAGTAAAGAGACGGATCCTTACCACAACTTGGCAGTGGAGGAGTATTTGCTCCTCCACTGTGCTGAGAATGAGTGCATTTTGTATCTCTGGCAGAATGCCAACACAGTGGTTATAGGGCGGAATCAGAATATATGGAAGGAATGCATTGTAAATAAACTGAAAGATGAGAAAGGTTATCCGGTGCGGAGGCTTTCGGGCGGCGGCGCTGTCTATCATGATCTGGGAAATTTGAATTTTACGTTTCTTGTGAGAAATGGAAATTATGATGTAGACCGGCAGCTTGAGGTTATCTTAACGGCAGTCAGGAAATTGGGGATCAATGCAATAAAATCCGGGCGAAATGACATACTGATAGATGGGCACAAATTTTCAGGCAATGCATTTTATAAGCAGGGGGAATATTGCTGTCATCACGGGACTCTGATGGTGGATGTGAATCTCGGCGAGCTTTCAAGATATCTGACTGTCTCTAAGGAAAAGCTTCAGGCAAAGGGCGTGGATTCTGTAAGGTCTCGGGTGGTGAACTTAAAAAGCTATGCGCCGGAGCTTACCATTGATCTGTTAAAGGAAAAGCTTTTGGCAAGTTTTGAAGAGGTCTTTGGATTAAAGGCCAGAATATTAGAAGGCAGGAAGCTTGACAAAGAAGAGATCAGAGAGCGGACAGAGAAGTTTTCTTCGTGGGACTGGATATATGGGAGGACGCTGGCTTTTCAGTACGAGCTGTCAAAACGTTTTGTGTGGGGACAGATAACGCTGCAGTTTCAGGTAAAGAACGGGAAGGTCGGGGACATAAATGTTTTCTCAGATTCCATGAAGCCGGAGTTTGTGGAGCGGCTTAGCGGGCATCTTAAAAATATCCGTTACGACAAACATGCAATCTGTGCGGAGCTTGCGCTTTATTGCTCTTCGGACAAGGAAGAAGAGCAGATGATGACGGATATTATCGAATGGATAAAAACTGAGGATTTGTAAAGAAGCATAGGAGGAATGAAAGACCATGATGCTAGAGCAAAAGACAACGGATTTTCTGAATGTGTTATCTTCAAAAGAACCGACGCCGGGCGGCGGCGGAGCTTCGGCGGCTGTCGGCGCGTTTGCTGCCGCGCTGGGAATGATGGTGACGAACCTGACGGTGGGAAAGAAAAAATATGCGGATGTTGAGGAAGAGATGATTGCAATCCGCAGCCGGTTAGAGGAGCTGAAAGAAAAGCTTATTCTTCTGACGGATCAGGACGCGGAGGCTTTTGAACCGTTAGCCAAAGCCTATTCTATGCCGAAGGGAACGCCGAAAGAGATAGAAAAAAAAGAAGAAGTAATGGAACATGCGCTTTATGAGGCAAGCAGGGTTCCTCTTGAGATCATGAAAACAGTTTTTAAAGTGTTTGAACTTTTAAAATTACTGGAAGAAAAGGGCAGTAAGCTTGCGGTCAGCGACGTAGGCGTCGCAGTGTTGTTTGCAAGGGCGGCTCTTGAGGGAGCTTCACTGAATATCTATATCAATACGAAGCTTATGAAAAACCGAAAGAGGGCAGAAGAACTCAACAGGGAGTCGGACGATTTGATCGCGCAGGGGAGAAAGCTGCAGGAAGAGATCTATGCGGGCGTACTTGAGAAGATACGGTAGGAGGCAGTGATGAGTGTATTAATGAAAGGTATTGACGTGGCAAATGCCATGAAAGAAGAGTTGATAAAAGAGACGGAACTGTTAAAGCAGGGCGGAGTTACGCCCTGCCTTGCGATCATCCGGGTGGGAAGCCGTGAGGAGGACCTGTCTTACGAGCGGGGAGCGAAGAAGCGGATGGAGACAGTTGGAATTAAGTGTCAGGTAAGGGAGCTTCCGGAGGATGCTACGCAGAGAGAGTTTGAAGAAGCCTTCCGAGAGGTAAATGATCATCCATCTGTTCACGGAATCCTGATGTTCAGACCTCTTCCGAAACATCTTGACGAGGAGCCGGTAAGGAAAATGATCCATCCGGCGAAAGATATGGACTGTATGAGCGACGTGAATATTGCGAAAGTATTTGCCGGAGACGAGACAGGCTATGCACCCTGTACGGCGGAAGCGGTTATGAAGATGTTAAGGTTTTACGGTATTGATCTGAAGGGAAAGAATACGACGGTGGTAGGACGCAGCATGGTAGTGGGAAAACCTTTGTCCATGATGCTTTTAAAAGAGCACGCTACAGTTACGATCTGCCATACAAGGACTGCAGATCTTCCTAAGATATGCAGGAGCGCCGATATTCTGGTTGCGGCTGCCGGAAACGCGAAGATGATAACGGCGGACATGATAGGAGAGGGCGCGGTAGTTGCAGATGTGGGCATCAATGTGGATGAAGAAGGAAACCTCTGCGGCGACGTGGACTTTGAAGGAGCCAAGAAAAAGGCTTCCTATATCAGTCCGGTGCCGAGAGGAGTAGGAAGTATCACCGCCTCTGTTCTGGCAGAACACGTCATACGGGCTGCGAAAAATCTTCATTAGGTTATAGCAAAGGCAGTAACTTTCATGACATTTTTGCATTATGCGTAATGATATTTGTTTTTCTTGCAGACGAAGAATGTAATAGTTACAACCAAAGTCATCGCCTCCGCTGCAGTGACCGCCAGCCAGATTCCGTCGATCCCGAGAAGGAGCGGCAGCAGGCAGACAGCGGCAATCTGGAATACCAGCGTGCGTAAGAAAGAGATTGCCGCCGATACTGCTCCGTTACTAAGAGCCGTGAAAAAGGAGGAGGCAAAAAAGTTAAAGCCGCATATGAGGAAACACATGCTGTAGAGCCGGAAGCCATGACAGGTCATGGCAAAGAGTTTTCTGTCATATCCTACAAAAACAACAGCAAGAGGCGCGGCAAGGAGATGGGCCAGCAAGGTTAAAAGGATTCCCCAGACGGCGATGAGAGAAAGGCTCTTTTTAAAAAGGTTCTTAAGTTCATCGTGGTTTCCCGCACCGTAGTGGTATCCGATGATCGGCGCGCTTCCGATGGAATAGCCGAAAAATACAGCCGCAAAGAAGAAGTTTACATACATGATCGTGCCGTATGCGGCAACGCCGTCTTCTCCGGCAAACCGGATAAGCTGGAAGTTATACAGGGAATTTACCACAGACATGGACAGATTCGTCATCAGTTCGGAAGAGCCGTTTAAGCATGTCTTTCGCAGGATCCCTTTGTCAAAGTGCGTTTTCCCGAGTCTTAGAAGGCTTCCATTCCTACGCGAAAAATAAAAAACGGGCAGAAAACCGCCCATATATTCGCTGGCGGCAGTGGCAAGGGCGGCTCCTGCAAGCCCCCATTTGAAAACGGCGATAAAAAGAAAATCAAGCAGCATATTCGTAAGTCCGGCAGCAATGATCACATAGAGTCCCAGCTTTGGTTTCTCTGCCGTCACGAAAAAGCTCTGGAAAACATTCTGCAGCATATAGGGCGTCAGCGACAGAAAAAGAATTCTTCCATACAGGACACAGTTTTCCAAAAGCTCTCCGGAGGCGCCTAAAAAAGAACTGACCGGCCGGATCAAGATGCTGCCGATGACGGATATGACCAGACCGCCGAGGATCGTTACATAGATCAGCATGGAAAAGTATTCGTTGGCTCTCTTACTTTTCTTTTCGCCCAGCGTCTTTGCTACAATCGCGCTTCCGCCTGTCCCGACCATAAATCCCAGCGCGCTTAAGCCCATGAGAAAGGGCATGATCAGGTTAATAGCCGCAAATGCCGTTTTCCCCACAAAATTGGATACAAATAAGCCGTCCACTACACCGTAGATGGAGGTAAAGATCATCATGATGATGGAAGGCAGTACGAACCGGATCAATTTTTTATAGGTAAAATGGTCTGACAACTTTATTCTCATAGCAATAATTCCTTTACATTCTTTTTCAATATTTCCATATATTTTTTGCTGAGTCTTAGAAGTTCCCGGCACTCGTTTTCAGACATAGCGTCAAAAACACTATTCTCAATTTCAATAACCGGGTAAATCCGTTCCTGAGCAAGCGCTTTTCCTGTCTCGGTCAGAAAAATGTGCATCTGCCGTCCTTTTCCCGGTTTAAGGGTAAGATAGCCTTCTTTTTCTAACTTTCGGATGGAAGAATTGATGGTCTGCTTGCTTGTAGCGGACAGGCTGCAGATATCCCGCTGCAGGCATCCGTCGCCTAATACGCAGACAGCATAAAAAATGTCAAAGGCGCTGTCCGACAGCTTCAGGCGCAGCGCAATATCGTGGTAAATGTTGTTGTTTTCTTTGTAAATGCGGTTATATTCTTTTAAATTTTGATTGATGTGGAAGTCCATGTGTCTGCCGTCTCCTGTTCTTTTATTTTGCTAATAGTCTGATTTCGTACTTAAGATTATAGTCCGAAATCAGACTTGCGTCAAGACTTTCCGTAAAAGTTCCGTTTGACATTTATAAAAAATAATTTAAAATAGAATTAGAAATTTCAGGAAGGAAGAAGAGCATATGGCGAGTATCAGAGATGTTGCAAAGGAAGCCGGAGTTGGCGTAGGGACGGTATCAAGATTTTTGAATGACAGCGGATATGTGTCAGAGGAAGCCAGAGCAAAGATTGAAAATGCCATGAACAAGCTGGATTACACACCGAATGAGCTGGCAAGGCAGCTGTTTCATAAAAAAACAGGGATCATAGCAGTTCTTGTGCCGAATGTATCAAACCCGTTTTTCTCGGAATTTGTAGACTATGCGGAAGCAGAACTTTATCGGTATGGATTTAAAATGATGCTTTGCAACACAGAAAAGGAAAGCAATGCGGAATTAGAATATCTTGATATGTTAAGGCGCCATATTGTGGATGGAGTCATTACAGGCGTTCATTCTCTGGATGTAGAAGAATATAAAAAGATACATAAGCCGATTGTTGCGCTTGATCGTTATTTGGGAGAGGATATTCCGGTAGTTGCGGTAAATCACAAAGAAGGAGGACGTCTGGCAGCGGAGACGCTGATTGCAAATGGGTGCAGGAAGGTGCTGCATTTTAGAGGCGCTACAGAGGTTGAGTCTCCTTATCATGAGAGGCATTATGAGTTTGAACGTGTCATGAAACAGCATGATGTTGAGACAATCTGCTATGATCTGGAATGGAACAGACTGGATTCCGGTTATTATCGGGAGGTTGTCCGAAATGTGTTTTCAATGGGAATAGAATTTGACGGAGTATTTGGCGTCGATCGTATGGCGATCGAATGTATGAATGAGACCATACGCAGTCACAGAAAGGTTCCGGGGGATGTGAAGTTTGTTGCCTATGACGGAACTTACATTACAGAGATGGTCGAACCGAAAATGACGGCGGTGGTACAGCCGATAGAAGGTCTGGCAAAGGAATCGGTCCGGCTGATTCACAGGTTGGTAGGCGGCAGGATTTATAAAAATAAAAACGTGATTCTGAACGTTGAACTAAGAAAGGGAGATACAACAGTTGTATAGGTAATAATTACTAAAAAAATGTTTCATAATTCTGTAATTATATACAAATATAAAAAGAAAGTTAAAAAATTAGTTGACAAGTGATGGCAATGTAATATAATGGGTTTAAAGAAATCAAAAAGGCGCGTTTTTAAGATTTTTTATTTTTTGCTCATAGTGGAACGGGTTCCATAACGAGTGTTTACAGAAAGCAAAACGGAGACAATTTATTTTTTATCAAATGTGGAACGGGTTCCACAAAAACGGCAAAAAAAGAAGGAGGATTATTATGAAGAACAGAAATTTAAAAAGATTACTGTCGGCAGTAATGATTGGTGCAATGACATTGAGCTTGATAACCGGATGTTCCGGAGGCGGTTCCAAAGAAGCTGCAACGGATGAGAGTGGGGCGACGGTCATCAAATTTGGCATTCATGTGGCAAATCCGGCGGAGCAGGAATCTGTTACAAATAATATTGTGGAGGCTTTCAATAAAGCGAATGAGGGGAAATATAAAGTAGAGTTTGAGGCGGCGGATACAGAGACCCATTCAAAGAATATGAAGCTGAAGGCAGAGGATGGAACATTGCCGCAGATTTTCTGGATCGAAGGTTCCGAAGCTTCGGAATACAGCGAAGCCGGCGTTCTGCTCGATCTGACAGATTTTTTGGATGAAAATGCAGATATAGGAACCGCACTTGGCGGGATGGAAGCGGCTTTTAAAGACGATAACGGTCAATTCGGACTTCCATATCAGTGTAACGTTCAGGGTATTTTTTATAATAAAAAGATTTTCGATGACGCAAAGGTTGCTTATCCGACTGATGAAACGACCTATGAGGATTTTCTTGAGATGGTAAAGAAGCTTAAGGACAGCGGAGTTACTCCGCTTGCGATCGGAAGCAAGAACAGCGCTTATGCGATGTGGGAGTTCAATGAATTTCTTGCAAGATACGGATGGGAAGAGAATATCGGAAACATATTGGATGGAAAAGATAAGTTTAATAATAAAGAGCTTTCGGCTTGCTTTGAGAAGCTGAAAGGTCTTAAGGATGCCAACGCGTTCCCGGAAAATATGGCTACAATCGAATATTTTGATGCAAAACAGTTGTTTAATGAAGGGAAAGCTGCAATGTTTGGAACTGGTCAGTGGGACTGTGCTGAATTTGATAAGAATATCGGTGATCAGATCGGATTCTGGTGGGGGCCGAGATTTACAGATACACAGAGCAGTCAGGATGTTGTAATGAAGGTTCCGTCAGCGCCGATTGGTGTCAGCGCGTCAGTTGCGGATGATGAAAAATTAAAAGAAGGTGTCTATGAATTCCTGAAATTCTATTATGGAGAGGAAGCGGCGAAGATTTCTTATGAAGGTTCTATCTTCCCGGCGACTAACTATGAAGGTGCTGCGGCTTCAGACAGCCAGTATTCCATGAATGTAATGATCGAGGCTCTTGCAAACGGATGGGCAAGTCCGCAGGCAGCACCGGATCTTACCGTATCTTCCGCAGTTCAGGAAGCGCTGTACGATGGTATATTCGGAGTTCTGCAGGGTACATATCAGCCGGCAGAGGCTCTCGATAAATTAGATGCAGCTTTAGCAAACAGCAAGTAATTTTTAGGTGAGAGGATTCCGGCGGCATGGAGAATTCCGGCGCCGGAATCACATTATAAAGGAACTATAGGGAAAAGCATAAGAAAGACAGGTTAATATTATGCGTTGGTTAAGTAAGAAAAAATATAAGATTGGCCTAATGATTCCCACATTACTTGTGTACAGTATCTTTATCATTCTGCCGATTATCATTGCAGTCAGATACAGTTTTACAAAATATTCAGGAATCGGACAGGCAAGTTTTATCGGGTTTAAAAATTACATGAGGCTGTTTCAGGATAAGATATTCTGGATATCATTGAAAAATACAATGATTATGTTTGTAATGGCATTCGTGCTTTTGCTCACACTGTCCTTTTTGATTGCACTTTTGTTGAATAAAAGACTGAAGGCCGTGGATTTTTCAAAAGCGCTGATCTTCTCACCGGCAATTATCGCTCCTATTATTGTAGGTATTATCTGGGTGTATATTCTGGATCCAAACATCGGTATCATCAATAGTATTCTGGATGTTATCGGGGCAGATGGGCTTAAGCATAAATGGATTGGCGGAGACACGCTGTCGCCTTACAGTATTGCGGTCATTTATTTCTGGCAGCAGCTGGGATATCTGGTTACAATTTTTATCGCGGGTCTCAAGATGATTCCGGGAGATGTTCTGGAGGCAGTTAAGATTGATGGGGCGAGCGCCGTACAGGAAATCCGGTATGTGATCATTCCGATGATGAGAACTACGATTTCAACCGTAGCGGTGCTGATTATTACAGGTGTATTCAAGATTTTTGAAATTGTACAACAGACGACAGGCGGAGGACCGAACCATCTGTCAGAAACATTGGTGACATACAGCTATTCCATGACATTTTCCAGCGGAGATTACGGGTACGGGATGTCGCTTGCAACAATTACATTTCTGCTTTCGCTGCTGATTACGGCGGTATACAGTACATTAACAAAGGAGAGGGAGGGTTCGTATGGTAAATAAGAGAAAAAAAGCAGGTCAGTATATACTTATGGCGCTGATTACGTTACTGGTTGTATTCCCGTTTGTATGGATGCTGATTCTTTCCTTTAAGACAAACTCTGAAATCTTATCTTCGCCGTTGTCACTGCCAAAGACATTTAATCTGGACAATTATAAGCATGCGATGGAAACATTGGATTTCCCGAGGCTGTATGGAAATACAATATTTGTATGTGTGATTTCTCTGGCGGCTGAGCTTATCATTACGTTTTTTAGTTCATTTGTCCTTGCGAGAATGGAATTTCAGAATGAAAAACTGAGAAAGATGCTATATGGATTTTTGATCATGGGACTGTCAATCTCTCCGTTTATTTTATTGTTTCCGGTGTATAAAATCAATGTATTCTTCGGTCTGAGAGGAAAGCTGGCCTTGATATTTCCGTATATTGCCACTTCTATTTCTTTCAATACATTGCTTCTTGTCGGATATCTTAAATCACTGCCGACAGAGATTGATGAGGCGGCGGTGATCGACGGGTGCAATATATGGGATCTTATGCTGAAGGTTATCCTTCCTATGACGAAGCCGGTTATTGCGACGGTTGTGATATTTAACGTTCTGTACATCTGGAATGAATTCCCGTTTGCTTCGGTTATGCTCAGAGATGTTTCGGATTATACATTATCTATGGGTGCATCGTTCTTTAAAGGGACTTATACCGTAGATTACGGCGGAATCGTAGCTTCCAGTGTTATGATTATCATTCCGGAATTAATATTCTATGGAATTTTCCAGAAGAATATTGTGGAAGGTATGACGGCCGGCGCAGTTAAGGGATAAGGGGAAATATTCTGTCAGAGCCGGCAGGATTTAAAATTCAATGAAATTATCAGGTAAAGGAGAAGATTTATGAGTAAGGTATCAGGATTATTTCAGGATTTGACAACGATTAAAAAGGCAAGAAACGGAAGACTTGCAAGCTGGGATCAGCGCGGCAAGAATCAGGATTACTGGGAGATTCCGGCAAAGGAAAGTATTGTGCTGGGAGAAGTAGAAGGACCGGGGTGCATCACACATATCTGGATGACCTCTTCCTGCCGGAAGGTGAAAGCGCCGAGTATTCTGGATCCGGTGCTGAATGCTTCGGCGGCGCCGGTTATGGAAATTCATCCCGCGCTTGGCGTTATATGGGATGATTACGATCCGTTCTATTATAGAAAGGCATTGATAAAGATTACATGGGACGATCAGGATACACCAAGTGTATTAGCGCCGCTTGGAGACTTCTTCTGTATCGGAAACTGTTATCCGGGCAATTTTAGTTCTCTTCCGTTTAATGTATCGCTGAAGCCGGAGGAGGCGGGAAGGTACGGCGCGCCGTGTTCTGTATCCTGCTATTTTCCGATGCCTTTTAATAAAAAAGCGAAAATTGAGATCGTCAATGAGAATGAACTTCCTTTCATTTTATACTTTAATATAGATTACGAGATGTATAAAGAGCCGCTGGATGAGAATACTGCTTATTTCCATTCTTGCTGGAGACGTGAGAATCCTTGCGATGGATGGGGACCGGATGTGCAGACGAATTCTCCGGAGGTGAATAGTGTCGCCAACTTTAAGGGGGAAGGCAATTATACGGTTCTGAACGTAAAGGGGACAGGTCATTATGTAGGATGCAATCTTACTGTTAAGCACTATCAGGGAAGCTGGTGGGGGGAAGGCAACGATATGTTCTTTATTGACGGTGAGGAATATCCAAGTCTTAATGGTACCGGAACAGAAGATTATTTTAATCATGCGTGGGGAATGCAGCGGAATGCGTATCCGTTCTTTGGAACAATTGTGCATGAGGGCGATACGGATGGTTTTCAGGTATCCTATCGTTTTCATATTACAGATCCGGTGCGTTTTGAGAAGAGTCTGCGGGTGACGATCGAGCATGGACACGCCAATCACCTGTCTGATGACTGGAGTTCTACTGCTTACTGGTATCAGACACTGCCGACAGAGGAGGAGATCACGATCCTTCCTGCAGAAGAAAGACTTCCCAATGTGCCAAAGCTTCCAGAGAGAAATTTGAGACTGCCCAAGCTTACAGAGGAAATGGCGGCGGCAAGGCAGTCGTGGGAGAAACGGTGGAAAGAATATTTTCCGGCAAGAGAAGAACAATTCCACATCAAAGAGGATAAGGCACGCCGTGAATCAAGGCTTAATACGGAATTTGCGAAAAAACTCCGTGATGAGTATAAATAGGAAACAGAAGTAATTTGGAGGAGTTTTATGTCTAAGAAAATAATGCTGCGCAACATCGAGAGAGCCCAGCGTGTAATTAATGAGAATAAAGAAACAGTAAAAAACGGCAGGATGCGCCAGCACTATCATTTTATGGCTGAGACCGGGTGGATCAACGATCCCAATGGATTAATCTATTACAAAGGAAAGTATCATTTTTTCTATCAGTATAATCCTTATTACGGGCATTGGGATTACATGCATTGGGGGCATGCGGTAAGCGATGATCTTCTGCACTGGGAGTATCTTCCTGTCGCTCTTGCTCCGAGTGAGATTTATGATGATCATATGCGGGGCGGATGTTTTTCGGGAAGTGCCATCGAACATGACGGAAAGCTGTTTTTAATGTTTACAGGCGTCACAAATGAAGGCAGGGGGTTTGAACAGACCCAGTGTATTGCATACAGCGAGGACGGGGTACATTTTGAGAAATATGAAGGGAACCCGGTACTGACTCCTCCAAAAGGAGTTCCTGCCCATCAATTCAGAGATCCAAAGGTGTGGAAGCATGAGGATACATACTATATGGTCTGCGGCGCAAGCAAGGAAGATAGAGCGCAGGCGCTGTTATACCGTTCCAATGATATGATTCACTGGACATTCTTCAATGTGCTGGCGGAAAGCCGGGGAGAGTGGGGGTATATGTGGGAGTGCCCGGATTTCTATCCGATGGGAGATCAATATGTATTGATGGTTTCCCCTATGGGAGCCGGTGAACGGACGGTTGTGTACATGACCGGTGATTTTGATTATGAGACTGGGAAGTTTGACTATCATTACAGCGGGGAGATAGACTGGGGATTTGATTATTATGCGCCGCAATCTTTTCTGGCCCCGGACGGGCGTAGACTGATTGTCGCATGGGCGAATTGCTGGGATTGGATGCCGTTCTGGAAGGATTGGGGACCGGCGTATAAAGAAGGTTGGTGCGGCTCATTTAATATTGTGAGAGAAGTGCGCATGACAAAAGATGGACGCCTTCAGTTCCTGCCAGTCAGAGAGTTGGAATCAATTCGGACAGATCAAAAAAGGCAGGATAATCTGACGATAGGAGCGGCGGAAATGGATTGGAAAGCAGGGGACGGCGTTTCTTTTGAGATGAAATTTAAGATCGATCTTGAAAAAACAAATGCAGATGCTTTTCTGATCTCCGTGCGGTGCGGCGGCGGTAAGAGAACCGTATGCAAGTTTGACTTTCAGCATGCACAGATGTCTGTGGACCGCAGTGAAAGCGACGGCTGGAGCAAAGGAATCTCAAGGAGCGTTATGAACCTGAAGGGGAGAAAGGAACTGGATGTGCATATTTTTTCGGATCAGAGTTCACTTGAAATCTTTACCGATAATTATACGAACAATCATTCCAATAATATTTTTGCAGGAAACGGACAGAATGAGATAAAATTATGTGCCTGCAATGGTGAGACGGTTCTTTTCAATATGGAGATGTATGGTCTTTTGGAATGTAATAAATGATAATGAGAATTTCCCGGCGGGAGTTATGAGAGAGATCTTTATCTGCTCATAGCTCCCGCCGGTTTGTCTTGAAATTTTTTAATATTCCATTTTTACTTTACCTGTGTTATACTCTACTTATGTATGTGATGTACTGCGATAACAGAAGTAAGGAGCGGGAATGCTTATGAAAAGGGTACTATTAAAGCTTAGCGGGGAAGCGCTTGCGGGTGAGAAAAAGACCGGCTTTGATGAGGCGACTTGTCTTGGAGTGGCCAGACAGGTGAAGCAGCTTGTGGATGACGGCATCCAGGTTGCGATTGTCACTGGCGGCGGTAATTTCTGGCGGGGAAGGACCAGCGAGACGATCGACCGGGTAAAGGCGGATCAGATCGGGATGCTGGCGACGGTGATGAACTGTATCTATGTATCGGATATCTTCCGGTTTGCGGGGATGGATACAGAGGTTTTTACACCTTTTGTATGCGGCGCGTTTACAACGCTGTTTTCAAAGGATGCGGCTGTTAAGGCGCTTGAGGAAGGAAAAGTTATCTTCTTTGCAGGAGGAACGGGACATCCGTATTTTTCTACAGATACCGGCGCGGTGCTTCATGCCGTTGAGATAGAGGCGGACGCGATGCTTCTTGCCAAGGCTATTGATGGAATCTATGACAGTGATCCGAAAGTGAATCCTGAAGCTAAGAAGTATGAGGAGATATCTATTCAGGAGATTATCGATAAGAAGCTTGCGGCAGTAGACTTGACAGCGTCTATTCTGTGTCTGGAGAATCAGATGCCGATGCTGGTATTCGGGCTGAATGAAGAGAACAGTATTGTAAATACTATGTCAGGGACATTTACGGGAACGAAAGTGACTGTATCATAAGGAGGAAAGAAAGATGAACGAGAAATTGAAGGTTTACGAAGACAAGATGACCAAGACGATGGCGAATCTTGACGGGGAGCTGGGCGCAATCCGTGCAGGGCGTGCGAATCCGAATGTGCTGAATCGGATCATGGTGGATTATTACGGAACTCCGACGCCGATCCAGCAGGTTGCCAACGTATCTGTCCCGGAGGCGCGCATGATTCAGATTCAGCCTTGGGATAAGACTATGATCAAGGCGATCACGAAAGCAATCCAGACTTCCGATCTGGGAATCAATCCGAACAACGACGGCTCTGTGATCCGTCTCGTATTCCCGGAACTTACGGAGGAGCGCAGAAAAGAGCTTGTAAAAGACGTGAAGAAAAAGGGAGAAGCTGCAAAGGTTGCGATCCGCAATATCCGGCGCGACGGCAATGACTCATTTAAGAAGCTGAAAGGGACCGAAGTTTCTGAGGATGAAATCAAGGATATGGAAGATGATCTTCAGAAGATGACGGATAAATTTGTAAAAGAAGTTGACAAAGCCGTAGAGGTTAAGTCGAAAGAGGTTATGACAGTGTAGTATAATTGTAGGGACAGACCGCTTAAGATAGTTAATGGTCTGTCCTTCTATGTAGAAAGTTGGGCGGTGTCCTTACATGGATACGGCTCTGTTAAAGAGGGAGACTGACTATGAAGATTCCGCAGCATGTTGCGATTATATTAGATGGAAACGGACGCTGGGCAAAGTCGAAGGGCATGCCCCGCAATTACGGCCATGCGCAGGGAAGCAAGAATGTGGAGAAGATCTGCGAGGAAGCGTGGCGCATGGGTATCAAGTACCTGACGGTCTATGCATTTTCTACGGAGAACTGGAATCGTCCGAAGGATGAAGTGGATGCACTTATGAAGCTTCTGCGCAATTACATGAAGACCTGCCTTAAGACCGCAAAGAAGAATGATATGAAGATCCGCGTGATCGGGGATCTGCGAAAACTTGATGAGGATATCAGAAGCAGAATCGCAGAACTTGAAGAGGCGACAAAGGAGAATGGCGGCTTAAACTTCCAGATCGCCATCAATTACGGTAGCAGGGATGAGATTGTACGTGCGGTCCGGAAACTGGCAGCGGACTGTGCGAAGGGAAAGGTAAGCGCGGAGGATATTGACGAACAGGTATTTGAGGGTTATCTTGATACCCATGATATACCGGATCCCGATCTGATGATACGTACCAGCGGGGAGCTTCGTCTGTCCAACTATCTTCTCTGGCAGCTTGCCTATACGGAATTTTATTTTACGGATGTCTTGTGGCCTGATTTTTCAAAAGAAGAGCTTATAAAGGCAATCGAGCATTATAATGCCAGAGACCGGCGTTACGGCGGTGTGAAGGAGGGAACGCAGGATGTTTAAAACAAGACTTCTTAGCGGAATCGTGCTTGTCATCGTACTGATCGCTACAGTTGGTCTGGGCGGATATGTATTATTCACGGTTCTTGGAATTATTAGTTTAATTGGCCTGTCTGAATTATATAAGGTGGTGGATGTGCATAATAAAGTATTGGGGGTTACGGGTTATATCGCAGCTCTTGCTTATTACGCAGTGCTTTTTTCCGGCCATATGGAATATGTCACGATGCTTGCCATTCTGTTTCTTGTACTTACGATGGCAGTCTACGTCTTTACTTTTCCAGATTTTAGGGCAGAGCAGGTGATGACAGTCTTTTTCGGCCTGTTTTATGTGGCAGTCATGTTGTCTTATATTTACCAGACAAGAAATCTCCCGGACGGAGGGATCGTCGTGTGGCTGATATTTTTAAGTTCATGGGGATGTGATACTTGTGCGTACTGTGTGGGAGTGCTGATTGGAAAACATAAGATGGCGCCGAAACTAAGCCCGAAAAAATCTGTGGAAGGCGGTATCGGAGGTGTTGCCGGAGCGGCGCTTCTTGGAGTTTTGTTTGCATTGGCTATGAACCATTGGGGCGGCGCTGATGTGAATCCGCTTCATTATGCCGTCATCTGCGGTGCGGGGGGGATGATCTCCCAAGTCGGAGATCTGGCAGCGTCGGCAGTGAAGAGAAATCATGATATTAAAGATTACGGTACGCTGATTCCGGGACACGGAGGGATTCTTGACCGGTTTGACAGTGTGATATTTACGGCGCCTGTAATCTACTATCTGGCAATACTGCTGGCAGGAAATATCTGAACGGGGAGATGAATGTATGAAGACAATAGCCATTTTAGGCTCAACAGGTTCCATCGGCACGCAGACACTGGAAGTCGTGCGTGAAAATGGAGATATCAGGGTTCTCGGGATTGCCGCCGGAGAAAATATTGCTCTTCTGGAAGAGCAGATCCGTGAGTTTCATCCGAAAAAGGCGGCTGTTTGGTCCGAGGAAAAAGCAAAAGAGCTTCGCATGAAGACTGCAGATACAGACACAAAGATCGTGTCGGGGATGGAAGGGCTGATCGAGATTGCCGTGATGGAGGACACAGAAGTACTCGTGACGGCGATCGTAGGGATGATCGGCATACGTCCGACCATAGAAGCGATTAAGGCGGGAAAGGATATTGCACTTGCCAATAAGGAGACTCTTGTGACGGCGGGACACCTGATCATGCCGCTGGCAGAGAGGAAGGAGGTTCGAATCCTTCCCGTAGACAGTGAGCACAGCGCCATCTTCCAGTCTCTTCAAGGAAATGATAAGAGTTCTGTAAAAAAGATTCTGCTGACTGCTTCCGGGGGGCCTTTCCGGGGAAGAAAGCAGGAGGAACTTTTGGAAATCCGTGCGGAGGATGCATTAAAGCACCCGAACTGGACGATGGGCGCTAAAATTACTATTGATTCTTCCACTATGGTCAATAAAGGTCTTGAAGTCATCGAGGCAAAATGGCTGTTTGGGGTGGATGTGGATGATGTGCAGGTGGTTGTGCAGCCTCAGAGCATTATCCACTCGATGGTGGAGTATAAAGACGGAGCGATCCTTGCACAGCTTGGCACGCCGGATATGAAGCTGCCGATCCAATACGCCCTCTATTATCCTGAGAGAAGGTATCTTCCGGGGGAACGGCTTGATTTTTGGAGCATTGGGAAACTGGATTTTGAAAAACCGGATATGGACACATTCTACGGGCTGAGGCTTGCATATTCCGCAGGCAGACAGGGGGGGACGCTTCCGACGGTGTTCAATGCGGCAAATGAACTTGCGGTCAGCATGTTTTTAAAGGGAGAGGTGAAGTATCTTGAGATCTCCGAGATCATCGAGGACTGTATGTCTGTCCACAAAAATATAAAGGAGCCGTCCCTTGAGGAGATTCTTGAGACAGAGACGGCAACCTATGAACGGATTAACAGCAGGAGGTAGTGATTGATTTGGGTATTATATTTGCGATAATCATTTTCAGCTTTATTGTATTCTTCCATGAATTGGGGCATTTTTCTCTGGCAAAGAAAAATGGAATTGACGTAGAGGAATTTGCAATTGGAATGGGACCAAACTTGTTTTCCAAAGAATATAAGGGCACGCGCTACTGTATCAAGCTTTTTCCCATCGGAGGATTGTGTATGATGGGAGAGGATGAGGAGGTAACGGAGTCTCCGTCGAATTTTAATAACAAGTCTGTGTGGGCGAGGATTTCAGTGATTGCGGCAGGACCTGTTTTTAACTTCATTCTTGCGTTTGTATTTGCGGTAATTCTTGTGGTTATGGTAGGTTACGACGCGCCTGTCATCAGTTCGGTAGAAGAAGGATATCCGGCATATGAGGCGGGAATAGAAGAGGGGGATACGATTGTTAAGATGAACGGGAAGAGGATTCATGTTTTCCGTGAAATTACCGCGTATAACCAGTTTAATCAGGGAAAAGACACGGAAATCGTATTCCGGCGTGACGGTGAGGAGAGAAGTGTTACCCTCACTCCGAAGATGGATGAAGAGTTGAATTATTATCGATTCGGGATTGGAGGCGGAAGCTACACAAAGGCGAATGCGTTAACTGCCCTTAAGTATGGTGTATATGAAGTGAAGTTCTGGATCTGTACGACGCTTGACAGTTTAAAGATGTTGGTTACGGGTAAGATCGGCATGGACCAGCTTTCCGGTCCGGTGGGAATCGTGAGCGTTGTGGATGATACGTATCAGCAGAGCAAGTCTTACGGTGTGTTCATGGTTATCGTACAGCTCCTTAGCATAGCGGTTCTTCTGTCGGCAAACTTAGGCGTCATGAATCTTCTGCCGCTTCCGGCGCTGGACGGCGGGAGGCTTGTATTCCTTGCAGTAGAAGCAGTCCGCAGAAAGAGGATACCGCCGGAAAAGGAAGGATATGTGCATCTGGTGGGGATCACACTGCTTATGGCGCTTATGGTATTTGTTATGTTCAATGATATAAAGCGGATATTTTTCTAGAGCGCATCGGAATGACTGGAGATATATGTGTACAAATGACAGATAGATGCAGATTTGATTTCGCAGCAGGAGAAGGATATAGATCATGAAGAGAAGGACCAGAAAAAGGATCATCATAATATTAAGTATTGTTTTAGTCTTGATCTGCGTGGGCGGGTACGGCTTATTAAAGGAAAGGGACAGGGAAGATAAGATCGTAGAGGTAGATGAGATCAAAAAGGAGGAAGACGTATCTCCTACGGAAGAAGAAACTTCGGCAAAAGATACGTCTGCCGATGATCAAACACCTGTAGAAAATACGGAAAACAGCGGACAATTGCCCGCAGAAGAAACGGATGGCAGCGGACCGGAGCCTGCCGGGGAGACGGAACCGGAAGTATCAGAAGATAACGCTTCGGATGAAAGCGCTGTGAAGCCCGGGAGCGGGTACGTGGTGGCGGTGGATGCAGGCCATCAGGCAAAAGGCAATTCAGATAAGGAACCGGTGGGGCCTGGCGCGAGCGAGATGAAAGCTAAGGTGGCCTCCGGTACAAGCGGAAAGACCAGCGGACTGGCGGAATACGAGTTGACTTTGCGGATATCCTTAAAGCTTCAGAAGATCTTGGAGGAGCGGGGATATGAAGTGATTATGATCCGAACGTCCAATGACGTAAATATCAGCAATGCTGAGCGGGCGGAGGTTGCCAATAGGGCAGGCGCGGACGCATTCATAAGAGTCCACGCCAATGGTTCGGAAAGTTCTTCTGCAAGCGGAGCGATGACCATATGCCAGACTGCTAAGAACCCATATAATGCGAAGCTGTATTCTAAGAGTAAAGCATTGTCAGAGAAGGTTCTGGATGAACTGGTAAAAGCTGCCGGCTGTAAGAAGGAATATGTGTGGGAGACCGACACGATGAGCGGCATTAACTGGTGCCAAGTTCCGGTGACAATCGCTGAAGTCGGATATATGACGAATCCTAAGGAGGATGCGCTGCTTGCGACGGAAGAGTATCAGGAGAAAGTGGCGGCAGGGATTGCAAATGGAGTAGATGGATTTTTTGCAGAATAAATTGGCTTTTGGGTGTTATATTTAAGGCGGAATAGACACACTATTCCGCCTTAAATATAAGCTCTCTCCTATAGTCTTGTTCCAGCCAGCGATAGAATTCAGCACGTTTTTCCAAGCGGCGGTAGTAAGCCTGAACCATCTCATCGCTGCTCTTAGTAAGTGTTCCGCCGGCTTTTGAAGCGGCTGCATTCACGATTGTACCGTCCTTGCCGATTGCAACGGCCTGGGACATACCGGCAGTGTAACCAGGCATGACGGCTTCGTTCCGCGCTATGTCATAAGCAAACCAGTTATCTATTGTTTCCATGATCTCATAGGCATAATCCGGGTCTTCTTCCATGCGCTTTTGCACGTCGGGGTGGATCACCACCGCCTTGCTTCCCGGCGGCACGCTGCTTAAAGCATGGATTTCCTTAGGAGCGATGAACTTGCCGTCTATAGAGCCGTAAAACGGATTCTCGCCGGCAGGCCGCCAGTTTTCAAAGACCGATACGTCGCAGTTCTGGTCATAAAGCATATAATGCGGGTAGTCGTTCCTTGTGCGCCAGTAGCTTGTGCTTGCGTCAAACACATGATAGGCAAGGCCGGGATACTTAGCCTTTAGCATATTCTCCAAAGAGGGGGCTTCGATTTCATCTGCATTTCCTGTCCGGATGCTGTCAGCGGATCGTGCCGTTGTCTGCACTGCCATATCATAAAAATTAGTTCCGGTTACATTTGTATGATTCTTTTTGCCGTAGTTTGTGCTGAGATTTGCGTTGATACCATACAGACTAGCATAATAACTGCTTTGAATTGTGTTGTTCATAGATTACTCCTTTCCTGCAACAGAACTGTTGCGTAAAATTCATGGTTTTCTGTTCTTAATTCCAGTTCTCCCATATATTTTTCTGCTTCCCGCCGTACGTTGGATAACCCGATGCCGTGTAAGACTTTGTCCTTTGTTTTCGTGGTTTCAGGCAATCCGTTTTGTTCAAATTTTATCTCTTTGCAAAATGTATTTTTTACTTCGATCAGGAAAAATTTCCCCTTCTGCCGGCTGACCAGAGAGATATACCGATCTTCCTCCGGTACGTGTTCACATGCTTCCAGTGCGTTCTGAAGGAGATTCTGAAGAATGATGCTAAGATCGAAAGCATCGTATTGTCCAGTGGCCGGGTAGTGAAAGTCCGCGCGAAAGTCGATGCTTCTTGCAAGGCACTGCTGTTTTTTGTCATTGACGATAACATCAGTAACTGCATTTCCTGTCTGAAGTATCAGCGGGAGGCTTTGCATACTTTCCTCCATGCGGGCGACATACTGGTCAAGCTCGCTGTATTGCCCGTTTTGGGACAATCCCTTTATGGTATTCAAATGTCCGCGGACTTCATGCTGCATTTTTCGGAGGCGGGCATAAAAAAGTTCCGTTTCCTGAATCCTTTCCTGAACTGCCTGAATCTGCCTGAGACTTACAAAATATTCTTCGCGCTCTCTGCGCAGAACATCTGCACCCTGCCAAAATGCAACTGTGAGCAAAGCGCCTGTGTAAAACAATAGCGCCAGCAGCGGCACGGCTATTAAAAACGCCGGATGCCGTTCATAGAGCAAAAGCGGTATGCCTTCACGAACCTCAAGCAGCAGACGGGAAACCATCTGGCCAAACAAGATACCTGCCGACGGGATCAGACATAGGTAGCATAGCTCCCGCCAATGAGGGGTTATCTGTCTTTTCTTAAGCCGCCGGCAGAGTACATAGAGCATGACAGACAGCAGAATGAAGTGAGACAGGCCAAATAGCAACGTCTCTGCCGCACTGTTCAGATAGATGCTCTCAGGCGTTTCCGAATGAAAGGGAAATAACTTTTTAACAGTATAATACAAGCTTTCTGCCATCAATCCGCTTGAGACTCTGACGCTGCAGTAAAGAATTGCCAGCAAAAAGGCAAATGCGCTCCTAAGTTCAAGTGTCTTAGAGACGGCTAGAAGCAAGACTGTGAAAAGCAGGGTAAAAACGCTCTGCAAAGCTGTTATCTGGCTGCTAAGCAGCCATGAGACAAGATAAAGTGAAAATACAAGGAGCAGTTTTCTGTACAGATGTTTGCGTCCCGTTAAAAAGGATTTCATAAAAAGGGTGAAACTGACGGTATGCAACAATGCAATGCCGATACGAAAGAGTTTGTGAAAAATAAGGAATTCGTTTTCACTCATAGGCCGCTCTCCTTTTTCAGAAAAAGAAGATAAGCTTTTACAAAATCCCGGTATTTATATTTTGAAATCAATAGCTTTTCTCCAGTTGTCAGTACCGCCTCAGTCTTTTTGTATGACTCGATGAAGGCCAGATTAACAAGGTATCCTTTATGGATACGGAAAAACTGTCCCTGTAATTCGCCTTCCAGATCGCCGATCTTCGCATAACAAGTGAATTCTCCATTTGTTAAGTGGAGTACAACCTTATGATTGCTGCTTTCTATATAATAAATCTGCTCCAGAGGAATGACTCTGTTTATATTGGCGGACTGAAGAGACAGTGTCCGAACTGACGGTTCGGAATGATGAAATGTTTCAATATACTTTACGGCCCGGGCAAATACTTCGGTAAACTTTTGCTCGTCTATGGGTTTGAGCAGGTATTGGAACGCATTTACATCAAATGCGTCGAATACATATCGGTCATAGCCGGTCACATAGATAATGACTGGCAGTGTTTCCGACTTCCGCTTTCTTAGCTCCTTCGCCAGAGCGATTCCATTCGGCGCGCAATTTCTCGGATCTAAGCTGATATCTAAAAAGAACAGATCGATTTTCTGAGAATCTGCAAGGCACCCGCCGGCGGAAGCGTACTCTGTGATTTCGCAGGAACAGTCCTGCTTTCGAATCAGTGAGGAAAGATAAGAGCGGGTGTTTGCTTCGTCATCGCAAATAGCTATTTTCAGCATAGGAATATTCCCTCCATATATATTATCGTTCATGCGTCAGAGGTTATAAAGAGACTTGCGTGAATGGACGGTTTGTCGGCGCAAGCAGACAGCTAAAAACAGGGACGATAATCTTGAATGCATGTATCAAGATTATCGTCCCTGTAACACGGAGACGGAGGGATTCGAACCCTCGTACCGGCGCAAAACCGGTAAACTGATTTCGAGTCAGCCCCGTTACGGCCACTTCGGTACGTCTCCATACTTACATAGTATAACATAGGTTGCTGGTAAAAGGGAATACCTAAATTGTATTTTTTTGACACGTTTTTTGACAATGTTTTTGCAGTTCTTTTGCTGTTTTTCGCTAGTTCATCGCTGTGTCCCGGTATTCCTTTGGCGTGCATTTCATATATCTTTTAAAGATCTGCCCATAATAAGCCGGACTTGAGAACCCGACAAGTCCCGCAGTTTTCGTAATACTTTCTCCGTCCTTCAAGAATGCAAGGCTGTTTTGTACCCGCAGAAACAAAAGGTATTCAAAGATCGTCATATCCATATGTTTCTTGAAGAATCTGCAGCATTCGCTCTTACAAATATTCACATGCGCCGCCACATCGTCAAGGCTGATATCCTGATCATAATTCTCCTGAATAAATGATATGATGTCCCGCAGTCTTTGCAGATGCTTCTGGGGATGACTGAGTTTTTCGGGCAGATTAGAAAAGTAATGATACAGTTTTATGAAGATCTGCATAAGTATCATATGCACCTGTATCTCATAGTCCGCCGGTTTATTATGCGACATGCGGTAAATATCCTGCATCTGATGTAGGATATCCTGATGCCATGACACATGTTTTTCTAATTTCAGAGAAGGCCAGCTGTCATTTGAAGTGATGTAGTCAATATATTTCGTCTGCAGGATGCTGTTTTCATACCCATAGAGAAATCTGGGATGGAAAGTGATGGAAAGATAAGCGCATTCCTGTCCGTCCTTCATGTAGCCGGAATGGAGCGTGTTGCTGTTGCCGAACATTCCCTCGCCTTTTGTCAGAATATAACTCTGATTATTGATGTGATATTCAATGGCGCCGGACAGAATGCAAGTAAGTTCAATCTCCGGATGCCAGTGCCACAAAAAAGAGCCTTGTTCGTATGCTTCGATTGCCTCGAGACTTACATCCACCGGAAAACTATAGTCGCCGTGTTTTTTGATTTCTTTCTGGTTTTTCTCAATATTAATCTGCGTTTTTTCCATAATTTGTATTTTCTTTTCCATATGTAATTTAAAATTCCTCAATATCCTTATAAAAATATCCAATATTCTTATTGCAGAAAAAATTTAATCTCATTATTATTATAATCATAAAGCAAGGGAGAACTTCCTGCAAGAGAAATCGGGAGGTTTGCAAAAAAAGATAAGGAGAATAGTAAAATGGTAGAAAAATTGATCAAAACATTTTATGAAACGTTTGGGGACGGAGGCAATATCCGTACTTATTTTGCTCCGGGCCGTGTGAACCTGATCGGGGAGCACACGGATTATAACGGAGGTCATGTATTCCCATGCGCGCTTACCCTTGGAACTTACGGAATCGTAAGAGACCGTGAGGATGGGATGCTCCGGTTTTACTCTGTAAATATTGATTCCGTCGGCGTGGTGGAGACAAGTCTTGATAACGTTGTACCGACCAAGGAAGCAGCCTGGACGAATTATCCGAAGGGAGTCGTGTGGGCATTTGAAAAGCGCGGATTTAAGCTGACACACGGTCTGGATATTTTGATCTACGGCGATATCCCGAATGGTTCCGGTCTTTCTTCTTCGGCATCATTGGAGGTGCTGACAGGCGTGATACTGAAGGATACGTTTGGATTTGATGTTTCTATGGTTGACATCGCTCTCATCGGACAGGATGCGGAGAATAATTTTAACGGCTGTAATTGCGGGATCATGGATCAGTTTGCAAGCGCCATGGGCAAGAAGGACAATGCTATTTTCTTAGATACCAACACATTGCAATTTACTTATGCGCCTGTCAAGCTTCCGGATGCGAAGATTGTCATTACCAACAGCAAAGTAAAACACAGTCTTGTAAATTCTGCATATAACGACCGGAGAAATGAGTGCGAGACAGCTCTTAAGGAATTACAGGAAGTTGTGGATATTCAGACATTGGGCGACTTGACAGAGGAGCAGTTTGAGGAGAATAAAGGCGCTATCAAGGATGAGATCAGACAGAAACGCGCAAAGCATGCCGTATATGAGAATCAGCGTGCCATCCATGCGGTAGAAGCGCTGAAGGCAAATGACGTCGAATTGTTTGGCAGGCTTATGAATGCGTCCCATGAGTCTTTGCGTTATGACTATGAGGTATCCTGCGAGGAAATTGATGTTTTAGTTGATCTTGCCCAGGCTATGCCGGGAGTGATCGGCTCCCGTATCACAGGCGGCGGCTTCGGCGGATGTACCGTAAGTATCGTGGAAAATGAAACGGTTGATACATTTGTAAAAGAAATCGGAAAAGCATATCTTGAGAAAGTCGGCCATGAGGCAGAGTTTTATGTAGTTGATATCGGCGACGGAGCAGGAAAGCTTGATTAAGGAGGCGCGGCATGTTATCAGAAAATATTAAAAAATTAGTAGAATACGGCGTACAGGCAGGGCTTGTTCCGGAGTGCGAGCGCATTTATACGGTCAATCTTCTGCTGGATATGTTTCGGGAAGACAGCTATGAGGATACAGTTGTTGATGGATCAGATATTGATCTTGAAGAAGTGCTTAAAAATCTTCTTGAAGAGGCAGTAGAGCGGGGAATTATTGAGGATAGCATTGTATACAGGGATTTGTTTGATACAAAGCTTATGAATTGTTTAATGCCCAGACCTGCTCAGGTGCAGAAGGAATTTTGGGACAGATACAAAAGAACGCCTGAGGAAGCGACGGAATATTTTTATAAGCTGAGCCAGGACAGTGATTATATCCGCCGTTACCGTGTAAAGAAAGACATGAAGTGGAAAGTGGATTCCGAATACGGTGAGATCGATATTACGGTAAATCTTTCCAAGCCCGAAAAGGATCCTAAGGCAATTGCGGCAGCGAAAAACGCCAAGGCAAGCAGCTATCCGAAATGTCTGCTCTGTATGGAAAATGAAGGATATGCAGGACGCGTCAATCATCCTGCAAGGGAAAACCATCGGATTATTCCGATCACGATCAATGACAGTAAGTGGGGATTCCAGTATTCTCCGTATGTATATTACAATGAACATTGTATCGTGTTCAACGGACAGCATACGCCGATGAAGATCGAGAAGGCAGCGTTTATCAAGCTTTTTGATTTTGTAAAGCTGTTTCCGCACTATTTCCTTGGATCCAATGCAGATCTTCCGATCGTAGGCGGCTCCATCTTAAGCCACGATCATTTCCAAGGAGGACATTATACCTTTGCTATGGCGAAGGCTCCGATCGAGAAACAGGTAGTGATTCCGGGATACGAAGACGTTGAGGCAGGCATCGTAAAATGGCCGCTGTCTGTACTGCGTATCAGAAATAAGGATGAAAAGCGGCTGATTGAACTTGCGGACCATGTGCTTAATAAATGGAGAGGCTATACGGATGAGGAGGCGTTTATCTTTGCGGAGACAGACGGAGAGCCTCACAACACGATCACACCGATTGCAAGAAAGGTGGGAGATACGTACGAGCTTGATCTGACACTTCGCAATAACATCACTACAGAAGAGCATCCGCTCGGCGTCTACCATCCTCACGCGGAGCGCCATCATATCAAGAAGGAAAATATCGGTCTTATCGAGGTTATGGGGCTTGCGGTCCTGCCTTCCAGACTGAAAGAAGAGATCGAGCTTCTGGCAGAGTATATCACGGAAGGAAAAGAGATCAGAAGCAATGAAAAGATTGAAAAGCACGCGGACTGGGTGGAGGAATTCAAGCCGAAATATGAAAATATCACGAAGGAAAATGTAGTTGACATCCTGAAAAAAGAAATCGGGAATGTATTCGTACAAGTGTTGGAAGACGCCGGCGTTTACAAATGTACGCCTGAGGGGCGCGAGGCATTTGAAAGGTTTATCAATACTTTGTAGGAAAGAAAACAGCAGATATCAACAGTCTGCTGTATCAGAAGGAAGTTAGGAAGACATAAGGAGAAAGGCGGCGGAATATGGAATTCGCCGCCTTTTACGCGTTAGCCGGAAGTCTTCGGGATCAGAAGGGGAAGATACTTTTCGTAATTCACGCCGTCATTGCGGTCAATTTGTTCTTTCACGGAGTCGCTCAAAGCCAGTTCGATGAATGTTCCGGCAGTCTGTATGACAGAAGGAATATCGTCACCTCTGGCGATTCCGGCACATAGACAAGACGCGAATAAATCACCGGTTCCGGAATAGCTTCCGCCTACATAGGGAAATGAGAACATCTTATAGGAATTTTCTGTGGCGTAGAGGTTTCCCATCTTCTGTATGCCGTCTTGATCCGTAAACCGGATCCCGGTCACGACGACGTGCTTTACCTGCTGCCTGCATAAGGATTGAGCGAGGATGGCGATCTTATTGAGCAGGAGTTCGCTATACCCGTTTTTCTCTGGCAGAAGGCCGGGCTGTCTGATTCCTGCGATGTACTCGTAATCGGTATCGGTGAGAAGACAAAGTTCCGTTACATTCGGCGTGATGATCTCAGCTCGAAAGACAAGTTCCTTCATGAGCGAGAGCAGTGTGTCCGTAAACATGTCGTAGTGAATTCCGTCATCCCCCATCACAGGATCGACAAGCAGGAAGCTTCCGTCATGGTGAAAAGTTTCAAGAAATCGGAAGATCTGCCGGATCTGCTCCTCGCCGGCGACGAATCCGGTGTAGATTCCGTCGAACTTTGCTCCCATGTTTTTCCATTCCTTTCGGAAATATTCCATCTTATCCGTATAATCGTCACAATAATAACTGGGGTATCCGGTCTGGGCGCTTAAGATGGCTGTCGGAAGCGGACAGGGGGATACTCCCATCGCTGACAGAACGGAAATGGCGGCAGTCAGAGAACAGCGGCCAAAACCTGATAAATCATTGATCACTGCGATTTTTTTTGTCATAGCGGCTCCTTTTTAAATTTAAATATGTAAAAATTTTATATTATGTTGCTGGGACAAAAGCTATTTCTTCTGATATTGAACATAATGTTATTATTTTAGCATGTAAGTGGACAGGATAAAAAGTCCAGATTTGAATAAAATGAGCAATCCAGTCTGTGCGCGGAAAAAACCTGTAGAAAAAGTTATTTTTCTATTGACAGAATGTGGGAAATAGAATATAATTATTTTTGCTGTAGAGAAATGCACAGTTGTGTGGGCGTAGCTCAGCTGGATAGAGCGTTTGGCTACGGACCAAAAGGTCGGGGGTTCGAATCCTCTCGCCCACGTTGTATAGATCCTGATATATGGATGATGAGAGCACTCTGGATGACAGAGTGCTTTTTGCGTCCGGAGATTTTTCTTATCCGATCGAAGGACAAAACGCATGGCTTAATGTCTGTTTGTGTGTTACAATGTAAATAACGCATTTTCCGAGCGGAAATAATAGTCAGAAGAGGTGAAAACACATGGCGAAATATGTTATGGCATTGGACGCAGGCACGACAAGCAACCGTAGTATTCTGTTTAATGAAAAAGGAGAGATCTGCAGTGTTGCACAGAAAGAGTTTACGCAGTATTTCCCAAAGCCGGGCTGGGTGGAGCATGATGCTAACGAAATCTGGTCGTCACAGCTTGGCGTGGCAGTGGAAGCGATGAATAAGATCGGGGCGGCGGCGGAAGACATTGCTGCGATCGGCATCACAAACCAGAGAGAGACGGCAATCGTATGGGATAAGAATACGGGAGAACCCATTTATCACGCAATCGTCTGGCAGTGCCGCAGAACAGCGGAATATTGTGATGAATTGAAGGAAAAGGGATATACGGAGATGTTCCGCAAAAAGACAGGTTTGATCATTGACGCTTATTTTGCAGGAACAAAGATTAAGTGGATCCTGGATCATGTAGAGGGCGCCAGAGAGAGAGCCAATCGGGGCGAGCTGCTCTTTGGTACGGTAGAGACGTGGCTGATCTGGAAACTCACCAAGGGTGCGGTGCATGTGACGGATTACTCTAATGCCTCCAGAACATTGCTTTTTAATATCAACACCTTAGAGTGGGATAAAGAGATTTTGGATATTATGGATATTCCGGAGGCAATGCTTCCAAAGGCGGCGCCTTCAAGCTGTGTATACGGGAATGCAGATCCGTCCTTTTTAGGGGGAGCGATCCCGATCGGCGGAGCGGCGGGAGACCAGCAGTCTGCTCTTTTTGGACAGACCTGTTTTAAACCGGGAGATGCAAAGAACACTTATGGAACAGGGTGTTTCCTGCTGATGAACACAGGGGAGAAGCCCGTGTTTTCAGAAAATGGTCTTGTGACAACCATTGCATGGGGGCTGGACGGAAAAGTATATTATGCGCTGGAAGGCTCGATCTTTGTTGCAGGGGCGGCAGTGCAGTGGCTTCGGGATGAGATGAGGCTGATTGATTCTGCGATGGATTCTGAGTATATGGCAAAAAAAGTAAGCGATACCAACGGCTGTTACGTTGTGCCGGCATTTACGGGACTTGGAGCGCCGTACTGGGATCAGTACGCAAGAGGTACGATCGTGGGCCTGACCCGCGGCGTCAACAAATATCATATTATCCGTGCCACGCTGGAATCGCTGGCTTATCAGGTGAATGATGTGTTAAATGCGATGGAAGCGGATTCTGAGATTTCTTTAAGCTCCCTGAAAGTGGACGGCGGCGCCAGCGCCAATGATTTCCTGATGCAGACACAGGCCGATATTATCAACGCGCCCGTAAAGCGTCCCCAGTGTATCGAAACAACAGCTATGGGAGCGGCATATCTGGCAGGACTTGCGGTAGGCTACTGGAAGGATAAGGAAGAGGTCATTAATAACTGGGCGATTGATAAAATATTTACTCCTGAGGTCGAGGAAGAAAAGCGCAGGAAAAAAATAAAAGGATGGGAAAAGGCCGTGAAATATGCTTACGGCTGGGCGAAAGATGAAGACTGAGAAAATTTTGTGCGAGGTTTGTGATAATCACTGTGAACTGGAAGTAGAGGTTGAAGATGAAGAAGTGCAGGATGTATCAGGAAATGGCTGCATGAAAGGATTTATTTTTGCTGTTTCATTTTTTAGTGGACAGATTCTTTAAAATGTAATAGAATAATCCTATTGAGAGCAATTATATAGAAGGAAGGTATTGGAATTATGAAAAGAAACGTTATTGTTGGACAGTCCGGCGGACCGACGGCAGCTATTAACTCCAGTCTTGCAGGCGTTTATCGTACTGCCAAAGACCGCGGTGCGAATAAAGTATATGGTATGCTGCATGGAGTGCAGGGGTTATTAGAAGAAAAATATATTGATCTTTCCGATCATATTAAGACAGAGCTTGATGCAGAGCTTCTGAAGAGGACTCCGGCGGCTTTCTTAGGCTCCTGCCGTTATAAACTGCCTGAGATCCATGAGGACAGGGATGTGTACGATAAGATTTTTGCTATTCTGGATAAGCTTGATATTGAGGCGTTTATTTACATCGGCGGAAACGATTCTATGGATACGATCAAGAAGCTGTCCGACTATGCAATCATTACCGGACATCCGACAAGATTCATCGGCTGTCCGAAGACGATTGATAATGACCTTGCATTGACAGACCATACGCCGGGATATGGAAGCGCAGCAAAATATATCGGAACCTCTATGAAAGAGATTATCCGCGACAGTTTCTGTCTGGAGTATTCTAACGGACTTGTTACGATCGTAGAGATCATGGGACGTAATGCGGGATGGCTTACCGGCGCGGCAGCTCTTGCGCAGGGCGAGGATTGTGAAGGACCGGATATGATTTATCTTCCGGAGCATTCTTTTGATCTGGTCAAATTCCGTGACAAGGTTCAGAAGATTCTGGAGAAGAAGACTTCCGTAGTAGTTGCGATTTCAGAGGGCATCTGCACAGAGGACGGAAGATATGTATGCGAGCTTGGCAACAGTGTTGATTTTGTAGATGCGTTTGGACATAAGCAGTTATCCGGCACAGCAGCTTATCTTGCAAATTATATTGCAGGGGAGCTTGGCTGCAAGACCCGAGCGATTGAGCTTAGTACGCTGCAGAGAGCAGCATCTCACGCAGCATCCCGTGTGGATATCTTAGAGGCTTATCAGGTAGGCGGTGCTGCTGTAAAGGCGGCGGATGAGGGAGACAGCGGCAAGATGGTTGTTCTTCAGAGACTTTCTGACGATCCGTATCAGTGCGGAACAGAGGTTAAGGACGTTCATAAGATCGCCAACGACGAGAAGCTTGTTCCGCCGGAGTGGGTGATCAGAGACGGAACTTATGTATCCAGTGAGTTCATTTCTTATGTAAGACCTTTGATTCAGGGAGATGTGTCGCCGGTAATGGTAGACGGTATCCCGAGACATTTGTATACACCGAGAGAACTGAGCGAGAGGCATTAAGACTAATTAGAACATATGGCAGTATTTAGCGGGGCGTTCCGTTAAATACTGCCTTTTCAGATTTGTTTTAGGCATCTGCAATCAGATTGTTTCAAATTTTTCAAAAAAGTTCTTGCTTTTTTTGCGTTTATCTTTTATGATATTAATCACTCTAGTTGTTCTGATGAATCTGTTTTTCTTATGTTTCAGAAATATCTGTGAAAAGATTCCAAAAGTTTATTTTTTGTTAAGAGAGGTGGTGCGTTTGGCAGTTAAAGAGGAGTTTGATGTATTGCGTTTAATTGAACATAATCAGATCTGCTATATCAGTTCAGAATATGTAAAAGGATATCCATTGCCCAGATGGATGAAGTATCATCCTTGCGTGGAAAAGGATGAACTGTTTCGGATGATCGGTGATATTGCAAAGCAGTTGTCACAGATTCACAGATGCCGGGGGAATCCGTGCTACCGTTATGTGAACCCGTATAGTATCATAGTATCGGAGGAGAGGCAGATCAGTTTTCTTGATGTCAATGCTGAATCGAATAACGACCAGCTCAGAATTATGCAGAGGCGTACAGTGCGGGAGCACTTTCTGCCTCCGGATGAGCCTTACTATCAAAAAGCCAGCGTAGAGCTTGACATCTATGGATTTGGCAGAACACTTCAATATTTACTCTCAGAGACAGATGTTGAGCCTCCTCTATGTAGAAGAGAGGAAGTAAAATTTCAGAAAATCATTTCTAAGAGCCTTAACAGGCAGTCAAAAAAAATATTTCAAAATGTATCAGAGATTCAAAGAATGATTCCAAAATACAGACAACCAAAGAAAGAGACGAACGGGGAGAAACGATTAGCGCAGGCTGTTATGACAGGGATGGTGATAGCGGGTCTTGCAGGCGCGGCGATCGGGGGAGGAGTCGTAGTTATAAAAAGTATAAATACAGTGGCAGAACAAGCGAAGCAAGAGAGTAATAAGCAGGAAGAAAAAGAACAGACAAGTGATAGGCAGGAGGAACGTAATGAGTCCGGTTCTGACGGCATAACAGACGGTAAAAAGGAAGAACTCCTGAATATGGAACTTGGGACGGTATACTTCCTTGAACTTAAAAATTATGAAAAAAGCGGGGAATATTTTAGAAGTGTGAAAGATAATCCGCTGGCAGAACGTATGGCGGTTATAGCGGAGTGTTTTGCGGGAGATCATGCGCAGGCGGGAAGGCTCAGGCAGATTCTTTCAGAAGCAGAGACAATACTAGAAGAACAGGAGGAGGAAAGGATAGGTGAAAAACAGAGTTACTATCGCTGTATTTTGAAAGGGTATACCATTCTCGGGGAGAGCGATGATTTCCGCAATCTCTTAAGACTCGGGAAACTATGTCTGCAGGACAGTCCCAAAGAAGAAACAGCGGAAATATTAGGCTATATGGCATTTGCCTGTGAAGGTCTGGGCGAAATGGAGGAAGCGGTTCATATGTATGAAGAGCAGTTAAAACAGGAAGAGGATGAGATGGTGAGAGAGGAGATTTATAAAAAGGCTGCAGATATTCTCATACGTCTGGGAGAGAGCGGACAGGCACAGGAGATGCTTCGCACAGGTATTGGAGAAATAAACGATTCTGCGGAGCTTCGCACTGCATACACAGCAGCGCTGCTTGGCGATTCGGATATGGAGAGGCAATTATGTATTCAAAGTATTCAGGAGCAGTTAAGGGAATTGCCGGAATTGGAAGATGTGGAAGAATTCAAAAAATTGATGAGACAATATGGAATAAATCTGGAAGGAGATAGGACATGGCAGGAAAGATAAGATATTTGGCTGCATTGATTGCAGTGTTAGGATTGATTTATATACAGCAAAGCTCTGTAACATATGCGGGAGAAAGTTATTCGAAGCAATCTATAGAAGAAGTGAAGCCGCCGGAGGAGGGAGAAGAAAAGCTGCCGGAAGAAGGAGAAGAGAAGCCGCCGACGGAGGGAGAAGACAAACCGCCGGAAGGAGAGGAGAAGCCGCCGGAAGAAGGAGAAGAGAAGCCGCCGACGGAGGGAGAAGACAAACCGCCGGAAGAGGGAGAAGAGAAACCGCCGGAAGGAGAAGAGAAACCGCCGGAAGGAGAAGAGAAGCCGCCGGAAGAGGGAGAGGAGAAACCGCCGGAAGAAGGAGAGAAACCGCCGGAAGAGGGAGAGGAGAAACCGCCGGTTGAAGAAGAAAAGAAGATAATAGAAGGATATCAGATAGAAATACCGAAACCGAATGGAGAGCAGGGTTATTATACAAAAAAACCAGAAATCACGATTTCCCATATCAGTGAAGCCGGGGTAACGAAATACTGTTTAAGACATGGCGGCAGCAGGCTCATCGAAAAGACATTGAAGAACAAGGGAGAAAAGGCAGTAATCACAGGAAATATGTTTTTAGAGGGGAAGAATATACTTCAAGTCTGGATGGAAAATGAGGAGGGGGAAAAGATTGAAAAATATGAAATGAAAAAAGAAATTTGGATTGACACGAAAGAGCCCCAAATCCAGATGAGCGTGCCGGAAGGTTTTGATACGTGGTATCAGGGAAAGGTTTTGTTATCTGTTGTCGGAGAAGACGCTGAAAGCGGTATTGTGAAGATTTCTTGCAGAGAAGGAAGCAAGCTCTTGGGAAGTACTAGTAAAAAGCAGGAGAAATTTGTGATATCCTGTCCGTCGGTATTTGGAAAAGGTGTTGATGTGACGGTGACCGCTGAAGATAAGGCAGGAAATAAAAGCGAGAGAGTCAAGACTGTTTTTATTGACAAAGTAGCTCCTGAGGTAACTATAACAGGAGCAAAAGATTATATGATTACCGGAAAATCAGTGAATCTTTCTTGTGAAATCAGTGAGGAAAACATGCTGCAGGAATTTTATGTACAGACGATATGGACGGATGTTAAGGGAAAGAAAAAGCAGCTTTCATCACCGGAGTGGAAGAATCATAGTAAAGGAAAAGCGCTGACACAGACATTGAAAAATGATGGGATGTATCATGTAAAGATTCAGGCAGAGGATATGTCGGGCCATGTGGCGACGAAAGATATGCAAGTGATGATAGATAAGACGAATCCGGTTATTCGGTATATAGAAGCGCTTGACGGGCAGCAGCTTAAGAAATTCAAATGGGAATATCCTATTCATCAGATGATTCAGGATTTTACGACATATGCATATGAGATGAGAGTAGACGGCATGCTTTATCATATGGGGGAGACCATTCGTGCGGAAGGAAAGCACAGAATGACAGTAAAAGCAACGGATGCTGCGGGAAATAAAGCGCAGGCAGCGGCTGATTTTATAGTAGATCATACTGCGCCGGAAATTATTTTCCATAATATTGAAGGAGGAAAGGAATATGAGGAAGAGCATACGTTTGGCGTGGAGCTTGCAAAAGAGAGCGACAGAATCCGGCAGATACAGATCAATGGAGAAAGCCAGGTGATTGATTCCCCAAAAAAGCCGTACGAATTTGCGCTGCGTGAATGTAAAGACTATGAGGTGACAGTAAAAGCATATGATGAAGCGGGCAATGAATCTGAAAAAAGTCTCTTTTTTAAGATTGTGCCGAAGAAATCATTGATGGAAAGAATTACAGAGCCAATAAAAATACGGTGGGGCATAGGCGAAAAGGCGGACATGCAGTTTCCGGAAACCGTACGACAAGGAGAGTGGAAGGACAGCAGCGGACCGGGGTTGCTTAGAGCTGCTATTTTTATAATGATTGCCGGTGCTATGATTGTGTCGGGCATACTATATTATGAAACGGTATATAAGAAAAAGAAGAATCGGAATCTGTCAAACTAGTGGTAACAAAAATTGGGCTGATTCACTCAGCCCGCGTTTTTCATATAGATGTCTCTTCTAATTATTAGAGTAATAGATTTTGTCGCGGATCTCCTGCATCTGGTAATCCAGCATTTCTATAGAATCCGCGCAATTTTTTAGTTGCGCTACAATCTTGTCAGTTTCTTTCACATCTTTTTTATATTTTAATTTATGCTCCAAACTAGCCCAGAAATCCATAGCTATTGTGCGGAACTGTACTTCTACTTTCATATATCTCTTCCCTGTCGATAGAAAGATGGGGACGCTTAAAATGAGATGGAGACTTCGGTAACCATTGGATTTTGGATTCTGTATATAGTCTTTTTTCCGCAATAAGATGATATCGTCCTGCTGGCAGAACAGCTCTGCAATACGGTAGATATCATCAGGAAACGAGCAGATGACTCGCAGTCCCGCCACATCTGACAGCTTTTCCCGAATGTTTTCTACGGTAACAGGAAATCCTTTTCGCTCCAGCTTTTCATAGATACTTTCCGGCGATTTTAATCTGCTCTTGATTGATTCAAAAGGATTTCTGTTGTATTCTTGAGAGAATTCGGCATTCAGTACCTTTAATTTTGTCTCAACCTCTACGATGGCAGAACGATATTCCATCATCAACTGATTAAACGGTTTCGCTTCCCTTAACTGTTCCGCCTGCATCTGAATAATCTGGTACTGTTTTTTCAAAGTTTTAGCTTGTTTTGCAACTGTCTGTTCCAGTTGGTTCTTGCAGGTAAACAGTTCAATTGCGTTATTAACGCGATGTTTAACAATAGAACTTTCAAAAGGCTTATGAATGAAATCCGACACACCCAGTTCCAGACACTGTGTTTCAATCTCTACAGCATTTTCACTGCTTATGATGAGTACGGGAAACCGTTTCATCCAATTATTGTATTTCATCGCTCTGATCACGCCAAAACCGTCTAATACAGGCATGCGCAGATCCAGAAGAAGAGCCGATATTTCATCCTGATGTACTCTGAGTTTTTTTAAAGCTTCAGCTCCGTCTGCGGCCGTCTCAACGATATAATCGCTGTTCAGCATGTCCTGTAATAATTCACGGTTCAATTTTGCATCATCTACAACCAGTACTTTTCTCATGTTTTTTACCAATCTCTTTGTTCAAATATACTGTTTATAGTATACTTCATTCTTTGAAAAATGAAAAGGAAAAGTGAAACAATGTCATTATGAAAAAGTTTATTCTGAAATGAGAGAAAAGTGTAAAGACTTTATTGGCTATAGTTGGTAAGGAAGTTTTTTATATCGCAAGTAAAGAGGAAACACAACAACAAGTGGCAAATGCGGAATATATTGTCAGGAGAATTGTAAAATATATTGTGAAAGAAAACAGCCATAGGATTTGTAGTATGTCATAAGGAGAGCTATAAGGTAGGGTGTTCGTACTGCTTACAAAATTTTCCAAATACCCATCAGAAAAGGAAAGAAGAGTGATGACAAACGAAGAACAGAATATTTTCCTGAAATACGTGAGGATGCTGTATTACGGCGATATATTTGAAGTTGCCCTGTTTACAGGAATGCGTAATGGAGAATTCAGGGGCCTTGAATGGAAAGATATTGACTTTGAAGAAAAAGTGATACATGTCAGAGGAGATGAAGAAAATATCAGGTCTGTTCTGATTGGACAGACCCGGATAAGGATGTGTAAAAAAGCAAGTGGTGTAAAAAGTGGTGTCAATCTCTGGGAAAAGAAGATAAGCAGAAGATAAGAATATTTGAAAACCCCCGTAAAAAGGGAGGATGCCGGGTAACCGCTCGTCACGGTTCCCGGCATGTATTATGAAAAAGTTTATTCAAAATAGTGTGCTACTATGATAACGTCACTGTTTTCTTTTGATGATACTATTATACGAATCAGCTATGAAGAAACAATGTTAAAGGAGTAAAAGAATTTTGAAAGATAAGTGAACAAACTGTTAACATGATTCTCCCGGTTTTAATATGTGGTGTTCCGATTATCTGCGGTATGCGAAAAGGGGGATTCCGTTCTTGGTAGGCAGTTCTACATACCCCTGCGTGAGTGGTCTCGCATAATCAATAAAAGCATCGCTGATATCAGAACCTTCATTAATAATCCATTCTGCAGGGACCGGTTTTTCTTTGTTGCAGATAATATTCACATCTGCAGTGCCATAGGATAGTTCATAAGGCACGCTCTTGTTTCTGACAAAAGTAATCATCTTTCCTGTCGCGCCTTCGAGTGCGGCATGCACAGCATAAATACCCGCATTTACTGCTTCGTCAAGATCCACTCTGGCAAGATGCGCACACGAACAGCGCTGACATACGTTCAGCTCTATAGAGCGCACTTTAACGCCGATTTTTTCTTTGACGAGATTTTCCAGATATTTTCCAGAGCCGGTCAGCATCTTGTGACCGAAATTATCAATACCTACATCGCTGGCATATTCGCAGATGAACGTCCCTCTGCCGTCATTGATCCCCTCGGAGATGCATACGACAAGGTTCGGAGTGGTCTTTAAGCATTCTTTCACTTTTTCGATAAACGCGTCTTGATCGAAAGCAACTTCAGGAAGGTATATCAGTACCGGATTATCGCCTTCAAATTTACGGGCAAGCATGCTTGCGGCAGTGAGCCATCCGGCATGGCGGCCCATAACTTCTACGATAGTGACGGACTGTTTATTATCATAAACAGTGGCATCGGTGGCAATCTCCCTGACAACGGTGGCAACGTACTTTGCCGCGCTTCCGTAGCCTGGCGTATGGTCTGTTTCTACAAGGTCATTGTCAATCGTTTTCGGAACGCCGATAAAGCGGATATCACTTCCTGTCTTCGCCGCATAGCGGGAAAGCTTGCTTACAGTGTCCATAGAATCATTTCCGCCGATGTAGAAAAAGTATCCGATATCCTTTTCATCAAATTTTTCAAATAATTGTGAATATACAGGGTCGTTTAGATTCTCCGGGAGTTTATAGCGGCAGGAGCCAAGATAAGCTCCCGGCGTCGTCCTCACAAGCTCTAGCTCATTAGTGGAATCAAGAGCCCCGATGTCCATATAATGATCATGGAGGAATCCTTCGATTCCGTTGATCATTCCATAGATGCGGCATACACCGGTCTGTTTCAGCCCTTCCGATACGACGCCGTAAAGGCTTCCGTTAATTACTGCTGTTGGTCCGCCGGATTGTCCGACAATTATGTTTTTCTTCATATATCATTCCTCCATCTGTAATAACTATATCGGATATCGGAAGATTTTACAATTGAATATTTGTTTTTCTCAAAAATAAGTTGGAAAATTTGAGAGAATGCTTTATACTAGGAAGAAGTGTGTGAAAACAGCTGGAAGGGTAGAAGAGAAAAACAACTAGGAGGAGATTAAGATGAAATATATTTCATTTGCAATTCCGTCGTATAATTCAGAGGATTATATGTCTCGCGCGATTGAAAGCATTCTTCCGGGAGGAGAAGATGTAGAGATTATTATTGTAAATGATGGCTCAAAGGACGGGACACTTCAGATAGCCAGAGAATATAAAGAGAAATATCCGGATATCATCAAGGTAGTGGACAAGGAAAACGGGGGGCATGGAGATGCGGTCAACTATGGACTTGCTAATGCAACCGGGAAATATTTTAAAGTAGTTGACAGTGACGACTGGGTGGATGAAGAAGCATTGCTCCTCATTCTCTCCTTTTTAAAAGGGATGGAGAGGGAAGATAAAGAAATCGACATGCTGGTTTCTAATTACGTCTATGAGAAGGTTGGGGCGGCGCATAAAAAATGTATCCATTACCGGAACGTGCTGCCGCAGGATAAGATTTTTACATGGGATGAGATCGGACGCTTTCATTTGGATCAATATATTCTTATGCATTCGGTGATTTACCGGACTTCTATGATTAAGCTCAGTCAGATGACGCTGCCGAAACATACCTTTTATGTGGATAATATCTATGTGTACTATCCGCTTCCGCATGTGCGTAAAATTTATTATATGGATGTGGATTTTTACCGTTATTTCATCGGACGCGAGGATCAGTCAGTTAACGAGAAAGTTATGATTTCCAGAGTGGATCAGCAGATTTTTGTAACGAAGACAATGATTGATATGTATCATCTCCGCGATATTTCGAGCAGAAAGCTTCGACATTATATGGTGAATTATCTGGCGATTATGATGACGGTTTCTTCTATTCTTCTGATCCGGTCGAAAAAACAGGAAAATTTGGAGAAGAAAAGGGAACTTTGGAGATATCTTAAGAAAAAGGATTTAAAGATTTATCTGAGAATACGGTACGGAATACTTGGGCAGACGATGAATATTCCGGGCAGGCCGGGACGCAGGATTTCTTCGCTGGCATATTCTGTTGCAAGGAGAATCATCGGATTTAACTAAAGCAATACTGGGGGACACTGTTTTTAACACGGTGTCCCCTTTTATCGTGTTGTCCTCTTTTACAAGTCCGTAGAAAAAATCTTGCTCCGTGTTTCTAAGAGAGCAGGCTGCGGATGCTTACATGGCGATCGAGCAGAATCCGTCAAGCAGTGTGAAGTTGGGAGTTACATTTTCTCGGTAGTTTCCCGCCTGATCAATATCGGTGTAACGACTTTATGGATCGGTTCCTTTAAAGGAACCGGTCTCCTTTTTTTGCGTTCATCCATCTGTTCCACAAGAAGACTTACGGCTTCGTAGGCAATCTTATCAATCTGCTGTCCGATGGTGCTGATAGGTATGATGGCTTCTCTGGAAACGGGGGAGTCATCGAATCCAATGATCAGGTAATCATCAGGAAGAGAGCCGTATTTTCTTATAAGGAGATTTAAAAATATATTTGCCTGTGAATCATTAGACAGAAAGACTCCCTTTTTCTTTTTGGTGTATTTATGCTCCAGATCATTAAGGATGATTTTTAAATGTCCCTGCATGGATTCATAAGTGATCCCTATCTCTTTCAAAATAATCTCGTGAGGGATCTGTCTTTCGTTGCACAGGTCTGAAAAGCCTTTGACACGTCCGTAGGCAGGAATAGCTTCATTTGAGGGGGAATTAATGTGTATCAGGATGTCGCAGCCCAGCCGGGCTAAAAGATTGGTTGCCTGATAGCCTCCCATATAGTTATCGGTGTTCACACTGCAGACGTATTTGTCTTCTCGTTCTATGGTAACGATGGGCAGCTGAAGGCCGGAAAGTTCTTTGGAAGGGATCGTATGGCTTAAGATGATCAGCCCTTCAATCTTATAGGCAAGGAGTTCTTCTATATAACGCCGCTCCGTCTCTTCATTCTCATTGCCGATGAAAACGAGAAATTTGTAGCCGAACTGCTCATAGGTGGACAGAATCTTATCTAGCATCTCGGAATAATAATGAAGAGACAGGTTCGGGATAATAATCCCGATAAATTCTGTTTTACCGTTGGCAAGGATACGCGCCACCTTATTTTCCTTATAATCCAGATCGACGAGCGCTTTCGCGATGATCTCCTGATTTTCAAGAGTGAGAGAGTCCGGATTGTTAAAATATCTGGAAATGGTTGTCTTGGAAAAATGCGTGTATTTTGCGATGTCGTTGAAAGTTACGTTCTTTTTTCGTCCCATAGCTGCCTCTTTCTGTCAGTATTGAGGGGCAAAAGGTGATTTGTCCCCATGCTGCCGCGGATTGTTCCTCATTTCATGCTGCCGCAATCTTAATATCTTAAGTATAGCAAAAATATAATATACAGGCAATGAGTTATCGGTTAAGTAACCGGTTTTGTAAAACATATACAAGTTTCATAATGTGAAATCAGGCATATTTCACAAAGATGTATTTGCCGATTGACGAAAGGTTAGTTCAGTGTTATGATAATTACATCAAAAGTAACCGGTTACTTTACCGGTTATGAAAAAGAAGTCTAAAGAACAAGGAGGAATGATTCATGAGAAAGAAAGTCATGGCAAAGCTTGTCTCAGTTGTGCTGATCACAGCGCTGCTGATGACAATGCTGACAGGCTGCAGATTTGGATTTGCCAGTGATCCGGATGATCCGAATGCAGAAGAGAAGAAGGAACCCATCGACACTTCGACGGATACTTTCGAGTATGACGCTTCCCTGAATGGCACGAACATCACGCTGCTTAATACAAAAGCGGAGATTCAGGTTGCATTAGAGGAGATGGGGGCGGAATATGAGAAAAAATCCGGTGTACATGTGGAGGTAATGCCGGTCAGCGACGATTCGCCTTATACGAAGATGATCAGTCTTTACAATTCGGGCAACCCGCCGACAATCGCAATTCTGGATACGACATATGTTATCGCTCTTGCAGAGGAAAAGGGAGTTGACATGTCAGAAGAGAAGTGGGTATCGGAGGCAGAGGGGTATCTTACAAAGATCAATGGAAAGATTTATAGTTTCCCGTTATGTATTGAAGGGCGCGGGATTATTTACAATAAAGCGGTAATTGAGAAGGCGCTCGGCGAGACCTTTGATCCGGCTTCGATTACTACGCTGGATGAGTTTCGGGCATTTCTTGACAGATTAGTGGAGAAAGGAATCAAGAAACCGGTATCGATGGCCAAGGAAGACTTGAAGTGCTATACTAAAGTTGTAACGGGAGTGGCTAATAAGATATAATCAAAATCACAAGAAAAGAGGTACTCATTATGTCACAAAACTACACTCCCGAATTTAAAAAGAAGATTGTCCGACTCCACGAGGAAGAAGGACGAACCTACAAATGATATTGTCAATATTGGTTGACACTTTTTTTACAAGGATATCAATGCCTAAG
>CAMNTQ010000011.1 GCA_946558695.1 uncultured Lachnospiraceae bacterium
CCGTAGGTGCTTCAAACCCGCATAAACACTGGCTTTATTTGTCGAGCGACTTCATTGTCGGGAACAGCAGCACATCCCTTATGGCCGCTGAATCTGTCATCAGCATACACATCCTGTCTATCCCAAATCCAATTCCTCCAGTTGGCGGCATACCAATCTCTAAAGCGTTCAGGAAATCTTCATCCGTCGTATTTGCTTCCTCATCTCCCTGCGCAAGCAGCTCTTCCTGTGCCTTAAACCGTTCTCTCTGGTCGATCGGATCATTCAGCTCTGAATAAGCATTTGCCATCTCCCATCCATTCATAAAGAACTCAAATCTCTCTACATAATCCGGATCATCTGGTTTTTTCTTTGTAAGCGGAGATATTTCTATAGGATGATCCATGACAAAGGTTGGCTGGATCAAATGCTCTTCTGCAAATTCTTCGAAAAACAGACTTAAGATATCTCCTTTCTTATGTCTATCCTCATACTCTACATGATGCTTGTCTGCAAGTTCTCTTGCCTGATCTAAAGTCTCCACCTCGTTCCAGTCTATGCCTGCGTACTTTTTCACTGCGTCTACCATCGTGATCCGTTCAAATGGTTTCCCCAGATCCATCTCTACGCCATTATAAACGATCGTTGTAGTTCCCAGAACCTCCTGCGCCACATGCCGGTACAGGTTTTCTGTCAGATCCATCATCCCGTTATAATCTGTATACGCCTGATAGAGCTCCATCAGTGTAAACTCCGGATTGTGCCTTGTATCAAGTCCTTCGTTACGGAATACCCGGCCGATCTCATATACTTTTTCAAGACCGCCTACGATTAAACGCTTCAGATAAAGCTCCAGCGAGATACGAAGCTTAAAATCCTCATCCAATGCGTTGAAATGCGTCTCAAACGGTCTTGCCGCCGCTCCGCCGGCATTGCTTACAAGCATCGGTGTCTCTACTTCCAAAAATCCCTGTTCATCCAGATATCTTCTGATAGCACTGATGATCTTTGAACGTTTGATAAATGTATCTCTTGACTCCATATTCATGATAAGATCCACATATCTTTGACGATAACGCATATCTGTATTGGTCAGTCCATGATATTTTTCCGGCAGGATCTGAAGGCTCTTTGAAAGAAGCTTTATAGCTGATGCATGGATGGAGATCTCACCTGTTTTTGTCTTAAATACCTCACCCTCAAGTCCTACGATATCACCGATATCCATCTTTTTGAAATCTTTATATTCCTCTTCACCGATACTGTCTCTTGCCACATAGGACTGAATATTTCCGCTCTGGTCAAGAATGTTGCAAAAAGAGGCCTTTCCCATAACACGCTTCTGCATGATACGTCCGGCCAAGGTAACATGCTGCCCCTCAAGCTCATCATAATTATCCCTGATATCTGCTGCATGGTGTGTTGCGTTATATTTGGTGATAATAAACGGATTCTTACCCTCCGCCTGCAGATTGGCAAGCTTTTCCCGGCGCACCTTTCTGAGCTGATTCACATCCTGCTCTTTTGCATTGTTCTGCTGATTATTTTGCTGATTATTCTTCTGTTCTCCCACGTTTTGTCTCCTTTCTGATCCCACGTCAAAGTCAAATGAAACCCCTCTTATGATGAGGGGTTCTCTTAACCGCATATCCAAAAAACTGCCATATTTTTCGTTCAAAACAACTGTACGGTTTTATCTGGACAGATACTAAACTGTACGGTCAATCGCTAAAACCTTGTACTCCATCGTTCCGGCCTGTGTTTCCACTTCTACGATGTCGTTAACCATCTTCCCCATCAGAGCCTGTCCAACCGGCGACTCGTTAGAAATCTTTCCTGTCAGGCTGTTCGCCTCTGTAGAACCGACAATCTTAAATTCCATCTCTTCATCAAATGTAATATCAAATACCTTTACTGTACATCCTACGTTTATCTTGTCATAATCAACTTCATCTTCAACGACAACTTCTGCATTCTTAAGAATACCTTCTAATTCCTCGATACGAGCCTCGATATCTCTCTGCTCATCCTTTGCTGCGTCATACTCCGCATTCTCTGACAGGTCTCCCTGTTCTCTTGCCTCTTTAATCTTCTGAGCAATCTCTCTGCGCTTTACCACCTTCAAATTCTCAAGTTCTTCCTCCAGTGCCTTCAGGCCCGCATACGTAAGTAATCTTTTCTTTGCTTCCATTTTGTCTGGCTCCTTTTCTTTCTTCGTTATCACACGGTTCATGTGATGCATACAAGCAAATTCTGCAAAATATTTGTTACTGTAAAAGTAACGACACTTATGTAAATAAAGATATTTTCACAATTCCAATATTATACATAATGCCCTTTGCAATGTCAACATTTTCCGAACAGAAATCATACATTCCCGCACAAAAGGCTTTTGGTACTCTTGTCCGGCATTGATTCAGTATATGCAGCACAGTAATTATTTATTATACTTTCCTGGATGATTGGCCGCTGTTTTGCGGAAAGCATGTATTATGCAGAATATCCGGGCTAAGATATCCTTTCATATAACAGCTTTTCCAACTCTTCATAAGTCTCTACTTTATTAATATCATCTCTGAGCTTTGCAGCCCCCTTAAGTCCTTTTGTATACCATGCCACATGCTTTCTCATCTCCCGGATACCAAGATAATCACCCTTGAATTCAATCTGCATTTTTGCATGCCGGAGCATCATATCCCGTATTGCCGTATGATCTGGTCTCGGCGGGTGATCCCCTGTCTTTCCATATTGAATAATATCTGAAAATATCCACGGATTCCCCTGTGCGCCCCTTCCGATCATTACCCCGTCGCATCCGGTCTGCTTACGGAGCGCAAGCGCGCTTTCCGCGGAAATCACATCCCCGTTTCCAATCACCGGAATAGATACTGCTTCCTTTACCTGCCGGATAATATCCCAGTCCGCCTTTCCAGAATAATACTGCTCCCTCGTTCTTCCATGTACGGCGACCGCCGCTGCTCCTGCCCCTTCTATGATCCTCGCAATCTCTGCCGCATTCACGTGATTTTCATCGAATCCTTTGCGTATTTTTACTGTGACCGGCTTATTGATTGCCTTTACAATCTTCGATACAATTTCATAAACCAACTTTGGCTGATTCATAAGAGCTGAGCCTTCCCCGTTTTTTACTACCTTCGGAACAGGACACCCCATATTAATATCTAATATCTGAAAGGGCAGCTCTTCTATTTCCTGCGCCATCCGGCTCATAATATCAGCGTCTGATCCAAACAACTGCAAGGATACCGGATATTCCTGCGGGTGAATGCTAAGCAGAGCTTTTGTATTTTTATTCCTATATTGAAGTGCTTTTGCACTGATCATCTCCATACAAAGAAGTCCCGCTCCCTGCTCTTTGCAGAGCAGACGGAACGGAAGATCTGTAACGCCCGCCATAGGCGCAAGAATATACGGATTATCAAGTTTCACATTTCCAATATTCATCTAAACACCATTTCAACGCTTATTTTTCTCATAAATGATCCGCAGTCCCTTTAACGTAAGCTGGGGATCGTAGACATCAATCACCTCTGTCTCTCTTGCAATAATATTCCCAAGTCCTCCGCTTGCCACAACTTTCGCATCTGTATATCCAGACTCCCTGCGAATCCTGTCTACTATATACTCCACTTGTCCGATCTGCCCGAATACAATTCCTGCCTGCATACTTGACACCGTTTCCTTCGCAAGAATCGTATCCGGCTTTTTAATCTCAATAGCAGGAAGCATAGCCGCCTGCCCCCACATCGCCTGCGCAGATGTACGGATTCCCGGCGCGATAACCGCCCCCTCAAACGTTGCTTCCGGTCCTACGATATCATAAGTAGTCGCAGTCCCAAAATCAATCACGATTACCGGACCGCCGTATAGTGTATATGCCGCAACCGCATCCACGATACGGTCTGCCCCCACCTGCTTCGGATTTTCAGTCATAATACGGATTCCGGTCTTAATCCCGGCAGATACAATAATCGGTTTAATCCCAAAATATTTTATCATAGCGCTTCCGAGAGAATGCATGATATCCGGTACAACAGATGCTATAATGACTGCGTGGATATCTTTGCTTAAGATTCCCTGCCGTTCCACTAGCTCTTTCAGCATAATTCCATATTCATCAGAAGTCCTTGGTAATTTTGTCGTCATGCGGAATGTCCCAAGTAATTCCTCCCTTTTGAATACTCCCAGAGTAATATTCGTATTTCCTACATCAATGACTAATAACATAGATCTCCTCCCAGAAAAAACACTTTATAATACATCTGCAATGCCTGCAGCAAATCTTCCTTATCTCTCTGAATCTGCTTGATCTTGAGATGGCTTCCAATTTCGTCAAACATCGGATCAAATTCCTCAGACGTAACTTCAAATTGCAATGTTCCGTCCTCGTCATATACAAGCGTCAATATACCTCCCACATCGTTGACATACAGTACGCACATGATCTTCAGATCATCTTTGATACTGTCCGGGAGTGCCTCAAAGTCCGGATTCAGATAATATTTTTCTTCATAAGAATTTGCACCGCATAAAACAATCTTTTCTTCGTACATATTCCCTCCCATACATGGCTACGCATATCCATATATACCGCGAACCGATACTTCTCCGGCAAAAATATTCTTTTGCCGTCCATCTGGCAGCGTAACGATAAGTTCTCCGTTTTTATTAATTCCCTCTGCCACAGCTCTATATTCATTTCCCGGCTCCAGTACTTTAACCTCTTGTCCGCGGTTTACCAGTATCGAATCATAAACTTTTCTGATGTTGGATAAATCCCCTGTCTCCAAAAACATTTCGTAGTTCTCCTCAAACCGTTCCAGTACTGCCGCGATTAATTCAGAACGTTGATAGACGCAACCTGTCACCTCATAAAGCGATGTTGCTATCTCCTTTATTCCCTCAGGAAAATACTTTTGGTTCACGTTGATACCTACGCCGATCACAACATAATTAACATATTCGATCTCCGTCGCCATCTCAGTTAAAATCCCGCATACCTTTTTTTTATTTACCACAATGTCATTCGGCCATTTAATCTCCGCCTCAACACCTGACACCTTGCGGATTCCTTCTGCTGCGCTTAGTCCCATTATCAAAGTCAGCATTGGCGCTTTATCAGGTGTAATTTGAGGACGCAGCAGAATCGTCATATAAATACTCTTTCCCGAAGGTGATTCCCATACGCGTCCTCTTCTGCCTTTCCCTGCATTCTGCTTATCCGCAATAAAAAGCGTCCCGTGAGCGCCTTTCTTCTCACCGGAATCCTTCGCCCGGTTATTGGTTGAATCCGTCTCATCATAATACACAACCTTTCTCCCTGCCCACTTTGTTCCAAGAAGACTTTTTATCTCAGCTTCCGATATCACATCCGGAGAACTGACGAGACGGTAACCACGGTTCCTGACTGCCTCAATTCCGTACCCTTCCTTTTTTAGCTGCTCCATTACCTTCCATACAGAAGTTCTCGATACTTTAAAATAACTGCACAACTGCTGTCCCGAAATATATGTATCGTTTGTCTTCAGCAGCCGCAATATCTCATTCTTCATAACCCCCGCCCTCCTTTATATACCGGCAAGGTACTTTGATCCTCTCATTCTTACACGCAACGCAACACCATTACCCCGTTTCACACGCAGTAATGGTGTCTGTAAAAACATAATCCTATTTTTTATTATGCTACTTTATTCCTCTTTTTCTCCTACTTCTACAACTGATTTTACAAGCCCGGCAATGCTCTGAATCTCTGAGGGAATGATAATCTTCGTTGCTTTACCGTCTGCCGCCTTCTCAAATGCTTCCAGACTCTTCATCGTAAGTACCGCCTCGTCAGCTCCCGCTTCCTTAAGGAACCGAATACCGTCTGCATTAGCCTGCTGCACTTTAAGAATCGCTTCCGCTTCACCTTCCGCCTGACGAATCATAGCTTCCTTCTGTGCTTCTGCTCGCAAGATCGCTGCCTGCTTCTCTGCTTCAGCGTCAAGGATTGCAGATTCTTTGTTACCCTCTGCCACAAGTATCGTAGACTTCTTCTCACCCTCTGCCCGCAAGATTGCCTCACGTCTCTCACGCTCTGCCTTCATCTGCTTCTCCATCGCATCCTGAATTGCTGCCGGCGGGATAATGTTCTTAAGCTCTACACGATTAACCTTAATTCCCCACGGATCCGTCGCCACATCCAAAGACGCTCTCATCTTTGTATTGATCGTCTCTCTGGATGTCAATGTCTGATCTAATTCCAGATCTCCGATAATATTACGCAGCGTCGTCGCTGTCAGATTCTCGATTGCCATAATAGGGTTGGCCACACCATAGCAGAACATCTTCGGATCTGTTATCTGATAAAACACTACCGTATCTATCCTCATCGTTACATTATCTTTTGTAATAACCGGCTGCGGAGCAAAATCTACAACCTGCTCTTTCAGATCAACCTTTCTTGCAACCCGGTCAATAACCGGCATCTTAAAGTGGAGTCCGGTCCCCCATGTCGTCTGGTAAGCGCCGAGTCTTTCAATAACCAGTGCTTGCGCCTGTTTTACAATTCTGATACAGGATGTCAGAATCACCAGCAGCACGATCACAACTATAATCCAAAACAATCCTAAAAATACACTTACAAAGCTACCCATATCTAGTCCTCCTTTTCCCTGACGATCAGCTTGACACCTTGTATTCCTTCCACTACTACAACCGTATCCTTTCCGATCTCTCCATCCGGTTCATCTGTCTTTGCCGACCATTCCTGTCCGTTGATTTCAACCCTTCCTGCAGATTTGAGCGTGTTGATATCTTCTATCACCAGCGCCGTATGACCAATCAGGCTCTCCGCATTCGTCTTTTGCCGTTCCTGATTAAAGTATTTGACCGCTATCGGTCTCGTCATCACAAGAAGTACGATTGATACTGCCAAAAATACAACTGCCTGAACCGTAACTCCGAAACCTATCACTCCCGCAAAAAAAGCTGCCAGCGCACCTCCTGCGAACCAAATTGTCGTAAGGCCCATCGTTACAATCTCAATGATCAGCAATACTACGAATATTACCAGCCAATATACTGTCTGCATATTCTTCCCTCTTTTCTTATGCCATAGTATTCCTTCTTTATGATTTTACTATACTTTTTCTTATAAAGCAATCGTCACGCATTATTGTAACAAGAATTAACAGGAATGTAATAACCGTCTCTGTCTTGCCGCCTCAAACATCAACACCGAAGCCGCCACAGCCGCATTCAGCGACTCTACCTGCCCGCACATGGGAATCTTAATATATTGGTCTGCGCATTCAGCGACTTCTTTTTTCAGCCCTTTTCCCTCATTTCCTATAAGAAATGCGCTTTTTCCCCGATAGCAGACCTCATCGTAAGAACTGCTCCCTTCAAGATGCGCTGCAAAAAAACAGAAGTCTTCCTGCTGAAGCTGACGGATTGTCTCCGTCAATTCCTTCACATACACAAACGGCATCCGGTATATAGATCCCATCGTAGAACGTATCGTCTTCGGATTGTAGATGTCCGCACAATCCTCGCTCATAATAATTCCTGTAACCCCTGCTCCCTCTGCCGTCCTTAAGATCGTGCCAAGATTGCCGGGGTCCTGAATATTGTCAAGCACTAAAAGCAAAGGATTATCTCTTCCAGTCACTTCTCCAAGACTTTTTTCTGTCTGCCGTACCACACATAAAATTCCCTGAGGCGTCTTCGTATCTGACACATACTCGAATACCGCATCAGAAAGAAGCTCCGGCATAATACCGGAACTTGCTGCCTTTTCCTTAACTGCTGCTTCTTCTTTTTCCATGAATGACCTCGTCACATAGATTTCCAAAAGACTGCTCTCTGGCACCTCCCGGAACATACGCGGACCTTCGATCAAAAACACCTTTTCGCTGTCCCTGAGTTTCTTCTTCTTTTTAAGGCTGACCAAACGTTTTACTTTCGTATTAGACGTACTTGTAATCATCTTATCTACCTGCTCTACACTTTAAATCGGTATCCTACGCCCCAGATCGTCTCAATATACTGAGGATTTGATGTGTCCATCTCTACCTTTTCACGAATCTTTTTGATATGCACTGTTACCGTCGCAATATCTCCGATGGATTCCATATCCCATATCTCCCGGAACAATTCTTCCTTCGTATAGACATGGTTCGGATGGCTGGCAAGAAATGTGAGAAGATCAAACTCCTTCGTTGTAAAAGTCTTCTCTTCTTCATTGATCCATACTCTTCTCGCCGTCGTATCAATCTTCAAGCCACGGATTTCGATCACTTTATTCTTCTGCGCCGCACTTCCCGTCAGGCGGTCATAACGCGCCAGATGCGCCTTTACCCTCGCCACTAATTCACTTGGACTGAAAGGCTTCGTCATATAATCATCCGCTCCAAGCCCCAACCCGCGGATTTTATCTATGTCATCCTTCTTTGCCGACACCATAATGATCGGGGTATTCTTCTCCTCCCGAATCTGCCTGCATATATCGAATCCATCAACGCCCGGAAGCATAAGGTCAAGAATAAACAAATCATAATTCCCTTTTAACGCCTTGGAAATCCCGCTCTGTCCGTCATTGGCCACCTCAACTTTGAATCCGCTCAGTTCAAGATAATCCTTTTCAAGATCAGCAATCGCCTCTTCATCTTCCACAATCAAAATCTTACTCATTTACCGGCACCTCCTGATATTTTCTAAGCACAAAATACATTGTTGTTCCTGTCTCTTCCCGGCTCGTAGCCCAGATTTTCCCGCCGTGCTCCTCGACGATCTTCTTCACAATGGAAAGACCTATACCGCTGCCTCCTTTGGATGAATTACGCGACGCGTCCGACCGGTAAAAGCGGTCGAAAATATTCGGCAGATCCTTTGCCGCGATTCCCTTTCCATTATCCTCCAGCTCAACCTGTATAAAATCCCCTACATCCTTTACCCGCAGATTAATCTTAGCCTTAGGCTTATCCATATATTTTAACGAATTATTGATAATATTGTGAACGACTCTCTTAATCTGCTCCGCATCAGCAATGACCTTGACTCCAGCGTCAACATAATTAAAAAATCCAAATTCTACATTCTTCGATTCCAGCTCTAAAGATACATCCTCCGCACAGTCATTAAAATATTCATTTACCGATATAATATTAAAATTATACGGAATCCGGTTCGTATCTATCTTCGAGTAAAACGTCAGCTCATTGATCAACGTATCCATCTCATTCGCTTTATTATAAATGGTACGTATATATTTTTCCATCTTCTCGGGCGTATCCGCCACACCGTCCATAATCCCTTCCGCATAACCCTTGATTGCCGTTACAGGCGTCTTAAGATCATGGGAAATATTGCTGATCAGCTCCTTGTTCTCTTTGTCAAACGCAATCTTTTCTTCCGCATTGTCCTTAAGCCGTCTGCGCATGTCTTCAAGATCCATGCAGAGCTGCCCCAGCTCATCATCCGCCTCCGGGCAAAGCTCAAAATCAAGATTGCCTTCTTTGATATTCTCCGTTGCCGCCTGCATTTTTTTAAGCGGACGCATAATCCCTCTATAGATCCATACGATCAGGAGACATGCACATAGCATCAATACGATTACAATGCCGAAAAGCATATCGACAAAAAACTGCTCCACTTCCGGAATCACATTGCTCACATCTGTAACTATAAAAGCGCTTCCTTCCTCACCGTCCGGATACTGAAAATCAATCTGCTTTACCAGCGACTGCGCATCCCCGCCGAAATAAATACTATTGCCCTGTGTCGTATCAGCCTCCCCATACTTTGGAAGCTGTCCGATCACAGATTCCGCTTCATCCGAATCCGCTCCAATGAAAATGATCGTCTCATCTTTCCTGACAAGAAGGTATGTTTTTTTCTCTTTCAGATTCTGATTAAATTCTTTTAGATAGGTCGCATCGTCCATACGCTGCGGATGCTCCCTCACCATCTTCTCAAGCTCACGGTACGGCTTTTCCGCAAGCCTCGCCAGCACTTCTGTGGAATTCGACAATGTCTCTACCGTCGTCCCGCTGATCCCATAAGTTCTGTCGATCGCTCCAAGCTGTAGTTTTGCAAATACCAAAACCAACGTCATCGACAAAATAATCGGTATAACCGTAATTGCCAAAAATGCAACGATAAGCCGATTTCTTAATTTCATATACTGTCCTCCGAATCAAACATGAAACCTCGTCTTATATAAAAGTATAGCATGAAAAAAGGCGCTTCACACGAAAGCGCCTATAAATATTTATAAATTTTTTATAAAGCATTACCATTCATCGCCTAAAAACAGCTCAAAGTAACTATAAAACAACTTTTAACGCTTCTGCTTTATCTGTCTTCTCCCACGGCAAGTCAATATCTGTACGTCCAAAATGTCCATAGCTTGCAGTCTGTTTATAAATCGGTCTTCTAAGATCAAGCATCTTGATGATTCCCGCCGGCCTTAAATCAAAATTCTCTCTGATAATCTCCACAAGCTTCTCATCAGAAACCTTTCCTGTCCCGAAGGTATCTACCATAATGGAAGTCGGGTTCGCAACGCCGATCGCGTAGGAAAGCTGAATCTCACACTTATCGGCCAGTCCTGCCGCTACGATATTCTTTGCAACGTAGCGCGCTGCATATGCCGCAGAACGATCGACCTTCGTACAGTCTTTTCCAGAAAATGCGCCGCCGCCGTGACGTGCCATTCCGCCGTAAGTATCTACGATGATCTTACGTCCTGTAAGTCCGCTGTCCCCATGAGGACCTCCGATCACAAAACGTCCTGTCGGATTAATAAAGAATTTCGTGTCCTCATCTACCATTCCCTCGGGAATCACTGCATCAAACACATACTTTTTAATATCCTCATGAATCTGCTCCTGTGTAACCTCCGCATCATGCTGTGTAGAAAGTACAACCGCATCCAGACGTTTCGGATTGCCCTCTTCGTCATATTCAACCGTAACCTGAGTCTTTCCGTCAGGTCTTAAATACTTAAGAGTTCCGTCTTTGCGAACCTCCGTAAGCCTGATCGCCAGCTTATGTGCCAGTGAAATCGGATACGGCATAAGTTCCGGCGTCTCATTGGACGCATATCCGAACATCATGCCCTGATCTCCCGCTCCGATCGCCGCGATCTCTTCCTCAGACATCTTGTTTTCCTTTGCCTCCAAAGCCTTGTCGACTCCCATAGCGATATCACTGGACTGCTCGTCAATAGCAGTGATAACTCCGCAAGTCTCTGCATCAAAACCATATTTCGCACGGGTATAACCGATTTCTTTAATCGTTTCGCGCACGATCTTCTGAATATCTACATAAGCATTTGTTGTGATCTCACCCATAACAAGCACAAGACCTGTTGTTGCAGCCGTCTCGCATGCAACCCGGCTCATCGGGTCCTGCGCCATAAGTGCATCTAGGATCGCATCGGAAATCTGGTCGCACATCTTATCCGGATGCCCCTCTGTCACTGATTCTGAAGTAAATAATCGTTTTTCCATATTTGTTTCTCCTTTCCTACCGAAAGAGGTGTTCTTACACCCTCTTAGCATTCTTTCTCTCCGGCGGCCGCCAAAAAAACAGCCACGCAAAGCGGACTGTTTTATATTCTGATAAACCAATCCTCTTATTGTTCGATCACTCGCTCAGGTTGGCACCTTCCCGCACTTAGGGGTTGCCGCAGCTTCACAGATCCTTTGTATCTCCACTGCTCTGAATAAGAGAAAGTTTGCAGTATTAAATTTGTTTACAAATAGAACTTTACTCGCTTTTCGCAGGAATGTCAATATTTAATTCATATATTTCCTGCTTTCCCAATCAAAACCTTCTTCCCACAGAATGCAAAACCATATTCTATCTGTTAAGCTGGCTGATACAATCTGTTCATTAAGCTCTTCTTGTACTGAAATCCCCTCTGTATCTGAATTATAACCCATCCCAAAATGTTTGTATACTTTTATCTTTCCATGAATCAACATAGTCTATCTATATATTTATCTACCCCACAATACGATAATACTCTCTTGCCGTCACCCCAAACACCGCCGCATAAAACACCGCGAACACCGCCGCCGTCACTACCGTACACACAAAAAACAAAGACACATTTACCATATTCAGCACTGCCAAAAGCTTTGTGATAACCTTAAATGCCACTGCGATATGAACGACTGCCGCCAGAAGCGGGAGAAAGAATACCATCAGCACCTGACTTCTTATTGACTGCCGTACTTCCTTTTTACTCATACCCACTTTCTGCATGATCTGGTACCGCTCTCTGTCATCATAGCCTTCCGATATCTGCTTATAATAGATGATCAAAACCGTTGCCATCAAGAACATAAACCCAAGATAAAGTCCGATAAAGAATAATCCTCCATATACAGCGTAGAACTCCTCCTGTTCTATCTCCCGCCCGTCGCTGTAGCTTTCAGGAATCTCATCGCTTATACGCTTTTTAATTGCCTCCGCCGTCTTCATGCGGTCTTTTCTCGCGCCTTTCAGATCAAAGCACACCCTATACTGCACCTTCATCTCATCTAGCTGGGGATTTTCTTCTTTCAATCTTTCATAGGCCAGATTCAGATATTTTTGAATTTGTTCCTCATCCTTCATAATAATATAATATCCGCCTACGACTCTTGAAGAATTCTTTTTCTCCAGAGAAAATGCAGGAAGTTCTTTTGCCACATGATAACAATCCCCCTCTATCTTCACTGTATTCCCCATTTTTTCCGCGTCTGCATCCGGATTGTACAAAAGAATTTTCCCTTCGTCCAAAGATATGTTCTGCTTCTCCAATGCATTATAATCTGCCAGCGGAATCATCTTTAGTTCATAGATATTTTCATTTCCACTGTACACATCCTCATCCACTGCAATCTTGAACGAATCTTCTGTCCTGACTGCTGCCACTCCTCCATAATGATATTCTATTCTTTCCTTTTCTGAAACTCCTGCCCGGCGTACTTCCTCTTCAATAATATTTCTGATTCTTTTCTCCTGCCCGGCATCCGGATTATAAGCAGTCACTTCAAACTCTCTGGGGTATCTAGTCTCAAGGATATCTCCCATCCCCATATACATACATATCGTAGTGGAGATCATTACAAGCACCATCGTACTCAAAATACAAATATTGGAAAGTCCCACGGCATTCTGCTTCATGCGGTAAATCATACCTGATACCGCTGTAAAGTTTCTGGATTTATAATAAAAACTCTTCTTCTTTTTCAATATCTTCAAAAGCGCAATACTTCCCGCCGCAAACAGAGCATAGGTGCCAAGAATCACACATACGACCGCCACAAAAAACAACTGGATGGCTTTCAGCGGAGACTCCGTAGTCAGCGCCACATAATAGCCATATCCTACCAAAAGCACTCCTGCTGCCGCAAGAATCCACTTTGTCTTAGGCTCCTTTTCGCCTTCATTTCCGCCCCGTAAAAGCGCAGCCGGATTAGCCAGTTTGATCTGCCAAAGATTATAAAGCAATGTCAGGCCAAATATAACGCCGAACAATATAAGCGTACGGACAATCGACACACCGGAAATCTTGAAATCCATATTTACATCGTAGTGCAGAATCTTTAAAAGCACCAGCCACATCAGTTTACTAAAGAGGATTCCCCCGGCAATTCCGGCGCTGATGCTTACAAATGCCGTCACGATAGTTTCCACAAAAAGCATTTTCGCAATATGGGTCTTTCCCATCCCGAGGATATTATACATGCCCACTTCCTTTTTTCTGCGCTTTATAAGAAAACTGTTGGTATAGAACAGAAAAATAACAGAAAACACCACGACTACAGAAGCCGCATAGGAAAGTACCAGCTTTACACTATCCACCTTTACACTTTCATTTCTGGACAGGGCGTCTATGATGTAGTACATCATGACAGTAAGTACTGCCGTCAAGATATAAGGGACATACGTTTTCCGGTTGTTTTTAAGGTTGGTAACTGCAAGTCTTGTATAGATCGATCTATTCACCCTTAACACCTCCTGTTGTCAGCACCGTCAGCGTATCGGCAATCTTCTGGTACATCTGTTCATTGGAAAGATTCCCTCTGTATAATTGGTGAAACACTTCTCCGTCCTTGATGAACAGTATCCTGTCTGCGTTGCTGGCCGCCTTTACGCTGTGTGTAACCATAAGTATGGTCTGCCCGTCCTCGTTAATTTTTGTGAAATGCTTCATAAGCTCATCCGCCGCTTTGGAATCGAGCGCTCCGGTCGGCTCATCCGCCAGAATCAGCTGAGGCTTCGTAATCAGCGCTCTCGCAACTGCCGCCCTCTGCTTTTGTCCGCCCGACACTTCGTACGGATATTTTTCCAAAAGTTCTTCAATTCCAAGCACTTTTGCAATAGGCAAAAGCCTCTTTTCCATCTCATCATATTTCCTTCCAGACAATACCAGCGGAAGGAAGATATTGTCCTTAAGAGAAAACGTATCCAAAAGATTAAAGTCCTGAAACACGAATCCTAGATTCTGCCTCCTGAAAGCCGCAAGTTCCCGCTCCTTTACCTGACTTAAATCCCTGCCCTTGAGAAATACCTTACCGCTGCTGGGCTTATCAAGCGCCGCTAATATATTTAAAAGTGTTGTCTTTCCGGACCCGGATTCTCCCATGATCGCTACATACTCCCTTGGCTCCACTGAAAAATTCACATCTCTTAACGCCTCCACCTGATTGCCTCCAAATCTGGCCGTGTATATCTTTCTAACATTTTTCACATCTAACAGTGCCATATATCTTACCTTCCTTCTTGTATTTTCCTATATTATAAAAAAAGAGAAAATGCATATCCATTGATTTAGATTACATTTCCCCTCTCTAAACTTACGATTTTGTAAGATTGCTACTCTGTCTTCATCTTATATCCGTTTAAGCAATCATAAAGGAACTGCTTTAGCCTGCTTTAGCCTGCTTTCTTCTGCGTCATTCTCATAATATGCTGCAAGATTTCTTTTCAAACATATCCTCATTCCTTCCGCCCAAGCCGGATATGCGCCTTCGTTCCTTTCCCAACCTCTGATTCCAGCCATATCCCGTGCCGCAGCTTGTCCATGATCGTCTTGCACAGATACAGACCGATTCCCGTTGACTTCCGGTTCTCTCTCCCGTTATATCCGGTAAACCCTTTTTCAAAAACCCGCGGCAGATCCTCGGCCCATATACCTATACCCGTATCCTCTATCACCAGACATTCCTCCTCCAATATTTTCTGAGTATAAATGGAAATGCTGCCCTCCCTTGTATATTTAAGAGCATTGGACAATAACTGCTCTATTACGAACGCCAGCCATTTTTCATCCGTAAGCACCGTTTCTCCTACTGGTTCATAGTTAAGCTTTATCTTCTTTAAAATAAATATCTGAGAATATTTCTTCACTGCCCGGCGGATAATATCATCCAACTCATATGTCCCGAACACAAAATCCGCAGTCATGTCCGCAGTCCGAAGATAGGTTAGCACCATCTCCACATATTGCTCAATTTTAAAAACTTCAGATTTCATTTCTCTGACAAATGCAAAGCTTCTATCCTTCTGCGGCTGTGTACAAGTATCTGCGGCTGCTTCAGAGCCGCAAAACTGACTAGCTTGATCCGACAAGGCATATGACTGAAGAAGTATCTTCAAAGCCGCGATCGGAGTCTTAATCTGATGCGCCCACATTCCATAATACTCCGCTGTCTCCTTCCGAAATTCTCTGTCGCCAGTCTCTAACTTCACTTTATCGTAATATATCGTTTTCAGAATCCTCTGGTAATCCTTCTCGATTACAGAAGATGTCTTCGGCAGGGTATAAAGCTCCGCCGAAGCCTTTTTTTCTACCTCAAGCAAATCCTCATGCCGCCTTTTATATCCGAAAAATCTCACTGTCTCCCAACCGAGAAACCATACGGAAGACAGTAGGAACGCATATTTAACCGCGTCCGTACGGATATTGTACAAATAAAAGATTGCCGGAAATATGAACATTATTCCTATATACATGATAAATTGGAAGATATTCTCTCTCAAAAAACTGTCCAGAATATTTACTTCTCTGCTCACTGCCCTGTTCATTCTATGAAATATCCTATCCCTTTCTTCGTTTTTATTACATCTGCGATTCCCAGAGAATCCAATTTTCTCCGAAGCCTTGTCACATTTACCGTAAGCGTATTGTCATCAATAAATTCATCGCTCTCCCATAGTTTTTCAATGATCTCATCTCTTGAAACAATCCGCCCGGCATTTTCCATCAAAAGCTTAAGAACCCGGAATTCGTTTTTTGTAAGCTCCTTTTCTTTTCCTTTATAATTCACGGCTGCCGTATCCAGCTTTAAAACTATCCCTCCGCACTCGATCACTTCCACCGCCCCATGGAAGGAATAGGCCCACCTAAGCACCGCCTGCACCTTAGCCGTCACCACGTTTAAATCAAAGGGCTTTTCAATAAACTCATCGCCCCCCATATTCATAGCCATCACAATATTCATATTATCATTTGCAGAGGACAAAAAGACAATCGGTACCTTCGATATCTTCCTTATCTCCTGACACCAGTAAAATCCGTTAAAAAGCGGCAGCATAATATCAAGAATCACAAGCTGCGGATCAAATTTTATAAACTCTTCGATAATATTCTTAAAATCAGCCGCATATCTCACTTCATAATCCCATTTCCTAAGATGATCTGTAAGCGCCTTCGCTATCGTCATATCATCCTCAACAATAAAAATCCTGTACATCGTTATCTGCTCCTCTCACAGATAACAGTATACAGGATTTTCATTATTTTTTAAAGCCGCTGATCAGCTTACTTTTAACATGAACTTCTGAATCTGCCTCTCCGTCTCAACCTTCTCCATCACAGCGCCGATACCGCGCAGCTTCTCATCAAATCTCTCGTACCCCCGTTGGATATATACAATGTCGTCTACGATCGTAATTCCATCCGCTGCAAGCCCTGCAATACACAGCGCAGCTCCGGCACGAAGATCCGGCGCGCTCACCCGCGCTCCTGAAAATTCTTTCACACCCTCAATCGTTGCAGAATTCCCTTCAATCTTCACACTGCCGCCCATCCGCGCAAGCTCATCCAAATATTTGAAACGATTTTCAAAAATACTCTCCGTAATCGTACTTGTCCCTTTGCACAAAGCCAGCGTCACACCAATCTGAGGCTGCATATCTGTGGGAAATCCGGGGTAAGGAAGCGTCTTTACGTGCGTACTCCTAAGACCGCCCTTGGATACCACGCGCACTGCATCGTCAAACTCTTCAACCTCACATCCAATCTCCAAAAGCTTTGCAATCGTTGCTTCCAGATGCTTCGGGATAACATTAAGAACCGTCACATCTCCTCTGGTCGCAGCAGCTGCAAACATAAATGTCCCAGCCTCTATCTGGTCAGGAATCACCGAATAATCTGTTCCGTGAAGACTCCTTACACCGCGGATCTTAATCACGTCTGTGCCGGCTCCCCTGATATTAGCGCCCATACTGTTCAGGAAATTGGCCACATCCACAACATGCGGCTCTTTTGCCACATTCTCCATAATCGTAAGTCCGTCCGCCATCGTAGCCGCCATCATCACATTGATCGTAGCGCCGACACTGACAACATCAAAATAAATATGCTTTCCGACAAGCCGGTCAGCTTCTGCAATAATCTTTCCATGCTCAATATCCACATCGGCACCAAGCGCACGAAAACCCTTCAAATGCTGATCGATCGGTCTGCTCCCGATATTACAGCCTCCCGGAAGAGCGACCTCTGCGCGCTTATACTTTCCAAGCAACGCGCCAAGCAGATAATAAGATGCCCGAATCTTTTTTATATAATCATATTCTATACTGAAATTCTTAATCCCTCTTCCATTAATCGTAACCGTATGGCGGTCAACCCGATGCACATTCGCACCAATTCCTTCAATTGCGCTCAAAAGGACATTAATATCATTCACATCTGGAAGATTATCAATGCGCACCGTATCATCCGTCATGATACCTGCCGCCAAAATTGCAAGCGCCGCATTCTTAGCTCCGCCAATCTCAACTTCTCCTACTAATGGGTGTCCGCCTTTTATAATATACTGCTCCATACATGCACCTCGACACAAACTTATTCTATATCAGATTCTATATCAGACCATCTCATCTTACTCTGTAAGATATGTAAATTACTATATTCATACTTGATTATTATAGCACAAAATTTCGAATTGTAAAATCTTTTTTACAATTGCGTAACTAATCCGTAACAATTTTGTTATCCCTCAAAGTATTGAGCACAAGTTCAAACGTATCTTCCAAACTTACGTCATCCTCGCAAATGGTAATATCCGCATACTTTTCAAAAAGAACTGTGCGCTCACGATACAACTCCTCAAGCGTCTGGTTCTCCTTGAGAACTACTCCTCGTTTCTTTGCATTTCCAAGTCTTTTACTTATTGTTTCAAAAGAAGCTTTCAAATATACGATGATTCCGATCTCTTTGTAATGTTTCATCGCGTTTTCACAATATATAACACTTCCGCCCGGGGCAATCACAGAACGCTTTGCCTGAACTCCCGCGTTAATACGGTCTTCAATTTTCAAAAATTCTTCCAGTCCCTCCTGAGCAATAATCTCTCTCAGAAGCTTTTTTTCTTTTTCTTGGATCAGCAGATCTGTGTCTATAAAATTATAACCCAGATGCTTTGCCGCCACTACGCCTATCGTGCTCTTCCCAGCAGCAGGCATACCGATAAATATGATATTGTTCATATGCAACTCCCCTTATACATAATCAAAAGACATTTTACCATATCTTTTTCTATCCGTCTACTATAAATCTGCAAAGGGCCGCGCATACATGTTCGAATCCTTTTTGCGCAGCCCCGCTTTTAGAACCATTATCCATTCAAATATTAATACAATTTTTTTCGGTATTGCCTGTGTTCGCAACGTCTCTGGCACAGTTCCTGAAATGCCATGACCTGTATCAGATCCATCAGCCATCCTCCTGGTTTTTCCTCCTCCTTTTGTGCCTTGTCATAAATTCTCCGGCACATCAACCGAAGCTGCAGCTTATCCGGGTATTCATCGAACATCATACTTCCGTCATATTCTAAGCGGTCACATTCCTCTTCTATAAATGGAAGCAGGCGTTTTGCCGTATCTGGATATGCACTCTTCATATAAGAGTAATCCCGGCGGAGCATCCTTTCGTCGTCACCGGGCAGCGGTATCTGATATACCATATAAAAAGGCAGTCTCTGATCCATGTACATACACTCCTTGCGCTGGTATCTGTTTTATTATATGTAAAATATCCGAAAACGTTAGAAACTGCCGTGAAATAAATTATCCAAACAGCACAGGATGGCTCGCGTACATAAAAAGAAGGAGTGCTTTCAAGCCGAAACAGCCTGAAAGACTCCCTTTTGAAACATTCTTTAATCCTGAACGTACGGCATCAAAGCGATGTGACGCGCTCTCTTGATCGCTACTGTAAGCGCTCTCTGATGCTTTGCACAGTTTCCTGTAATTCTTCTCGGAAGAATCTTACCTCTCTCAGAGATATATTTTCTTAACTTTGCTACATCCTTGTAATCAATCTCATTATTCTCTTTGCCGCAGAATACGCATACTTTTTTTCTTCTGCGTCCGCCGCCTCTTCTTCCCCTGCCGCCTTCCGGACGGTTTGCTTTATCGTAAGCCATGTTGGTTCTCCTCCTTACATCATATTATGGATGTTCGATTCGCTCACGCTCCTCGAACAGCCTTCTCACTAACCTCGCCCTGCGCCTTTCGGCTTGCGCTCGCTCTTGGATGTTCGATTCGCTCACGCTCCTCGAACGACCTTCTCACTAACCTCGCCCTGCGCCTTCCGGCTTGCGCTCGCTCTTGGATGTTCGATTCGCTCACGCTCCTCGAACGACCTTCTCACTAACCTCGCCCTGCGCCTTCCGGCTTGCGCTCGCTAAGTGTTCAGGTCAGTTAAACGGTAATTCCTCATCAATCCCATCTGGGATATTCATGAAGCCGTCACCTGCATCGGATACCGGTGCTGGTGCCGGTGTGGGCGCTGACTGGCGGAATCCTCCTGCATTCGCATCGCTTGCCGCTTTGCTCTCTGCGAACTCCTGATCTTCAACTACAACATCCGTCGTGTATACCTTCTGCCCATCCTTGTTCGTGTAGCTTCCTGTCTGAATACGTCCGGTCACAACAACCTTCAGGCCCTGGCGAAAATATCTCTCTGCGAACTCAGCGCTTCTTCCAAAGGCAACGCAGCCGATAAAATCAGCCGTCTGCTCTCCGTCATTATTGCGTCTGAATCTGCGGTCAACCGCCAGCGTATATCTCGCGATTGCCATAGAATTCTCGCTCTGTGAATACCTCACTTCCGGATCTCTCGTTAAGCGTCCCATCAAAATTACTTTATTCATATTCTACCTCTACTTCCTGCCTATGCTTCCTGTCTAACGCATAAATATCTGATCACGTTGTCCATGATGCGAATTCTCTGCTCGATTTCGCCTGGAGCTTCAGCATCAGACTCGAAGTGGATGAAATAATAATATCCTTCTTTCATCTTCTGAATCTCGTAAGCTAATCTCTTCTTACCCCATTCATCAATGTCTGAGATCTGGCCACCGAAACGCTCTACTAAAGCTTTTACTTTTTCGATTACCTGTGCTCTCTCATCATCTTCGATTTTTGCACTGACAACAACAGCTAATTCATATTTGTTCATGTCGTCTCTGCACCTCCTTCTGGTCTTTTGGCTCCCGCTTACATCTGCGGGAGCAAGGATATCCGTACCGCACTCGGAATTACATGCGGTATGAATCTCAATGTATCACAGTTAGATATGTTAACATACTCTAATGTCCGTTTCAAGCCTTTTTACGCAAATCTCTTGTATTTTTTTCTACTAGTCTGCGGGCAATCATAATCTGATGCCCGCACCCCAGACACTTCAGCCGAAAATCCGCGCCTACGCGCAGAATCTCCCACTCCTTACTTCCGCATGGGTGCTGCTTTTTCAGAGTTACGATATCCCCAACTTCATATGTATATGTCCGCAACCTTTTCACCTCTTCATCTATTTTTCTTTCTTCTTTTCTTCGCTTTTCTTTTCTTTCTTCTCTTCCTTTTTCTTCTCTTCTCCTGTATCTTCCTCTATTTCTATATTTTCCTCTTTCTCTTTTACTCCGTGCACTACAAATCGATGATTATCACTGGATTTCGTGCAGGTGGACAGGGTAACGACCTTATCCGCAGTCCTTACCTTTACTCCCGTTTCATAGAGGGAATCCTTTTTCGTCCGGTCTATAAATTCCTGATATGCCTTTCCATCCGCAAAATCCGTCTCATATACCTCCGACATATCAAGCACTTCACCTACTGAGTAAACTCTATAAGTAATCACACGGCCGTTCGGCGTATAGATATAAAAATTCTGATTTTTTTTCCAGAACGATTTCTCTTCATAATCCTGAAGATGCCGGAACATAGAGCCGTCCTTCATACGGTGTCCGTATATAATAGAATGCTTATCCTTAAAATTACTACTGTTATCTACATTCAAAAAGATTGCTCCAAGACCGTTTTCATTTTTTGAAAATGTCTTATGAAGATATTCCTGATTATCCTTTCCCTGCACGATCGGATAATTGATAACAGACGGTTCCGGATCAAACCGAATCCACCCGATAACGTCTGGATTTTTTTCGGCAAGCTTCTCAAAATCTACAATAAATTTCTCTTCTCCGTCTTTTTTATCTTTCTTCCTTTTTGTCGCGCTGTCCTGAAGCTCCTTATAATCCTTTCTTCCGTCCTGATATCCTTTTCCTATACGAAATAACTGGAATGCCGCCACGATAAATACAACAAGCGACACAGCTAAAACGATATTAGAGGCCAGATGACTTTTTTGTTTTTTTTTCTTACCCAATATGATTCACTCCATTTCTCATTTCTGTTCCATGATGTTTACGATTGTTTCTTCTGTCCGAACCATTCCCGGAGAAGCGATCATTCCCATATATCTCATTGTATCTTCGGGAGTTCTTCCGTTAATTCCATGTATCTTTCCAATACTTATATTCTGTATTGCCAGATCTGCCGCCCGGAATGCAGCGTCCACAGCCACAATGCCTTTCATCGTGCAGCCATGATTACCTCCGTCGCAGATCATCCCTGTCAGGCCGCTCGCCATATTGCGGATTACCATTCCAATCTGCGGTTCTTCTGCTCCGTTCAGAAATGCAAGGCCGCATGCCATGCCGCAGCCCGCCGCAATACCGCAGCCGCAAAATGCCGAAAGCTTTCCGGAATATTCTTTGATATACATCGTAATCAAGAAGCTCAATGCCGTTGCACGAAGAAGAAGTACATCGCCCACTTCCCCGTAATTCACCTGAAAATAAGCAAACAACGGCATTGTCGCTATAATTCCGTGAGCGCCGCTTCCTGTAATACTCATCGCCGGACGGCTTAACCCGAGTACTCTTGCTTCAATGGCGCCGTTACACAAAAGCTGCGCTGTACGCAACGCGTCATCTGAAATAATCTGCCCCTTGTTTTCTTTTAACAATTGCTTTGTGATCACTGCCTGTTCCGAATGAATTCCCTCTTCCAAAAGCTCCATATTCATCGAAAAAGCTTCTCTTATGAAACTGATCTCCCTCTCCGGGACATGCGCCGCATACTCAAAAATATCATGAAGCGTATACTGATGAATCTCTGGGCTCTCCTCTGATCTTGTCTCTTTCTCACAGGGAGATTTCTCAGAATAAATGCTTTCTCCGTTCTTTTCAATCTGAACAATCCTTGTATGGCTTTCGCGTATCCGGACAGTGACGCAATCCTTCTCTGTCACAACAGTGGCGTCAATGGTAATCTGCGATCCCACATGATCCATCGCCACTTCGACTCTGCCGTCTTCGACCAGCGCAGCCGCTTTTTCATTATCCTTCTGCGTAATGTATGCCAGCGACTCAAGGCCAAGCTCGGCTTTTGCGGCCACAGCTCCAAGAGCCGCCGCATATAGATTTCCAAATTTATCAGAATTAGGAATCCCGCATGTAAAGGCATTCTTATACATCCCCGAATTAAGCGCAACCTTTACTTTTAAGATTTCCCCTTCTGTACGCTCCCTTGCTGTTGCCACTGCGAATGCGATCGCTCCCGGCTCCGTTACTCCAAGAGCAGGCTTCATATCATTTTTTATCAACTCTGTCAATCTACCCATATACTCCCTCCAGCTGCGCTGCCTTTCTGTCACATGCAGCGATTGTATCCCTACATATATTATCACGTATTCCAACCCATAAGCAACCGCCACAATTAATTTATATTTTTTTAATAACAGATTTATTGACTTTCTTTATCTTCAGCGTATGATATTAGATATTATAGCATTGGAAACAAAATACATTTTTACCAAATTCGGGAGGCGCATATTTTGAGAGAAAAGTTTATTCGTTTTATGTACGGCAGGTATGGAATTGATTCCCTCGGCAAATTCACGATTGCAGCGGGACTTATTACAATCGTTCTATCCTCCTTTGTACACTGGCGTTTTTTGCCGCTTGTTTCATGGCTCTGCATTATCACTGCCTATTACCGTATGTTCTCGAAGAACATCTATAAGCGTTCTTCTGAAAACCAATGGTATCTGAATAAAACCTATAAACTCCGTGTATTTGCAAGCAGACAGAAGAATCTCTTTGCCCAGAGAAAGACTCATCATATTTATACCTGTCCTTCCTGCAGGCAGAAGATACGGATACCGCGCGGCAAAGGCAAGATTGAGATCCGATGTCCGAAATGCAGCACTACGTTTATTAAGCGAAGCTAGGGGGAATGCCATGTTCGGATATATTGCAATCAACAAAGCCGAGATGAAATTCAAAGACTATGACATCTATCATTCTTACTACTGCGGTCTTTGTAAAGTTTTAAAAAGGAATTACGGTATGCGGGGCCAGATGACCCTGTCTTTCGACATGACTTTTCTTATTATTCTTCTTACCGGACTCTACGAGCCTGAGACAAAGACAGAGACCATACGCTGCGCCGCTCATCCTCTTGAAAAACATGCTGCCCGCACGAATGAGTTGACAGATTACGCCGCAGCAGTTAATCTGATATTATCCTATTACAAATGCAAAGACGATTGGGACGATGAACGCAAGAAAAAAAGCTATGCTGCCGCAAAGCTCCTTGCTCCAAAGATGAACGTTATGAAAGAACGCTATCCCGAAAAAATCTCCGCTGTTTCCTCCGGTCTTAAAAAGCTTTCCATGCTCGAAAAGCATGATGAGCAAAATGCAGACATTATGGCAGGAATCTTTGGCGAGATTATGGCAGAGCTTTTTGTCTTCCGCCATGATGAGTGGGAAGCAGCTCTCCGGAAGATCGGTTTCTTTTTAGGGAAATTCATCTATCTGATGGATGCCTATGAAGATGTGGAAAAAGATATAAAGACAGGAAATTACAATCCCCTGAAACAGATTTTGCCGAATAATCCGGATTTTGCCGATTACTGCCGCGAACTTCTGACTATGATGATGGCAGAATGCTCCCGGGAATTTGAACGGCTTCCAATCCTGCTGTATGCGGATATTCTGCGCAATATCCTCTATTCCGGCGTGTGGTGCAGATATACCATGGTTACGGAAAAACGCGCGCAGGAAAAGGAAAAACAGTTGTAATCATATAGATTCTAATCAGGAGAACAAAATTATCATGACAGATCCATACAGCGTCCTCGGCGTTCCAAAAGATGCCTCCGACGACGATATTAAAAAAGCATACCGGAACCTAAGCCGCAAATACCATCCCGACGCGAATATTAACAATCCGCACAAGGATTTGGCGGAAGCAAAATTCAAAGAAGTACAACAGGCATATAATCAGATCATGCAAGAGCGTGAATATGGTTCTTCCGGCAATTATTCCGCTGACGATTACGGCCCGTTCGGCGGTTTCGGACCGTTCGGCGGTTTTCATGCCGAATACCGCCAGGCGGATCCCGACTCTTCAGACAACAGTGAAGACAGTCTTCATCTGCGCGCAGCCGCTAATTATATTAACAGCGGCTATTACAGAGAAGCACTGAATCTTTTGAATACTATCGTATCCAGAAATGCCCAGTGGTATTATTACAGCGCACTTGCCAATTCCGGCGCCGGCAATATCGCAACCGCACTTGAACATGCGAGAGAGGCGGCAAACCGTGAACCAGATAATTTCCAATATCAGATACTTGTGAACCGTCTCGAGGGCGGCAGTACATGGTACAGACGGCAGCAAGGACCATATCAGACTACATTTTCCACTGGAAATAACTGGTGCCTGAAATTGTGTATCGCCAATCTTATGTGCAATCTCTGCTGTAACGGAATGTGCTGCGGCAGCGGCGGCGGAATGCCTGGCGGATATATATAGGTCATTTTTTATAATTTTATTCTTGACTATCACTCGAGTATTTGTTATAATCAATTGTGCTTGAGAAATGGCGCCATAGCCAAGTGGTAAGGCAGAGGTCTGCAACACCTTCATCACCAGTTCAAATCTGGTTGGCGCCTCTTAAAAATCCCGGAACGGATTGTTTCGGGATTTTTTATTGCCCATTCTTGCGAGTAATGCGCCGCGTAAATTTCGGTGAATAATGTGTCTGATATCGCAGTACGAGGCTCTGCTTTCTTGAAGCTATTCTCTCTGACTGTCCTACGGACTAAAAATAATATTCTCCCAGATTTAATATATAGAATGACATCATGATCCGCACCCGGTTCTCATTGCTCATAATATCATAATCCAGAATCTCCTTTATGGCGCTGATCTTATAATTCAATGTATTCTTGTGGCAGTAAAGCGCTTTTGCAGTTCGGAGGATGCAACAGTCATTTTCAAAAAACGCCCTGAGAATCTTCATGTATTCCGTATGTTTCACTTGGTCATACTCCATCAGCGCTCCCAGAGTCTCCTTCACAAATTCAGGATAGATGGACGGCTCTTTTATATCTGCAAGTATTTTATAAATCCCAAGCTCATCGTAATACAAAAGATTCTTAGGAATCGTCGTTTTTGTCAGACGGTAAGCCGTGTATGCATTTTCATAGGAATTATGGATGTCTGCAATCTGCTTCTCCGTAGTCCCGACTCCGGCATAGATATTGACATCTTCCCGGCATATTTTCCCGAATTCCTTCCTGAGCCTGCTGATCAGATATCCTGCTGCCAGTATGATAAGTCTTCCTTTTTCCTCATAGATGATTGACTTGCGGAATACATACCGCAAAATATTCTCAATTTGTCTAAGACGCTCGTTTCCACTCTCTGTATCATAAGTATAGCAGCTCAAAATAATAACTGTATACGACATATCTCGAAAAAAACCATTGTGCTCAAAATGCTTAAGATAAAGTCTTTCCTCTTCAGGATAATAAATCGCATTTTTAAGAGCCGTGATAAGATTTGTCTCTCTCTGCTCATTTTTCAGGAGAATCTCTGAAAATTTACGCATAACATCAATATACGGTGTATTCCATGAAGAAGAAAATACAGGAAAATGTTTCCGGTTGCAATATTCGATCGTCTCTTTTGAAACGGTATTGCCTGTGTGCAGAGAGATGATCAGACCTCCGGCATGTACCGATATAAGAGAATCGATAAATTCTCTAAGCCACTCTTCTGATGTAAAATTCAGCCCAGAATTGAACACAAGCTCGTCCCCATGAAGAAGACAGGCGAATTCCTTCTCCTCAACCATATGCGCCCATCCGATCTTTTTACCAAAACAACTTGTTGTCAGCAGTTTCAAATCATATTCTGACTGCACATCCGCATAAAGATGTTTTAATTCTACCGCCATCTCTTTCTCCTGTTCATATACTTCATTTTCCCAATATTTTTTGCATGACCTTTTCGCATTTCTGATACACGGATTGCTCCATGCCGACACTTTTATCATATAATTAATATAACATAAATTGTGCTTGAAGCACAATTTTTTTCTTTATTTCTGGAGTCGCAAAACATATTCAAAAGATTACTGAAATGTTATATTGTATAAGAAGTACAAATATAACATTTTTAACCCCGAATAATTTGTATTTCCAAATCCAGACTCTAGATTAGAAGATAAAAAGACCAGCGATTTCTTCGCAGGTCCTTTTATTTTGTGGTATACTTTATTAAAAACTGACAGGAGTATGGAATCCATGGAATCTACCTATATCACTCACAGCTTCGCACCCATCTATGACAGTCATTCACGTATCCTGATGCTTGGCACGATGCCGTCTCCAAAATCAAGAGAAGCCGGCTTCTACTATGGGCATCCGAGAAATCGTTTCTGGAAAGTTATATCGGATGTATGCGGCGAATCTCTTCCGGAAACAAAAGAAACGAAAATCGCCTTCGCGCTCACCCACCGCATCGCTGTGTGGGATGTTCTTGCGGGATGCGATATTTGCAAAGCCGATGACAGCAGTATCCGCAATCCAAAGGCAAACGATATGGATATCATCTTGTCCCATGCCAGCATCAGGGCAGTCTTTACTACCGGCACGAAGGCATATCAATTATATCAAAAATACTGCTGTCCGAAGACTGGCATAAAAGCGATATGTCTGCCTTCCACGAGCCCTGCAAACTGCAGGACTTCTTATGAGGAACTTAAAAATGCTTACTCCATAATTTTAAAATATCTTTAAATATCCAAAGCACATTTCTGCCTCCTGACGAATAGACTGGAATATAACTTATTATTACTGATTTGCGGAGGTTGTTATGCCTGTACAATATATATTTATTCTATTACTTTTCATTATTTTGCTGCTGTTTATATTTGCAGTTAGAGCCCATCTGAACTGTATCAGATTGAAAGTTCTGCATACGCCTGATTCGAAAAAATTAGAACATCTCAATGGACTTCTTTTGCCTTACGGCTTTCAGTATGATATTTCAGCAGATTGTTTTTATTCAACTATCCACTGTTGGCAGCGAAAATACGGTTACCGCCGATTATATGACGGCTCTGCCGCCGCTCTTGGTATGATCTTTGACTGCGAACCAATTTATTTTGACTATGATGGAAGACACTGGCTCATTGAATTCTGGAAAGGCCAGTACGGCATGTCAGCAGGGGTAGAAGCCGGCATTTATGCCGCTGACGAACATCACTCCCAGCCAAGTGATCCACGCAAAAGGCATTATAAAAGCATTCACGACTCAGAACTGCTGCCTATCAGAATCAATCTCTTTCACGACGAAAAGCTTATTGCCATCCGCGAAATGCGGCATTGGTGGCTGACTGCGTTCTTCCTCGGGAAATACTGTCCGCCCCGTACTCTGGAAGCAGACATCAGTATTACCTTCCCGGATTATGAGATGTGTAATGCTTATATTGACGGTCTGAAACGCGCCGGATATGCTTCTACGGATATTAGCAGATGTCTTCTCACTGTCACGGTACCTTTTACACAGCCAAAATCCGAACAGCCCGCTGCTCAGCATTCCGCATACAGTAAATTTCGGTTATGTCTTAATCATTTTTGCTGCCGCTTGTACCTTTGTTTTACAAGAAAATATGCGAACACACTCGACCGGCTAGAATATCTGGCTTCTTTGAATCCTGTACTGCTAAATTTAGCTTTGCATTTTACCAGAACACAAAAGCGCTATAACAGATATCATCCATCCAAGGAGGCTCCTTATGTCCACCGAAAGCCGTTTGAATAAATTATTTCAAACCTCTCCTGTTATCCCCTGTGACTATTTATCCCGCTTTGTTATTATGAGCGACTGTCACAGGGGCATCGGCAACTGGGGTGATAATTTCCTCAAGAATCAGAATATATATTCTGCCGCCCTCGGCTATTATTACCAAAATGATTACACATACATTGAACTTGGAGACGGTGATGAGCTGTGGGAAAATCGTAATATGGCTGAAATCGTGGCAACCCACTCGGATGTCTTTGAACTGCTGGCTCGCTTTTATCAGGAGCAGCGTCTTTATATGCTATGCGGCAACCATGACTTTGTTAAAAAGAAACAGCAGTTCTTGCGCTGCTGTAATGATTATTACTGTGAAAATAAATGCTGCCGTCTCCCCCTCATGCCCGGACTGTGTGTTCCCGAAGGCTTGATTCTTAAAAACAGAATCAACGGACACTGCATCTTTCTTGTACATGGACATCAAGGTGATTTCCTCAATGATACTCTGTGGAAATTCAGTAGATTCCTTGTCCGATATATCTGGCGTCCGTTAGAACTTTTTGCCCTCAACGATCCTACCAGCACCGCAAAAAACAACACTAAAAAAAGCGCTGTAGAACAGCGCCTTTCTGCGTGGTCATCAAAACATTCCCAGATGCTGATCGCAGGGCACACACACCGCCCCATGTTTCCCTCAGACGGCGCCTCCCGCTATTTTAACTGCGGCAGCTGTGTCCATCCTCACTGTATCACCGCCCTAGAAATCCGCAATAATAAAATTACTCTCGTAAAATGGCTGGTGAAATCCCATCCGGATCTAAGCCTGTATATTGGACGCGAAATCCTTGCCGGACCTGCATGCCTTTCCTGACTATGCATATTGCCGATATATCCGCATTCTTTGTACTATACTTCCTTTTTGCCCTTAAGCATCCCTTTGAGCTTTTCAAGCTTTTCCTTATCTACCGGCGCCACTGCTTCTTGATTTGCTTTCGTAGCCTCGACAAGCTCTTCACGGAGTATCTGAACCTGCTTTGGCGCATCGATCGCCAGACGTACTCCGTCACTTCCGCTCTCTAAAACTGTTATCTTAATATTCTCATTTAAAATCAGCGATTCTCCCGTCTTCCTTCTCAGAATCAGCATATCATCATGCCTCCTCTTTCTCGAATTCCTTTAATAGATGACGGAATCCGTATTCGTCAGAACTAAGAATCACCTGTACTGCCTGTCTAGTGACATGATTTACTACAATTGGGCATCTTAGGTTCACTGTGCTCTCTTCTACAACATTCGCGATCACACAAAAAACATAGTAAGACAAATCCTTTTCATCTGATGTCCCAAGTTTCTTATAGTCCTCGTCACTGAGTATAGGATTATAATCCTCCTTCAGCATAAAAGGATTCATAACAATGAAAGAAAGCTTCTCATTCCGGACACTCTGCAAATATAAAACTGCATCGCTGCCGTCTTCGAGCATAACAGGAAGGAATTTTTTCTCCTCCTCAAAGCCAAAAATCCCTTCCTTAAATTCAATATACTGACTCTCTTCACTGATATCTTTTTTGATATTCTCGTTCCCCATATTCCTGCTCCTAAGCCTCGACGTCTATCTGGTGTCCCTCAAATATCTCAGCAGCACTCGGCGGCACATAGATCGGTCCTCCCACGTACTCAATCTCAATATCCGGATACTGCAGAATTGACAGTTCAATATTTCCCGGTATAAACTGGATATCACCTTTTTGAATCTTCGTATCAAAATTCAATTTATCCATCTGATACTCAATATTAAACTCTGGTTCCTCCCATTCAATATTCGGTCCCGCCTTCGGAAGGAAATCCAGAACAAAATCTCCGGTTGGCTCTGCCGTGCGCTCAGCAAAAATCTGATTGAGCACTTCAGCACCCTGCCCTACTTTCGCATTCAACAAGAGCTGTCCCTCCCTTACATAGTTCGCCGTCGCATTGTATGCTACATTTTTTCCCTGCTGTGCTTTCTGGGAAATCATCGTTTTAGTTGTCGGAACAACCGAGTTTCTAGCCTCATATGTGTCAAGATGAAGCTTGATCGGACGGCTTTTTATCTTCATTCCGCCTTTATCCCTGCTTATCTCCACCTCGGCAGTGCTGTTCTGATATTCTAATGACGCATGATTTACCTTCAGCTCATACTTAATCGGTATTGTCTTAATCTCCAGCAACTGTTCCATATCGCTCTCTCCTTTCTCTCATCTTCCTGATATTAAATATTTATTGCATAAAGTCAAGCAACGAATTGCCCAAAAGACTCATTCCTATCTTAAGTGCTGCATCATAAGAGTACTTGGCATATGATTCATTGGTAATCGCCAACGCCGGTTCAATACCAACCGCATTCTGATACTGTTCCTTGATGTTATCCGCTTCTATATCAAGTCTTTTAGCCGTGTTTTCAAGAAGCTGCGCCTTTGTTCCCACTCTGGCAAACTGATTCTGTAATTCCTCCCGCCCTGCTTTAAACTGATTCCACATCGCATTGCATAAGTCCCGGTCAAAAGGCTCCTTTTCCAGTACGTCCGCCATCTGCCCCGCAAGAACGATGATATTGTTGCTTAGCTGCATCTTTTCATCCGCATCCTCAATCGTCCCGTCCTTGTTCGTATCATAGACCGCCACATCCGTCGTTCCGTATCCAACCGCTAAAATTCCCGGAAATGCCATATCGAAAGCGCTGGAAGGTACGATATCTCCCGCATGATCTCCATCCGGATAGAAAGTCATTCCGAATCCGATATCTACGTACAGTGTCTGGCCTTTCAATTCCTCCATTACCTCTGCGTCATTAACGTTCTTACCCTGATAATACAAAGTACCCCCTACCAGATCAAACGGCACGTTTCTGCCGTCTGCTCCCGCCATAATAAACGTATCTCCGTACTGCGTATTCAAAGAATGCACAAGACTTTCCTGTAATTCCCGAAGATTCTGCGCATAAGCAGTCCTGCCGACTGTACCGGCCGGATCATTCATGGCAGCCATAAACTCACTCTCATCAATCTGATTCGCATAGGTACTCAGTTCATTCAGGATATCTGACTGCGAGTCGATCCACTTCTGAGTATTCTTTACTGTGTTGATATAATCCGCGTTCCGCGCATTCCTCCGCTCAAGAATCATACCCTTGGCTGCTGCTGAAGGATCTTCATAAGACCATTGAAAACGTCTCCCTGTCTCTACCTGCTTTCTTGCGCTCTCAAGTCCCCCGATATTATCCATCAGATTGTTCGTATAATTTCTTCTCAACATATTAGTAGTAATACGCATTCCCATAAAATCGCCTCCTTATTATCTACCGCAAACACCGGTCTGTGAAATCAATCTTTCAAGAACTTCATCCATTACTGTCATCAAACGTGACGCGGCATTATATGACTGCGAATATTTCATCAGACTCATAACTTCCTCATCCATCCATACTCCTGAAACAGAATCCTTATCATCCGCAATCTGGTCCAAAACAGTTGTACGTGTATTAAGAATCAATGATGTCGCTTTCCGCTCGATTGACTGTGTTCCCTGAATACTTGTATAACACTCATAAAGCGTGCCCTCAAAAACCTCCCCGCTCTTAGGATCTACAAACGAATGTGTCTGTTTGGATAATTCATCAATCATCTTATCTACATTCCAGTTATCTGAAGAATTACCTTCCCCAAGCGGATCTCTTTTCGTATTAATCTTGACATCGCCTTTCATCCACGCATCAGATACCTTAATGTTCAGTGCCGTGAAGCCGGAAGGAACCATTACATCCTCCATTACTACATTTCCGCCCGCATCTAACTTCACATTTCCATCCGCATCCAACTGCGGCGTCTGCACTACATTACCCTGAGCATCCTTTAAAGGTACAGTCGTTGTTCCTTCCGTCAGCTGGAACAGCGGATTCTGCATGATCACCTTTTCCGTTCTCTGTACCTGCACGGTGTTTCCGGCATCGTCCTTTACCGGTTCCATCACCACTTTACCGTCAGCATCCAGCTGAGGAACCTTCACCGGAGTACCATTAACATCTGTTACTACATTGCCGTTCTCATCTAACTTATCAACCATCACAGGCTGCATTTTATCTACCATGACAGGATCGCCGTTCTCATCTACGACCGGCACTTCTTTTTCCGTCGTATTCTGCTCATTCATGATCATGGCAAACTTGTTAATGAATGAGTCGAGCATCTTCTGATAATACTGGATTCCCTTCGTGTCACTGGCCGGTTTTTGATTGTTGGGATCTGTAATATCTGCATCAAAGATCTCTGACTTATTAACCATGTCCAGATTACCCTTCATGACACCCTCTGACAGTTTATCATTGATCGAACCGGTTATCCTTCCGACTGCCGAAGTCGATGCCGCAACTGTCTGCGGCGCAGCCGCACCGTATCCTGTAACATCAAGCTGAGGATCGGCCCCATTCATGTTGAGGCTGACGCTTCCCTTCTGACTTCCGTCGGCACCCATGGAAACCAATATCGGATCTCCGGCAGCCGGAGTTGTTGCCCCGGCAGCGCTTAAAAATACACTCATGATATCATCCGGACCCACGCTGTAGGTAATCGCATTATTCGGAAAATATTCCTGAAGCTCTTCAACTTTTTGAAGACGCTTCTCTTCATACTGCGGTATCCGCAGCTGAAGTTCTTTGATCTGCTTTTCCATATCGGAAGTAACGCTGTCTATGGCTTTTTGAATCGCATTACTCGAATTTGCAGTACCGCTCTGGCTGCCATTTGCACCTGTGACAGAATAAGTGATAGGATCCGCGCCGGTATCAATATCGGTAATCTCACCTTTATCATTCGTAGCTGAAACCAAATCCGAAATAGCGGTCGTTGTCGTCGGAGGATTGCCAGTAGTCGAAGTCGTTGTTACTCCTACTGTCATAATCCCGTCTGCACCTACAGATGAAGTGACGCCATTGACCGGGAAATACTCCTTCAGTCTGTTCAATGCTTGCAAACGCTGGCTCTCAGCCACCCTGCGTTCATTCTCCGCCGTATTTAAATCTGAACTTAATCTTGTAAGATCGTTCTGGGCTGCCTCGATCTCCCCTCTGATCCGCTGTTTTTCCTCCACAGTCGTCGCATTTTTAAGATTCTCTCTCAAAACATCGAGCTCCGCATTCTTAGCGTCTATCTGTCCCTGGAGAGCCGTCTTGTTCGCCATCTTTGCAACGACTTCCGTATTCATCTGCGCAATCGTGTCGATATACCCGTTCATCTTATCCTGATGAGTTGCGGCAGTCTGACTCGTAGCAGCCGCAATGGAATTCTGCAGTCTGGTGATCTGATCGTTTGTTCTCTTAATATCTTCATTCAATCCGGCGATCTGATCTATATAATCATTAATCTCTCTCGGCAGCTCTGTCTTTAAAACTTCTAGGCCGCCGCCATATGTCTTCGGAACCTCATCAGCACTTTTAGCATAGAACTCAACCGGCTGGTCTTTCACGGAACCATCATCATTCTTCGCTATCCCGACTTCACCGCACTTATTATCAGCGACCAGCCTTACTTTCGTTCCATCTGCCAGCTTGAGATCGATATTCAGTATATCTACAACGATTCCCCCGCCCAAATTCTGCTTTTCATACTTAACTTCTATCGGAAAATATGTAGCCAGTTCATCTATCATCTCATTTCTGACGTCCATAAGCTCAAGTCCCGGATTGCCCAGCACCTGTGTATTTTTAATCGCAATATTCTTCTCTACAATATCCTTTAAATATTGGTTGATATCTGGAACTATTGTTTTATCCAGCTTTGTCTTTATCTCATCATATAATGCCTGAATCTCCGTACCGTTCTGACGAATCGTATTCAAAAGAACTTCACAAGCAGAACGCACGACCATATCTGCGCTGTCAGTTCCTGTGTTCTCGGAATCCGCAAGATTCTGAAGCTGTGAGATAATATCATTAAACTGTACTGCAATCGCATCTTTATCCGTCTCATCGAATATCTGCCCGATCTGAGCGAGTATAGAATCCATCGCATCAGCCGTTCCGACCTTCGGAAGCTGATTGCGATACTGTATATCAAGAAACGGGTCTCTGATCTGGCTGACACCCGTTATCATAACGCCCTGGCCTACCTTTGAGCTGAACTGCGAATTAGCGAGACTCGTACCCGGCGGGTTCATGCTGACCTGATCTAGGCGCTGCCTTGTATACCCCTGTGTATTAATATTAGACAGGTTCTGACCTGTCACATCCAATGCCTTCTGGCTGGCCATAAGCCCAAGTAACGAAGTATTAAAGCCTCCAAATGTAGAACGTATCATAAGCGATTCCTCCTGTCTATACTCTCCGGCTTGTCATATGCCGGACACCTGTTTCACTTTTTCCCTCACCGTTATACGTGTTGCCTGTCTTCTTGCGCAGAGCTTTGTCGATAGAATGGAGATGCGTGCGCAGAATCTCATTCGAACTCTCATTCACTTCTCTGAACATCTGTATCTCCCTGCTGAGTCCATCAAACAGCGGAAACAATTCTTCACGCTCATTTTCCGAAACACTCTCAAGAATCTGCCTGAACTGCAGTCCTTCATATCCGGCTTTTTTCTGCGCCCGCTCTCTTGCCTGTTCCAATCCTCTGAGCTTAAGCAGTAGCGCCTGCTGCTGTGTGACACAGTCTTCTACTGTTCCCACATGCTTCCCGGCTGCCGCATCAAGCTTCACCTGTTCAATCTTTGTAAGCTGTCTAAACAGTTCGATCAGCTGCTCTATTACATTCTTAAATTCATCCATATTATACTATCCCCTTCTCAAGCAGTATACGTGCCGCAATTTTTTCAGCATCAGGATGATACGTTCCGTCTGCCACCTGCCGCTTGAGACTTTCAATCTTATCCTGCGGCGTTGCGCTGCGCACTTCCTGAATCACCTTATGCGCCGCTTCTCCAGCAAGTAGTTTATCACGCTGCGAAGCATCCGAACCAATGAATACCTGATCACAATTCCGGCTGGCTTTTCCCTCTTCCATCCCTTTTACAGCAAGCTTCGATTTATATGACAGCCCATCATAGGGATGAATTCTCTTATTAATATCTATCTTCATTGTCCTTCCTCCTCACGCTCTATAACCATATATACCGGTCATTCTGTGGACTTTTTTCTTCATAATAAATATCGTCATCTATTATTAAATATTAAGCTTGATTCCATGCATTTTCATTCTTTCTCAGCGATTCCTTTGCCTGCGCTTTCGCTCCTCGCGTTCTCTTAATACCCGCCGTTCATCGAATATATCTCCCGCTGTCGAACTGTAGATTACATTCTTCTCATCTGCAACGATAACTCCCGCCGCCAGTGTGACCACCCGTTTTTTCATGATTGTCACCAACTCTCTGTTATGACTGGCAACTAAAACTGTAATGCCCTTTCTGTTAATCTCATCTATCAGGCACATCAGATCCCACGCAGCAGATGAATCAAGATTAGCCGTCGGCTCGTCCAGCACCAGAATCTTTGGATTGGTTACCAGCGCCCGTGCAAGTAATACCCTTGCCGCCTCACCGCCTGACAGTTCCTTCGGATAATGATCGGCTCTGTTAAAAATCCCAACTGTACGCATCGTCTGCTCCACCCTGCGTTTTGTAAGCTTTAAAGGCTGTTCCGTAGCACGCATGGCAAGTTCAATATTCTGCCTTGTCGTCCGATCCTTCAAAAGTCCTAAATCCGTCTGCATGATACCAAACTGTCTCCGGTAATAAGGAATCTGTTCCCTCGTCAGATTAGATACATTTTCTCCCCTCACCCACATCTCTCCGGATGTAGGAAATATCTGCCCGCTTAAGAGTTTTAAAAACGTACTCTTCCCTGAACCGCTCCGTCCAGTCACAAAGACGAATTCTCCTTCTTCGATCGTTAAAGAGAAATCCTCAAGTGCTACGAGATCCGATTTATATAATTTGTTTACAGCCTTGAATTCGATTTCTTTCATAATACACCTACCATACTGACGCCATCCTCCAAATGCTACTGAAACACAAAAATGCCAAATATGGAAAGCGGATAAATATCCACTTTCCGTATCGGCATCTTCATTTATCCTATTACTGCTTTTATCTGTCCGTGTAAAAAGAATCTGCTCCTGCCAGACGCTTATTCATATGGCGGTCAATCATCATCGTCTTTTCCCAAACATTACGTATACTTTCCGCCAACCGTACTACCAGCATTCCTTCCTTCCCGTACTTCTCTGAACTGCTGACTTTTCCATCAACTACTTTCATAAGCCATTCTTTAAGCTCTGACGGAACGCTGTCTAAAAACACATGGAAATTGCGGTCACATTCACGTATCTTTTCTATCTCTTCGCCGCGCATGCCAAGCGTCATCTGAACACTCACACGATCATCCCGCGAAAGTTCTTCTGCCATCTCTTCCGTCAGCCTGCTGATCTCTGACATATGCGTATACTTTCTCTGAAGTACTTTTGCAATCTCTGTTAATAACGCTCCATAATTTTCTTCCTTCACCATATCACGCTCTCTTTGCAGCCTCTGCAAAAGTGTCTCTCAGCTCCTTGACAAGCGGCTTTAATTCTTCAATAACCTCTGCTTTCCTGCCCGCAGATACTCTGCTTAATTCATATAAGAAAAAATCATACATCGTATTCAATTCCCTGCTGATCTCATAATTGAAATTCAGGGTATCCTTAAGATACTGAACAATGTCTACACTCCTCTGTACGGATGCATCAAACAAAGCGTAGTCTTCTTTCTTAAGCGCCATCTCTGCCCTTACCAGCCTCTTAGTCAGCTCATCATAAAGGAGAAGAAGCATCTCTCCCGGTGTCATCGTCATAACCGACTGATTCTTATATGATTGATATCCATTTGCCATGCTTCCATCTCTCACTTTCTTTTATCTACTTTCTCCTAAGCAAACAGTGAACTCAGATAACTGCTTTGATTATTCATCTGAGATATCAAAGTCTCTAATGAGGTAAACTGTGAAATATATCTGTCCGTTTCTGTCGATAACTTATTCTGCAGTCTTTCAATATAATCATCCAGTCTGTCCATCTGCTTCTGATAACTGTTTGACAGAACAGTTGTCGGTGCGTAGATAGAACCCGCACGTTCAACCAGTATACCTTTGGTTGCACCGGTCATAGAGCCATATTTATCCATAACACTTTTTATTCTTGCCATCAGACCGCCCTGAGTTGTATTGCCATTCGCATCCGTAGACGCCGTTTTTGCAAGCGCATCCTTAACTCCCTCCGGATCTGTCTGCAGCGCTGTTCTGAATTTTGTCTCGTCAAATACCAGCTTGCCGTTGTCACTGTAATTCGTGGAAACAGAGATCCCCATGCCAGAGAGCACAGAACTATTCCCACTATTAATAAGCGATCTCAGATTGTCAGCCATCAGCCGGAGATCCGTATCCGCAAACAAAATCCCCTGTTTAGCTTTTTCTTCCCATTTCTCAATCTGGTCATCCGTCATCTCCGCCTTCTGTTCATCTGTCAGCGGATCATACCCATTATGGCTTGAATCCCGGGCAGGTTTCGTCTTAACCTGTGTATTGACAAGTTCAAGGATCTCATTAAAGGCATCGACCATGCCCCGCACTGTCTCTACAGCTTTATCTGCATCGACCGCTGCATTGAATGTGATCGCTTCTGCATCCTTATCTATCACGCCGTCTTTATAGCCGAATGTCCCTTTTAGAGTCACGTTCAGCCCATCCATCGAAAAGGTGTTGCTTCCCCGGGTAAGCTCCACTTCTTCATCCGATCCCGGATACTTTACTGCAACAACCGCATCCTTGCCCGCTTCATAAGTTGTGCTCGGAATATCTGTATTATCCGTTACATTCGTATACTGATTCGATCCTTTTCCAAACAGGTAAAGCGCCAGATTGTCGGGTGTATCCTCAATCTCAATATTCCCGCTTGCTCCATCCTCTGTAGAAGTAATCACAAAACGGTCCGACATCTCCTGATATGAAACATTCACACCGATGCCTTCTGTGGAATTGATCTTATTTATAATCTCCTTTACCGTGCTGTCCTTTGTGATTCCTTTTACCTCTTTTCCATTAATATTAAGATAATAAGTATCATCATCCTTTGCCAGAGACTTTAACTTCTCGGCATTCTTAAAACCAGCATTCTCAACATTCGTCGACAAGTTCAGACGATTGGATGTACCTGCCACGATTCCGAATGCGCCGCTGTTTCCGACAATGCCGGTTCCCGAAGAAATAGAAAAAGAAGAGGTTGTATCGTCGGTTCCGTCCGGCTTCGTCGTTTTAAAGATCAGACTGCCTGTCGAATCATCCGCCGCTTTATCCAAATCAACTTTAATCCTGCCCTTCCCAAAGGCTGTATTCAGTTTATCCTGCAAATCCTTCTGAACATCCTCAATTGTAGACCAGTCATTGAAGTTTTTCAAAGTAATCTGCTTAGACTGCCCATTATAACTAAAATTGATCTTTGCTCCGCTCAGACGCTGCGCCAATGTCCTCGCAACCGTAAGACTCGCGTCGTTCGCACCCATAAGACCGTTGGCCGTGATCGTCTTCTCTTTATCCGTCAGATCGCTGAATTTTTGTCCCGGCTCCAAAAAGCCCAGATCCTGCAGAATATTACCTGTACCGCCCATAAGCTGTACCGTATTACCGTGAGATTTTGTCTCGTCAACCTTGAATCTGACCTTACCGCCCACCATGTCTACATCTACGACATCGCCCAATGTCTGCGCATTCGTGCCGCTTCCGATTTCCACATTCTTAAGCGCTTTTTTTATCGATTCTACTGCCTTTTCAGGGGTAGAGTAGTCATAATCATCTCTGTCCTCCAGCTTCACGGAATAATTCGTATTACCGTATTTAATGTACAGGACGTCCCCGGCAATCGTACTGATATTTTCTTCCGCGGACAATTCGCCGCCCGCCCCCAGCTTCATCGCCGCCGTCTTTAAGGCCGCATTTGAAAGATTACCCGTTGTCAGCCTGGCATTGGATGCAAGCTGCTTTATCCCTGCAATCGACATATTATCCGCAGACTGCGCGGTTCCTGTTACGGAGATATATTTGCTGTTATCGCCAACCGCCGTCACCTGATTCCTCGAAAATAAATTAGAAGAAAGCAGGTTTTTAGAAGAAGAATAAGAAGTATAATCCGAAGTAAAATTATAAATCTTGCCTGTAATCTCTCTCATCGCTTCCTGTTTCCATTCCAGCTTCGTCCTCTGCTGACCTTGCTTTGCAATCTTACTGCGTGTAGCAGAAGTCATCTGTTCGATCAGAGAATCTCTGTCAAGACCACTGGCAAGCCCGCCGTAACCTCTGATCTGTGAAGAAAGGCTTGAATAGGAATTATTTGTACCTGAAACTGATGCCATAATATCACTCCCTCTTTATCAAATTCAATTTAAATATCTATCGTTTCTTTCATCTTTCCGAAATAAACTCCATTGCATCTAAATTGAATATCGGCATAAAACACAATAAATTAATTCTTTTGTTCCCAGAAATTAATCCCTGCCGTGGTGCGGATGCTCTTTTACTCTCGTACATGCTTTTGTGATCTCTACGGTGATAACTCCGGAATACCGCTGTGAATAAAAATTCATGAGCGGTGTAGCTGCATTCCTGCTCACAACTACATATTTTGAAGGCAGGCTCGTTAATGCAAGTGCGATAATATCCGCTTTACATCTGGAACAATGGCAGGTTACAAACTGATCCATATACGCATCTACTCTTTCTCGGACCAAAGTTTCCATAACATTCAGAAATACATATTCCTTTTCTGCGGTCTTTTCTTTTTCCACTTTCATCGCCTCCTCTTCCGCGGCTTTCAGTGCTTCCTCCTCAGCTTTTCTGTGTGCTTCTTCTTCCGCTGCCCTTTTCTCCTCCTGCGCTATCCTTTCTGCTTCCTCGGCCTCCTTTGCCTCCTTCGCAGCCCTTTCTGCCTCCTCAGCCTCTCTCTCGGCAGCTCTTCTCTCCTCTTCTTCAAATATCTCCCGCGCCTCTTCTTCCGCGGCTCTGAGGGCTTCCTCTTCCTCTTCCTCATCAAAAATTATTTCCGGTATTCTCACGCTGTCTTCCGCTTCCAATTCCTCCTCGAGAAGCTGCTTTACTGTGTCGGCAATTGCCTCATCTTCTTCCTGTTTGGCGACTACCTGCACGTTAGAACTAGCCGCCGCGTCAGCTTTTACTTCATTTGCAGCCGCTCCTCTCTTTGTCTCTTCCGCACTTACTTCATCGCTCTTACCCGCCAAAAGCCCTAATACATGATCAGTCTTATTCGTCTTTCTTGCCATTTGTCTCATCCTCCTCAACTATCCGCAGAATTTCCTTCACAATTGCTCCATAATCCTTCGCCGGAGCGGATTTTGCAGAATATTCAAATATATTCACTCCATGAGCAGGCGCCTCCGCCGCCGCCACACTGCTGCGTACAACTGTTTTAAATACTTTTGTATTGAGCTGTTCTGCCACCGTTCCCGCCATCTCAAGAACATCCCGGGAAAGTTTGCGCCTTTTCTCATACTTCGTCAGAATAATACCCATAATTTTTAACTGCGGATTCACCGACTGACGGACCGTCTCATAAGTCTCTTTAAGCTGCACAAGGCCGACCAGACTCAAGATCTCGGCAGACATAGGGATAATCAGGTAATCCGCCGCACTGTATCCGTTCAATGTCAGAATATTAAATGCAGGAGGTGTATCTATGATGATATAATCATATAATTTCTCCACAGGCTCCAAAAGATTTTTAAGCAGCAGATCTCGGTTCTCTCCTTTCAGAGTAGCTTCCGCACTGCTTAAAAGTATATTAGACTGTATAATATCAATGTCACTGATCCGGTGGATGATCTCATAGACAGTGGCATCCCCTTTGAGCCCTTCATAGATTGACGCCCCCTTATCAATATCCACTCCAAGGCTGAACCCCAGATTCCCCTGCGGATCCATATCTACAGCCAATACTTTATATCCTTTTTTTGCCAGCCCGGCAGCAATTGCGGTAGAAGTAGTCGTCTTCCCAACTCCGCCCTTCTGGTTTGTCAATACGATTGTATGTGCCACTTTCCTTTCCTCCATCTATGACATAAGCTGACAAGGACACCTTACCTTTGTCAGCTTATCCAAGTTATATCATTTTACAGGGCTTTCAGTTTCTAATTTCTCGATTTCCTGCGGATAATCTATCTCTGTCATCAGACTGTTCCATATTCCATTGACCTCTTCCGCACAGTCTACATAAATCTGAGCGAGACCTTCACTTGATATTCCAAGTTCCTCCGCATAGGTCTTACTTGCCTTCCAATCTGCCTTCTCATAGGCGATCACCAGCTTCTGCAGCGAACCTGCCATCCCGCTTCCATCAAGCAGCGCCGCCTTGATCTCATCCGCCACCGGAATCTCCTCAAGCAATTCAGCTAAAGGCGCATTTACCATATAATCCAGTGTTGAAAACATTCCCATCATATACGCGTCATTAGAAGAAATATCGCAGCCTGACGCTCTTTTTACAAGCTCTGATGCCAGCTTCGCACGCAGGAAGGATATCTTTAAGATCTCCTCTGACCCTTCACTCTTATCTTTGTCAAAGCTCAGCATATACACCCAGTGTCTGAGCTGTCCGATTCCAAGTGTGATCAATGCCTGACGTATGGAAGCAGTTCGCGTGCGCAGAGCAAAGTATGCGGAGTTAACAAGACGCAGCAGCGCGTATGTAAGACCCGCATCACGGCTTATGATCTCCTCTACCGCCGCAAAATCCGGCTCATCCTTCGATACCGCGATTACAAGCTGGAAAAAGTTACCCTGCATATATTCCACCTTATCAACCTTGGTGATCATAGTATTAGCTATATAGCCTCCCTCAAGATAGTCAAAACCAAGCCGCATAGCCGCTTCGTAGACTTCCTTGGAATTAACCTCCGTAGCCATACACTTTCTTCCAAATCCCTTCGCCATCTCTATGATGTTCTGGACTGTCCGCTGTTTCTGCATATTCTCCACATACCCGGTCATATTAACCCGTATATATGAAGCATGATCCAGCATGCTGAAATACTTCGGCGTAAATTGAAAATCATTGATCGCAAATCTATATCCTGCTTCACAATACTTTTTGATCAACGGCATTGCCAGCGGATGAATGATCACCGTATCTTCAATCTGAATAATAACTTTATCTTTCCCGAACATCTTCGGAGTATTACGGAGTAGCAAGGAAGGTGTAAATGTTACAAACATTAAGCCGTCATTTACGATCTTTGCACTGTTCGCCACCAGAAAGTCAGAAATCGTATCCGCTGCAGACGCCTCGTTATTATTGTACATACTATCCTTGCCGCCCTGAAAGACCAATTCATAACCAATGATCTTACCTGTTTTCGTTTCTTTAATCGCTTGTCTTACCACGCATCTATCCATTACGCATCCCACCTAGTCAACAATTCATCCATGACAGTTACAAGATGCCCAATCTCTGGTTTCGAGAGTTGTTCATCTGCCCCAATTTCTCTTCCCTTAACCTCCATCTCCGGACTGATCAGAGAGGAGAAGATAATAAGCGGAATCTGTTTTAAATTGGGATCTGACTTAACCAGCTTTGTAAGCCTGTGTCCATCCATCTTCGGCATCTCTATATCTGTAATAATAAGCGCCGCTTTCTCACGAAGTTCTTCCGGATCAGAGTCTTTAATAGCATGCAGATAATTCCATGCCTCCTGTCCGTTATTAAACTGGATCAGATTGACATAGCCTGCCTGATGGAGCGCCCGTTCAATAAGTTTCGCCAAGAGTATAGAATCTTCCGCGCAGATAATCCTTGCTTCATTTTTAGTCCGCTGTCCAAGCGCGTCTATCTCTTCTAATTGAATGCTCGTTTCAGGGGCGATCTCAGCTACGATCTTTTCAAAATCCAATATCGTAACAAGCTCTCCGCCACACTGGGCGATTCCTGTCGCAACCCCTTCTTCCCCTTTATTCAGCGTCTTGTCAGGCTTCTGGATATCATTCCATGAAATCCTCTGAATCCCAACGACTGACTGTACGCGGAACGCGATGTTCATTTTATTAAAATTCGTAATAACGAACAGATCCCTTGCCTGCTTTTCTGTCTTCTGTCCCGTCAGATAAAACGGAAGGTCAACTACTGTAAGCATCGTATCACGCGGTTTAAAAATCCCTTCTACCGATGGGTGGGCATGCGGCATCGGCTTTACTTTATCGGACATCATGATCTCCTTTACCTTTGCCACATTAATACCATATAATTCGCCATAAATCATAAATTCCATGATTTCTATTTCATTCGTTCCAGATTCCAAAAGTATCTCTGTATTCGCCATAATATGCCATCCCTTCTCTATATATAGTTCTATATTTAATATCGGCAGAAATCCTTTTTTTTTAAGCCGCGAAAGTCCTAAAGAATGATTTCGGGACGGCCTGCGGTACGGATCTTTACACTTCCGTCTTCCGCATCGATCAGCATTGTCCTTGCATAGTTAAGCCCTACATCTTTTTTCAGAATCCTAATCTGCTCCGTCCTCATAATAGCTTCCACGCTCCTGATATTTCTCTCCCCAATATTACCGATTCCACCGGCACCTTTCATATCAAACATCTTGGCGCCGCCTGCGATCTTGCACTGATAGCGCCTCTTAACTCCTCCAAAAGCCCCCATCTTGCGCAGCATCTCTTGTATTCCCGTATCTGCGAACTTAAAGACATTCATGTCGGACATATTGCCGGCCTCCGGCAACATAATATGAAGCAGCGCTGCTAGTTTAATTGCCGGGTCATACAAGCTGATGCCTATACAAGAGCCGAGCGCGTATGTAATGAGCACTCCTTCTCTTCTTGCAATCTTCATATCTGCTATTCCAACTTTTATTTCTTTATTCATACGGAGTCACCAGCCTATCCATCAGATAATTTAAAGACTGAATATCAGGAAGTAAAAGTAGATTACTGTCAACATTCCTTCCCCCAATGATACATTTTCCTGTAATCATCATCAGTTTATCAGACACATATCCGAACTCTGCCATCGGGACTGTCATGATCCCGCCAAGCATATTTACCGAAAAGGCCGGTACAGATAAAGAAATGTCCATATCAGCCAGTTTTGACAGAGAGAGTATGTAAGAGGATATAATGATATTTCCCACCTCGGTCGCCGCTGAAACTTCCATTTCACCCATTTGTTCGTATCCGTCAATGCTTTCCTGAAGGACGCATTGCAGAACTTCATTAATAAAATCCATTTTCATGAGAAACAGCATAACGCCGCTGACATCTCCGGCCATCTGGACTAACACTCCGGATATCATATCCTCCGGGTGCCCTAACAAGTCCACTGCCTCATTATAACCAAGTATTTCTACCTTCGGAACAGTCATCTCAACCCCGGTTTTTAAAAGGCTTGACAGCGCCGTAGCAGCATTGCCTGTTCCGATACTTCCGATTTCCCGCATCATATCCTTTGCTGTATCATCCATGTCTTCATAACGCGTAATTCTCATCCTGCACCACCTCTCCTGTCTTTTTTACTATGAGCGCAGACCATTAATTGTCTGCTCTATTTCATCCGATGTCTGCACCATCTTAAGTGCATATGTATAAGCCCGGGAAGCAACCACCGTATCCGACATCTCCTGTGCCATATCCGTATTCGACAGTTCTAAGTAATTCTGCAATACATTCGCACCATTAACAAGTATCGGATTTCCATTTTTGGCCACCGGACGGAATTCTGTCGAACCGACAGACAGCATTCCATTCGTGTTGGCAAACGTAACCACTCCCGGTTGTCCCGTTAACTCCCCGTTAATGTAACGGATGGGATTTCCATTCGCATCGAGAACATATTTCTGCGCATCGCTGAGCAGATAAAAATATCCGTCATTATGCAGGGAAACAGAGAAATTACCTGCACGGGTATAAGTAACTTCATTTGTTACCTGATCGCGCAGCATAAAAAAACCATCCTGATCTACTATCGCGAAATTGAATCCATCGCCCCGTTCTTCTGTCACTCCGTTCGATGAATAATCGGTGTTCGTATGCTGCATGCGGACTCCCGTACCTGTCGTAACTCTTTCCTGACTGTGCATATTGTAGTACATCAAATCCATAAATATGGAACTTTTCGCCTTAAATCCCACGGTATTTACATTCGCTATATTATTGGAAATCACATTTAATTTATCCTGCTCTGTTATCATGCCTCTGGCACCTGAATAAAAAGAAGCATTCATCCGTCAGTTCACCTCCATCCTATCATTAATTGCCAGGCCCGATCTGTACGATCCTTCCCGCAAGCTGGTCGTACATTTTAAGCACCTGAGCCGCACTCTGAAGCGCCCTTTCTTTTGCCATCATCTGCGTATATTCCTCGATGACATCCACATTGGCATCTTCTAAAAATTTCTGTCTCATATATGCATTCACATCCCGCGGCGCACCCGTCGCCACAAACAAGTCTCCGGTTGATTTCTCAAGTTCCGTATCATAATCCTGAAAATCCACAACCCGTATTCTCCCAAAATACTGCCCTGTCACCTCGGATGTCAGATTCCCCAGAGCATCACAGGAAATCTTATCCGTTCCAAGATAAATCGGACCGTTCGTGCCTAAAACACGGCCTGCACCGTCAAGATACAAATATCCTTGATCATCCAGTATAAAAGAGCCGTTCCTTGTATACCTGACGCCATTCGGCGTCTGAATGGCAAAAAAGCCGCTCTCCTGAAGCGCAAAATCCAGTGAACTTGCAGTAGGGGTGATTCCTCCCTGTGTGTAATCCGTCACATTGCCGTCACCGGTTACAATACAATTCATCCTCCCGATCGGAGTCGGATTGCTCTTATCCGTATTTCCTATCCGGTATATCAGCTCATCCTGAAATGTCGTCTGTGTAAAAGTATCCTGCCTGAAACCCGGCGTGGAAATATTCGCCATATTGTTACCAATTACATTCAAATGCCTTGTCTGCGTCAAAACGCCGGACGCCAGATTATAAAACCCTTTAAACATGAGTCCCCTCCTTTCTCTTTGTCCCTATATCCATTTCCTGCTGAAGATATTCTTTCAATCTCCGGATCGCGTTAGCATGTATCTGTGAAATCCTCGGTTCGCTTACCTGCATGACCGCCGCAATCTCTTTCATATTTAATTCCTCCACATAGTAGAGGGAAATCACAAGTTTTTCTTTTTCCTTTAGAGAATTAATCCCCTCTTTGAGCACTTCACGGAACTCATTCTCCAAATATTTCTCTTCCGGCTGCTTTGCAAAATCCAGTGACATCAGCGAAGAAACCTTCTGCTTCTCCTGTGTTTCCTCCATCACCATATCCAGAGACAGAACCGATGACAGATTCATCTTACCCATAATCTCCTGAAGTTTATCAAGCTTCATATCAAGCTCTTTTGCAATCTCTTCCATAGAAGGCATAACGCCGGTATTGGCATACATCTCAGATGCTTTATCCTGTATTTCCTTAAAGCTTTTGCGCACCGTTCTCGGTACCCAGTCCTGCTTTCTGGCAATATCTATGATCATTCCGTGAATTCTTCTTGACACATAAGTTTCAAATTTTGCATTCTTCCCCGCATCATACTTATCAAGAGCCTTCATCAACACGATCACCCCTTCATTGATGATATCCTCCACCTGAGTAAACCCAAGATAAACATCTCTCATCTGTACTGCTATACTTTTAACAATATACAAATAACGGAGAGTAAGCTCTTTTTTCACCTCAGCATCACCTGTAGCCTGATATAATGCAAGAAGCTCTTCATTTGTTCTGCTATCTTCCATCAGCTTATCTCCCCTCCTTTTTCTCCCTACTTCGTTATATTGCCAATCGCCTGTATCTGCACATTATTAGAAATCTCATGAAATGACAGCACATAGATTGACGGATAGAACTGCTCAAGCATCCGATATACATACACTCGGATCACCTGACTGGTCAGAATGATCGGCTCCTGTGACAAATCATGGAATTTCTTCACCGCATTACCGATCTGCATGACCACACTCTGCATGACATCCGGCGGCAGCGCCATATAATAACCCTGATCGCCTTTTGTCAGACTTGATACCATCATCTTTTCAAGTTCCGCATCCAATGTAAGAACTCTCATCTGCCCATCCCTGCAGAATTTACTTGTTATCGTCCTCTTAAGTGCAGTTCTGATATTTTCAATAATTGTAGTCATATCAATTCCTGATGTGGCTGCATCAGAAATCGTCTCCATGATGGTCTCCATATCCTTAATAGGAATCCCTTCCTTTAAGAGACTAATCAATATTTTCTGAAGAGTTCCGTAAGGCACCATGCCCGGAACCACTTCCTCTACAAGACTGCCCGCGCGCTGTTTTAAGCTTTCTGCCAGCTTCACAACCTCTTCTCTGTTAAGGAGCTCATGCGCATGCCTGCGGATTGTCTCTGACAGATGCGTCACCATCACAGACAGCGGATCGATAACCGTATAGCCGTATATCTCCGCCATCTCTTTATTTTCCGGAAGGATCCATTTACTCGGTATACCATATGCCGGTTCGATTGTCTCAATTCCGTCAATTTCACCAATCGGATCATCCGGCTCAAGCGCCAGATAATGGTCAACCAGAATCTCCCCGCGCTCTACTTCTTCGCCTTTGATCTTAATCACATATTGATTCGTAGTCAGACTGGAGCTGTCACGCAGACGTACAGACGGTACAACAAACCCCATCTCCTGTGCGTACTGTCTGCGGAAGATAACGATTCGGTTGATCATCTTTCCCCCGCTTCCTTCATCCACAAGCGGAATCAAGCTGTATCCAAATTCCATCTCGATCGGTTCTACGCCGATCAGTGCGTAGACATTATTAATATCTCTGTAATATTCCTCTTCGCTCGGCTCATCCGACGCAGCTTCCGGCGCCGCAAGCATACCTAATTCCTGTGCAGCCGCAGCTTCCGCAACTTCTTTCATCCTGTTCTGCAGACGGTATCCTGTAATCAAAAGCGCTGCCGACAAAACTCCAAGCTGAAGTTTCGGCATCCCAGGTATCAATATAAGAACCGCAAGTACACCGCCGGTGAACATAATCGCTCTTGGCTGTGACTGAAACTGTCCCGAGACATCCTCATTCAGACTTCCTTCGGATACAGACCTTGTTACGATCATACCCGTAGCAGTGGAAATAAGAAGCGCCGGTATCTGGGATACCAGACCGTCACCGACAGTCGCAATGGAATAGACAGAAAGTGCATCCTCAAGCGTCATACCTGCCTGCACAATCCCGATAATAAAACCGCCGATCAGATTGACAAAGGTAATAATGATGGACATGACCGAATCACCTTTTACAATCTTCGTGGCACCGTCCATTGCACCGTAAAAATCCGATTCTCTCTGAATCTTTGAACGTCTCATCTTCGCTTCTTCTTCATTGATCAGCCCGGCGCTTAAGTCCGCATCGATCGCCATCTGCTTACCTGGCATAGCATCCAAAGTAAATCTCGCAGCAACTTCAGCAACACGCTCAGCACCCTTCGTAATAACAATAAACTGTACTAATACGATGATAAAAAAGATTACGAAACCGACAACAACATTTCCCCGCAGTACGAATGTACCAAATGCCTGAATAACCTGCCCGGACTGTCCCTGATTCGTCAGAATGTTCCTTGTGGAAGATACATTAAGTCCCAGACGGAACAATGTCGTAACAAGCAAAAGAGACGGGAATGTAGACAATTCCAGCGGTTCCCTGATATTCATGCTGATAATCAGAACAACCATAGAAACCGCAATATTTATAATAATCAATATATCCATTAAAAATGGATTTAAAGGAATAATCAAAAGCAGGACAATGACAAGTACGAACACTGTCACTGCATTACTCAGTATTTTCTTCATGCTTTACTCCATCTTGTTGTTCATCTTATAAACATAAACCAGAACTTCCGCTACCGCACCATAATATTCCTGCGGTATCTCCTGTGACAAATTCGTAGAAGCATATATTCCTCTGGCCAACGGCGGATTTTCAATTACGGCAACACCGCTTTCTTCAGCAACCCGCACGATCCGAAGCGCTAACTCATCCTGACCTTTCGCAAGAACAATCGGGGCTCCGTAACGATCTGCGTCATATTTTAGCGCAACCGCAAAATGCGTAGGGTTACGAATCACTACATCCGCTCCGGGTACTGACTGCATCATACGCTCTCTTGCGCGCTGGACCTGGATGTTGCGAATGCGGTTCTTGATTTCCGGATTCCCCTCTGTCTGTTTAAACTCTTCTTTTACTTCCTGCTTGGACATCTTGAGCTTACGCTCATACTCCCACCACTGATACATAAAATCAAGCGCGGCGATTACAAGAAATGCCATACATATTCTTATAACCAGTTTCATCACCATATCAAGCATAAATATACCCGACATCGTGATATCCATATCCATCGTCCTCACTACCCGGACCATGTCATCTATTACAATATTGTAAATTACAGCAATCAATATAATAATCTTCAGAATGCTCTTAATCAATTCTATCATATTCTGAAGAGAAAATAACTTTTTTATGCCTGAAATCGGATTTAGACGCTTTAACTGAGGTCTGACACTTTTTCTCGAAACAAGGAATTTCGTCTGCACCCCTGTCGCGACAACCGCCAACACCACAGAAATCAAAAGGAGCGGTAAGATCGTCTGGACAACTGCCATCACAACCATTCTTGCCATTTCGTTTATCTGTCCCTGACTGGTACTTGTCACCGTACCTGCGTATCCGATAAAATCTATCATAAATGCACGGACTGTCTCATAAATCTTCGGAAACAGCAGCTTCAGCATATAGAAAGAACCAAACAGCGAAACAACTGTAACGACATCCTTGCTCTGGAATACATTACCTTCCTTACGTTGATCCCGCCGCTTTTTAGGCGTGGCTTTTTCGGTTTTTTCACCGGCATCTCCACCTGGCATTCTTTTCTCACATCCTTTATCCAGCCGCTACTCTTAAGACATCCTCCAGAGTACTCATCATTGTTGCAATCATATTTCCTATATAACTTCCAATCGGTGAGACGAGAAATACCAATAACGCAAATCCGACTGCAAGTTTGAGCTGGATACTCAACACAAACAAGTTGATCTGCGGAGTAATCTTTGTCAGTATTCCGACTCCTATCTGCATAATAAATTCAAAAGCAATAAGCGGAAATGAAAGTTTCATAGCCAGTACTACACACTGAGAAAAAATATCCAGCATCATCACTGCTGCCCCCTGTGAAAGAACAGCAGCTCCATAAGGAACTACATCGCCTGAAGTAGCAACAATCTTTATAAGCGCGAGATGTCCATCTACCGCAAAGAATAAAAGCAAATAAAAAATCTGAAGAATATTTCCTGACAATGCTATCTGCGCGCCAGTCTGCGGATCATAAACCATCGCCATGGAAATTCCAATCTGAAAATCAATCACAGTCCCGGCAAACGTCATGACCATATCAAACAATATCATAACATAGCCAAACAAATAACCAACTGCAAATTCCTTCAGCAGTGAAAATCCAAATACAAGCGAAGAATCTGTATCAAAATCCACAGTCACACCCTGTGCCTGCGCTGTAGAATAGATAATAATCGTAAGCCCAAATGTAAGCCCCGTCTTCAGCATAGCAGGAATATTTCTTCTTCCTAAAACCGGATTCAGAAAAATAAAGCCTGACATTCTCATAAGAACAAGAAAAAACAGCACTATTTTCCCTCCTATCTGGCAATCATCTCAAAGATCTGCTTCGTAAAATCCTGCATGGCTCTAAGCATATTGCTCCCATTGATCACCAGAATCACCCCAATCACAACCAGCTTTGGAAGAAACGTCAAAGTCTGCTCATGAATCTGTGTCGCAGCCTGAATAATAGAAATAACAATTCCGACTATCATACTGATAATCAGTACCGGTCCGGCAAGCTGCACCGCAAGCACAAACAATTGATACATTACATCTGTAATCTCTGATGTAGTCATCATAATATCATCTTCCTTCGCTAATTAAAACTCTTTACAATTGATGAGAACAACAATTCCCATCCGTCAACTGACACAAATAAAAGCACTTTAAACGGCAATGCAATGGTTGCCGGAGGAAGCATGATCATACCCATTGACATTAATGTACTTGAAACGATGATATCAAGCAAAAGAAATGGGATATACAAAAGAAGTCCTGCCGTAAACCCACGCTTCAGCTCACTTGTCATAAATGCCGGAGTAATTACTGTAAGAGACAAGTCCTGAGGCTCTCCCTCCAGTTCCTGTCCCGACATATCTATAAATAGATTCAGCGTACTTTTCTCTGTATTTTTCAGCATAAACTCCTTAAGCGGCACCTGAGCCCGGGTAAATACTTCCGTCTGCGTAAGCTCACCATTCTTATACGGGGTATAAACCTCTGTATTCACCTGTTTTATAATCGGATCCATAATAAACAGCGTCAGAAACAGAGCCATTCCCACTAACACCATATTTGGCGGCGCCTGCTGGACTCCTATTGCATTTCTTGTAAAAGAAAGAATAATGATAATCCTAACAAAAGACGTCATCATAATAAGAAGTGATGGCAGAATCATCAAAATCGTCAGCATCAAAAGAATTTGCAGAGTAGGGACCTCTTCACCATTGATGCTTACTAAATTGTTATTTGTTAAATCCATATAATTACTTCTTCCTGTCTTTCAGCCGTTCTATTACATCTTTAAACGCTGTACCCGCATAATTTCCATTTGCCGGAGCAGGAATCTCTGTCAGTTCATCCTCTATAAGCTCCGTCAGCAAATTGACATTCTCTCCTGTTACTCCAAGCAAAAACATCCTGCCCGAAACTTTCACAAGAGCTACCGAAGACTCCTGCCCTACCATCACCCGGTCTACAATACTGATATAACGGGCATTCTGCCCTCCATATCCTCCAAGGCTCATCCTGTTCCCAATATATTTTGTACATATATATGTCAGGAAAAGAATTACAACTATGATCAACAGCGTACTAATTGCCGTTATGACTGACTGAAGCATAAAGTCTTCCTCTTTTCTTTTTTCATTAATCCATCTGTCATTTATATAATCTCAGCGATCCGGAGTCCAAAATTGTCATCTACAACAACTACATCCCCTTTGGCAATGCATTGTCCATTCACATACAGATCAACTTGTTCACCGGCCAGCTTATCCAGTACAACCAGCGAACCTTTATTTAACTCCAGAATATCCTTAACCATCTTTGTGGTTCTTCCTATCTCAACAGAAAGCTCCATCGGTACATCCATCATCATATCCAGATTTTCATCTAATATTCCGCTTGATGCACTTCCGTCACTTAAATTAGGCTGTGCTGCCGCCTGAACTTTGAGCTTCCTCGGAGCCGACGCCGCGTCCTTAAGCTGCTGGATCTGCTGCTGCTGCTGTTCCAGAGACTGACGCATCAAATCCATCATCTGCATCATATTATTCATAAGCGTCGGATCCATCTGCGGCTGTACATATACCGGTGTCTGCTGTATTGGCTGCTGGGGCTGCTGAGGCATCTGCTGCACAGGCTGCTGTGCCGCTGTCTGCGACTGCACAGGCTGTTGCGGCGCCGCTGTCTGCGGCTGCGGAGACGGGATGTCTCCTGGCATGCCTTTAAGCATTTGCTCAATCGCCTCCTGCGACATAACTCCTCCGTCAGAGCCTGATGCTGCCGACGCCGGTGCTGAAACCGGTTCACTCGCAGCACTTCCTGCTCCGCCCTGAAGCATTCTCTCGATTTCTTCCTGCGACATCATCCTGCTTTCGCCGCCGCCCATGTTGTCAGCCGACTGCGGCTGCGGAGACGGTGCCGGCGATGGCGCTGGTGCGCTGTCTTCTTGCACAGCTCCGTCAGGAAAGAATCCTGATACAAGATCCTTTGCCAGACTGATCGGCATCAAATTCAGGAATTCACTCTCCATCTTATCTGCGATCATCAGGTTGAACCTGATAACTACCATCTGGTCGTTATCTGCAAAATATTTTTCTTTAAACTGCTCCGGACTCTCCACTTCAAACGAAACAGGTGTAGAGATGTCAACTCTTCTGGAAAGAAGCTCAGATAAAGCGGTCGCAGAAGCTCCCATCATCTGGTTCATAACTTCACAGATCGCACTGATATTCATCTCATCCAATTCAAACTGTTCGTCCGGAATCTCCATTCCCATCAAAAGCTCAACGATCACTTTCACATCAATACGCTTAAGCAGCATGATATTACTTCCGTCAAGCCCTTCCACATAACCAATCTGAACGCCAACCGCCGGCTCAATACTTGCAAATTCAAATTCATCCTTATGCTTTACTTTAACAACCGGAGTCGTAATATCAACCCTTGTGTCCAGCATAGTTGAAACGGCGGTTGCAGAGGCTCCAAGACTAATATTAAGGATTTCACCGACGGCATCTATTTCCATATTACTTAAAGTGTAAGTATCCATATTTCTTATCCCTCTTTCCGGCTTCATCGGATCCCCTCATGCTGTTACTGTCCAATCTCAAGGGCCCTCTGTGCCATAAGCTTAATTGCATTAAACGCAGTAATATTCGCATTATAAGAATGGGTTGCCGCCATACTGTCCGTAGTTTCCTTAATCAAATCTACATTAGGCATTGCTACATAGCCATTTGCATCTGCATCCGGATGTTCCGGATTATATACCATCTTTAAATCTGTCTCGTCCTCGGCAATCTCTGTCACAATCACTCCGCCGTTACGTTCTCCTGAACGTCCTGCGTTTCTTGTACGGCGCAGTACAGAACTAAAAGATTCCTCTTCAGCTTGGAATCTTACCACTTTTCTGCGGTAAGTCCCGCCGTCTTCTGTTCTTGTCGTTTCAATATTAGCAATATTCTGCGCTGCGACATCAAGCCGCAGACGTTGTGCAGTCATACCTGATGCACTGATATCTAATGAACTTAAAAAAGCCATTGCCTATACCTCCTATTTTTCCAAGAGGCCGGTTACTGTCTTAAGAATCCGTTCCGGTTTGAACGGTTTTACAATAAAGTCCTTAGCACCCGACTTGATCGCCTCGATAACCATACTCTCCTGTCCCATAGCTGAACACATCACAACCTGTGAATTGCTGTCCAGCTCCTTGATCTTCTTAAGCGCTTCTAATCCATCCATATTCGGCATGGTGATATCCATCAAAACCAACTCTGGCTTCTGCTCACTGTATGTCTTTACAGCGTCTTGACCGTCCGCCGCTTCGATCACATCTGTATATCCACCCTGCGCAAGCGCATTCTTAACCATCATCCGCATAAATGCTGCGTCATCAACTACCATTATTTTAGCCATTTCAGCACCTCTCTCCTTGTTTTTACTTATATATTGTAACAGTGGGATCATCCACTGGTACTTACTCTACCGTCACCTCTTCAGGTTTTTTCTCTGTCTCTGGTTCAATCTCCTCTTTTTCGATCCGCTGATCCAGTTTCACCGCAACGCTGTTCTTATGTACGCCAAGCTTGGCATCATACCACGGCTCTCCTCCAACATATACGCGCACATCCGAATGCTTGCTCTTGTTAAGATCAATCACATCATCCACCTTAAGACTATAGACATCGCGGAAATCAAGCTTAGCCGTAGCAAGCTGTACTCTCATATCAAGCGCTGAGGTCTTGAGCTTCTCCATGATGATCTCTCTGCTGTTTGCAATACCATTGTCATAAGCACTTTCAACATTACGCCGCTTATCCATAATAGAGAATATATTCGTCAAAAGGCTTCCCGGAATACATACGCTGATATAACCGCTCGCATTGGGAATCCTCATCTCCAGCATAATAATCGCTATCGTCTCATCCATCCCAATCTCCTGGAACATACTGGGCGACTGCTCCAGCCTTCTGTGATCCACAGACAGACTGATATAATTCTTCCACGAATCTTTAATCGCTCCGGAAAAATACGTCAAAAGCTTCTGATAAAGCGCAAGCTCTATATCCGTATAAGTATACTCCACCGGAAGCTCCGCTGTATCTCCCTCACCGCCTAACATCCGGTCAATCATATTCGTCACAAGAAGCTGACTGATATGGAACACAATCGGCGGGTTTTTTGAATCATCCGGCAGCTTCATATACAGAAGCACCATAACATCATTCTCACCCATAGAATTTCCAAACTCATGATAACGCTGTTCCTCTACGGAGATTACTTCTATCTCGCAATTCATACGCAAGATTCCATTCAACTGCGACACGATAATCCTGCAATAATTGTCATGAATACCTTTCAGAATCTTAAGCCGCTCTCTCGTGAACTTCTTCGGGCTGTAAAAATCATATTTTTTATATTCTTTTTCTTTCTTCTCTTCCGGTTTGGCAGCTCCTGAATTACCTTCCTTCATGGAATTCAACAGCATGTCTATCTGGCTTTGTGATAATACATCTGACATAATGATTCACATTTCCTTCTATTCAGTAGTAGTCTCGCCGTATACCTGCTTATAATACTTATCAAGCTGGTTCTCAACATTACCCGTCTTGGTAATCAAAAGCTCTACTCTACGGTTCTTTGCCCGATCCTCCGGCGTGTCAAATGAGGCGATAGGACGATGCTGTCCAAAAGCCGAACTGTAGAGTCTGTCAGCGGCTATGACTTTCTTTTTCTGCAGATATGCAGTTACAACCGCACTCCGCATAGCCGACAGCTCTCGGTCTGTATTGATATTATTCTTCTTATCCGGTCTTCCCTGTGATGTATGACCGATGATCTGAATCTGCTCTATTGATTTCGCACACGGCTTAATAATCTTAGCAAAGACATCGATCATCTTCTTTCCGTCGTCCCTCATCACCCAGTCATCGCCGTCAAAGAATACTTTATCACGAAATGTAATAAATGTATAGCCTTCTCCTTTAGCAATTTCAACTTCTGTGGCATCATCGGCAAGTTCCTTCAGTTCCTGAAGCTTTTCGTACAAGGAATCAAACTGTTCATCTAATGCCTGCTGTTCTTCCGGACTTCTGCCCGTATTCTCCTTCGGATCGTTCAGATCATCTTCATAGATCGCATCTCTGTTCGTATCCTTTGGGAGATCCGTACTCCCCGGCACGTCGTCGTCACCCGGCTGATTCTCTGTCGTAACAAGCTGCGATACTTCTTTCGCCGCATCTGGATTTAAACTCTTAACAAGGTTTTCCCACTTCACCTGATCGACAGACGATATGGAATATAACAGTACGAAAAAACATAAAAGCAGCGTAACCATGTCGCCGTATGTATCCATCCATGAGGAGCCTTCCTCCGGCGCTTTATTTCTCTTTTTCATCTATATCCACTCCAACTGCTTATATCACTCTTATTTTTTAGATTTCTTAGATTTTCCGCCGCCCTCTTCGCCATTCAGAATCTTCTGCTGATTCGTCTGATGAAGCAGGGATACCAGCTTCTCCTTTAACACCTTCGGATTATCCCCGGCCTGAATACCTACAACCCCTTCAATAATTACCTGTTTATAGATTACTTCTTCATCATTACGGATCCGAAGCTTTTTCGCGATCGGCCCAAAAAGCAAGTTTGCCAAGATACACCCGTAGAAAGTTGTTACCAGAGCCGTCGCCATACTGGCTCCCAGATTATTGGATGACCCGGACGACAGATCCATTGATTTCAACATATTAACCAGCCCGACCAGCGTTCCGATCATACCAAATGCCGGAGCATAGCTGGATGCCTTCTCATAGATGGCCACCTCTCCGTCATGACGCTCGATCATGCTGCCAACTTCATTCTCCAATATCTCGCGCACTTTTTCTGCTTCCATCGCATCTACAACCAACAGAATTCCCTTTTTAAAAAACGGGTCTTCCAATTCATTCGCTTTTTCTTCCAGCACAAGGAGACCGTCCTTTCTGGCCATCTGAGCAAATTCAATGATAGTTTCAATAACTGGTTCCGGCTGATACTTCTTGCCTGCGATCAGCTTTGTCATATGCTTCCCCATTTTTTTTAACTTATCAAGAGGAAAACTCGCGATAACCGCACTGAATGTTCCTCCAAGTACGATGAGAACGCTTCCCGGATCCCAAAAATTCGATAGGCTTCCGCCTGACATACAGCCGAACACAATAAACCCAAAACCAGCCACTATTCCTATAATTGTTGTCGGATCCATAATTATCTACACCTCCACCTTTATCCCGCTCACAATTTTTCGATTAAACTGAACCACCTTTTCAATGATCTCCTGCGGGCTTTCTCTGACGATATGATACCTTCCGTTCGTCATCGTAATCTTCGATTCAGGTATCTGATCTATATATTCAATCTGCCTGTCGTTTACCGTAATGTATTCGCCATTCAGTTTTGTCAATATAATCAAACCGAAACCTCCTGTTCTGAGGCGGCCGTCAAACCGGCAGCCGCCTCATTCTGCCTTCTCTCACTGCTTATGTATTCTTCATATATTAACGTTTCATGTTAACAAGCTGCTCAAGTATCTCATCTGTTACCGTAATGATCTTCGTGTTCGCCTGATAACCGCGCTCTGTCGTGATCATCGTAGCAAAGTCAAATGCAAGATCCGTATTGGACATCTCAAGGAAACCGCTGTTGATATTTCCGGTTGCAGCCGTCGTCCGCATACCGGTACATCTTCCTGCATTCTGTCCTACTTCGTAATAGTAACCTGTCTTCTGGTTCAGGCCATTCGGATTCTCCACATTTGCGATGGCAATCTGTCCGATTGTATGAATATTATTATTCTCATCTGTTCCTACAACCGTACCGTCCTGACCGATGCGCCAGGATACAATAGAATACAGCTCGCCATTCGGGCTCTCCGGATCTACCGGTATTCTGATTGGAACCATCTGAGTCAGATCCATGATCGCCCTTCCGTTCTCATCAACCTCTCCACTTGGCGCAAAGCCAAATACATAGTTACCGCTGTCATCTACCAGATAGCCATTGGCATCCGGACTAAAAATTCCAACCCTTGAAAAATATGCACCACCCTGAGAAAGATCGAATTCACCTTCATTCCCGCTTGCTGCCGGGGTAGTAAATGGATTGTTAAACGGACCTACAATAAAGAAACCTGTGCCATCGACCATACAATCCAGATCATTTCCTGTATATTGTCCATTTGTCGCTCCGAAGTTCGTGCTGACAGAACTTACAACAGAACCATAACCGAGCTGCGAGGCATTGATACCTCCAAGGTTTCCGACCGTCGCATTACCTGCCTGCCCATTCTTTATATTCGTGTACACAGAATCCTGAAAATTCGTCGTTCTCGACTTATACCCCCATGTATTTACGTTTGCAATATTATTGCCAAGTACATCTAATCTTGTCTGATGCGCTTTAAGACCTGCAATTGCTGCATTCATTGATTTGACCATATGTTTATACTTCCTTTCTTTCTATGCTTGCGTACCGTCATGGCTTCGTCATTCGGACGAATCGCCAAGCCTCCACATGTGGTCCGGCTAGAATAAAACGGCACTGTCGATATTGGTAAAAATATTCTCTTTCATTTCTCTCTCAGTCATCATCGTAACAATCGTATTATTCGGTATATTCACGATAAAAGCACTCTTGTCGCCAATCAGCACTGCATCCTTCGAGCCTTTATCCCTTGCCCTCTGCATCGCCTGATTCAGATCACTGAGAAGTCCCGGTGTCATCTCCATGCCGCGGGACTGCATACGCTGCGCAGCATGTTTTGAAAACTGTATTCCACTTTTAGAATACTCACTCTGCAAAGATTCTGCAAAGCTTGCTAAGCCTGTTTTCCCCGGCGCACTAAGCTGATGAGAAAGCTTTAATTCTGAAATATTTGATACATTCGTAAGCTTTGAAACACCCATCGCTTTTCACCGCCTTTCCGCTTTTACATCTAAAATAGCTGTTTCATTCTCCTACACTATACAGACTTTCCTTATGCCGTCTCCGTGCTGCCGCTTTCTGTCTCATTGCCTTCTGTCTCGTTGCCTTCTGTCTTGTCGTCGTCTTTCTCAGGCTCTTTCATCTTCACATCTCCGACAGACATAATCTGTGACATCTTATATTCCTTATCTCCCATAAAGACTGTCGGCGACTCTCCCGCAAGAGAAACTCCTGTGATAGTTCCCTTCGTGTACTCCCCGGTTCCGCGTCCCTGCGCATCTACCTCCGCAACTGTTACTTCTTTTCCAAGCATAGAAGTTGCATAAGTAATCACGCTGGTCGACGTCATCTGAGCCATCGCCGTGATCATCTTCGACTGCACCATCTGCGCCATAAGTTCTGATGTATCCATCGGATTATCCGGATCCTGATACTTCATCTCTGCCGCCATAAGCTTATAGAAATCTGTCATCGTCAGCTCTTGAGTGTCACCTACAGCGTTGTATCTCTTATAGTTGAGCGCCGAAGTATTCTGTGACGATTCTGTCCTGTTATAATTGGCAGCCGCCGTACTCTGCGCCGCTAATGTATTGCTGATTCCATCTACTGGCATACTGTATCTCCTTTCTCACCGTCATAATATTATACTTTTACTTCCTTTATGCAAGCCCTAATCTAAGCTGCTGCAAAAAATCTGCGGAATCTGCTTCCAATTCCATTCTTCTGCGGTTCTCCTCATACTTACGCTCCTGCTCTTCCTTCTGAGCCTGCGCTCCGCTGTCGTTTCGCCCATCGTCATAAAAGTTAGACTCCTGACCATTCTTATCTTCCACGACAACTTCCATCTTGTCTCCAAGAGTCGTCTCGAGCATCCTGCCAAGTTCAGTTGCCTTACTGGACATCGCTTCCATCGTTTTTGCATTAGAACAGATAATAGATACGGTTGTCTCTCCGGCTTCAACTGCTACCCTGACTAATAATGCACCTAAGTTTTTAGGCGTCAGAGCAATTTCAAATTCCTGCCTTCCATTGCTGATCTGCTTCGCAATCATGTCCTTGAGCATATTCGCATACTCTGGCTTGATCTCACCAGTCTCAGTCACTTCTACCTGAGCCTCAACCGCTTTGCCGCCATTCACGTTCTGAAACTGCAGGAAAGATGTACTTGCCTTATCAGATGCTGCCTCCGCTTTAACATCAATAACGCTGTTCTCGTCATCCTGTACGCTTCCAAAACCTGCAGCCTTCTTTTCTGTGTCTTCGGACATCATCTGCTTTGACATCTCAGAATCCATCTGCCCGTTTGCAACCGGTACACTCGAAAGCATCTCCTCTGGCATCTCCGGAACTTCACCGGTCTGAGAAATACTCTGCAAAGAGTCCACCGGTATCTTTCCTGCCCCGGCTGTCTGTGCAATGTCCGCCACCTGCGTTTCCTCTGCGGTCTGTGCCATCCCGGCTCTGCTCTGTCCTATATAAGCCGCATCCGCTGTCTTTCCTTCCGCACCCATCTGCAAAAGGCTCATCAATGCATCCTGTTCTTCAACGCTCTCCTGCCCCGACACGATCTGCTGTTCCGGATTATTCTGCGCCGCCTGAACACTCTCTGCACTCTTTTCTGCTACAGAAGTATCCTTCTCGTCATAAGTCTGGCGTTCCGCCTGTGCATTCGCCGCTCCCGCCGCGTCTGTCAGCGCCTGGCCAAAGTCCGGCTTATCCTTAGAAGATGACTTTTTGCTCTTTTGTGCCTGAGAAACCTTTGAACCGCCTGTTCCTTTTACTACGTCCATAAGATTACCCACCATGTCTTTTACCTCCTTTCTTTTCCTGAAAAGTCAATTGTTAATATGACTCTTCTATTATATAACATTTTATAGCAATCTGCAAAGCAAAAATTACTACCGCGCGACAATCAGCCCATGATTCACAAATTCTTCCACGAGCTGCTCCTGTTCTTTCTGAACTTCTTTATTATATTCTTCCATTTTTTTCTCCTTCAGCTTATCAAGCGAAGTCGTATCTGTCTTTGCCGCAATCAGCTCTTTACGTTTCTTCTCCTCCCGGACCTTAAGAGCTTTTACTCTCTGGTTTACCCTGAACATCTCGCCCTTAAGGTATTCCAGATAGTTCTCATAAGTATGTATCCTGAGTATCTGGCAGCCTTCCTCCTGCTCCCTTTTCATCTGCAGTCTGATTTCTACATCCTTATTGCTCAGTTCCTGAAACATCTTCTCCTGCTGTCTGATCTCGTGCATGATTGCCGCATGTTCATTACGGATGCTGTTTTCATATTGACGCTTATAGCTCAGTACTTTATCAAGCGCAAATGCGAATTTTTTCACCCCAATATCCCCCAATATCATTATTTGTCAAACATTTCCTGTAAAATGTTCACCGTCTGCTCTACCGAAAACGGTTCCTCAACGTTCTGCGTAAGGAACTGGTTAATCTGCTTAATCTTGGAAATCGCATAATCCAATTCCGGATTCGTTCCCGATTTGTAAGCTCCGATAGAAATCAAATCTTCATTCTGCGTGTACAGACTGTACAAATCTCTGAGTCTTCCCGCCAATCTTTTATGCTCCGGCGTCGCAATTGCCGACATCAGACGGGAAATACTTGCATTAATGTCTATTGCAGGGTAATGATTGGAATTCGCAAGCTTCCTGCTTAATACGATGTGTCCGTCTAAAATACCGCGGACTGTATCAGCTATCGGCTCATTCGTATCATCCCCTTCTACTAATACGGTGTAGACTCCGGTAATAGAACCACTATCGAAATTCCCGCTCCTCTCAAGGAGCTTCGGAAACTCTGCATAAATAGAAGGTGTATATCCTCTGGCAATCGGCGGCTCTCCGGTTGCCAGTCCTATCTCCCTCTGCGCCATGGCAAAACGCGTCAAGGAATCCATCATCAAAAGAACATCTTTCCCCTGGTCTTTAAAATATTCTGCAATCGTAGTTGCTACCATCGGACACTTCATCCGAAGCATCGCCGGCTGATCGGAGGTGGCCACTACAAGTACCGACCGCTTCATACCCTCCGGTCCTAAATCCCGTTCCACAAATTCCAGAACCTCTCTGCCACGCTCTCCTACAAGCGCGATCACATTAATATCCGCCTTTACATTCCGGGCGATCATACCCATCAAGGTACTTTTGCCCACGCCGCTTCCGGCGAATATACCGATACGCTGTCCCTTGCCAATCATATTCAGCCCGTCAATCGCCTTTACACCGAATTCCAGAGGCTCCTGAATCGGCGGTCTGTCAAGAGGATTGATGTTCGGACTCTCCACATAATAATATCTGTTTGATTCAAAAGCGCCTTTATTATCAAGCGGGTGCCCCAGCGCATCAATAATCCTTCCCCGTAAAAATTCCCCTACCGGAATCTTCAGACGCTTTCTCGTATTTCTTACATAACTATCAGAGCCAATACCATTAATATTCTCATATGCCATCAATTGTACCTTGTCATCCCGAAATCCTACAACCTCCGCCGGAATTTCTTTTTTCTGCTGCTCATTGTAGATCAGCACGATGTCACCGATACTTGTATTGCTGCCGGATGCCTGCATCGACATCCCGGTTATATTTTCAATCTTTCCGATATAACTGACTGTCTCGGCATTCAAAATCCTTCCCGGCAGTTCTTTCAGCATATTTTTAAGCTCCTTTATAATCTTGCATTATTCATGATCTCACGGATATTCTCAAGCTGCGTGCTGACGCTCACATCTATAATCTCGTCCGGACGCTCGACAATACAGGTTCCTGTCTCCTCATCCTCCATGATTATAATCTTTACGGAGTCAGACAAATTACTCAGCTCCTGTAAAAATCTCGGATCCGCATTGATGTCTTTGCCCATCTCTTGTGTGGCTCCGATATAGATCCTTGCCCATGCACTTTTTTTCAATTTTTCTGTAGCGGCAAGAATCATCCTTTCGATAACTCTGACGTTGGAACGCAGACTGGTGCGAACGATCTTTTCACCGATTGCCAGCGAGATTTCCTTCAAATCGTCCATATGCTTTTCCAGCGCCTTTTCCTTCACGGTCTCCACATCTAAAATACTTGCAGCAAGCATATTCTCAAGCTCTGCCATCTTTTTCTGATAATCGACCAGTCCCTGCGCCTCGCCTTCCTGAAAGCCCTTATCATAGCCTAACTTCCTGCCCGTTTCAAAGCCTTCATCGTAAGCATCTTGTTTGATCTTCTCTGCTACGTTTCTTGCTTCCTCCAGAACTTTTTCCGCCTGCGCCATCATCTCATCCATTTTGCGCTGAAATTCTGCCGCCCGCCGGTCTTCCTCTGTCTCTTCCGGAACATCAGGAGCTTCTTCTGCTGTCTGCTCTGTTTTCAGAATATCCTTAATCTCTTTTTTCACATCAAGCAGCGGATATTCAAAAGAACTCTGTATATCGTCCAGAGCCTGCGACGTCTTCACTACTCTATACAATAATCTCGTCCTTTCCGCCCTTATTGATTACCAGCTCGCCTTCTTCCTCCAGCTTCCTGATAACACCAACGATACGTGACTGTGCTTCTTCAACGTCACGCAGCTTTACATTGACTGTAACCTCCAGATCGGATCTGACCTGTTCCGCCATACGGCTGGACATATTGGAATAGAATGCCGCAAGAATCTCCTCTCCCGCGCCTTTCAATGAGTACACGACATCCTTCATGTCGCAGTCTCTGATGAAACGCTGGATAGACCTGTTGTCCATCGTAAGGATATCCTCGAATACAAACATCTTCTTCCTGATCTCTTCTGTAAGTTCCGGATCGTCCTTGCCCATCTCGTCGAAGATGAACTTCTCGTTGCTTCTGTCCATATGATTCATAACATCCGCAATGTAATCAATACCACCGATACTTGTGAAGTCGGTTGTGAGAATATTATCAAATCTGCTTCTAAGCTGCTGCTCGACAATCTTGATCGCTTCCGGCGAAGCACTGTCCATCATGGCAATACTTCTTACAACCTGAATCCTCTTCTGCTCCGGTAATTCCGCAATAACCGCTGCCGCCTTATCGGATTCCACATAAGAAAGCACCAAGGCGATTGTCTGCGCTCTCTCATGCTGCAGAATGGAAAACAGATTCTTCACATCCGCCTTCTCGATAAAATCAAAGGAACGGTTCTTGAGATATTTGGACACCTTCTGCAGAAGTTCTGTCGCCGCGTCCTCTCCATACGCCTTTTCCAGAACAGCTCTGGCATACTCCAATCCTCCGTCTGTCACAACTTTCTGCGTCAGACAAGTCTTATAAAATTCATCGAGTACCTGCTCTGTCTGCTCCGCTTCGAGATGGCCAAGCTTCGCCACCTCCAGCGCCAGCTTTTCCGCATCCTCATTACTTAAATATTTGAATAATTTTGAGGCTTTATCAGTTCCAAGTGCAATTACTACCGCCGCAGCCTTTTGCTCCGGCATCAGCGTTCCGTTTACATCAATTGCCATCCTCATCACCTCCGCGCAGCCAGTTCTTAAGCATCTGAGCCGAAAGCTCCGGATTCTC
>CAMNTQ010000012.1 GCA_946558695.1 uncultured Lachnospiraceae bacterium
AAAGATGATGATTGCAGCTGAATACCCATTTTCCCGTTTACCGTAATTGTACCGCCGTCATATTTTCTCAAACCCTCAATACATTCAAGGGCAGTCGTTTTCCCTGCGCCATTTACGCCGAGCAGAGCGAAAATTTCTCCCTTTTCAATTTCAAAATCAAGTCCGCCTAGAACCGTGCTGCCGCCATAGTTTTTCCTTAATCCACGAACTTGTATTGCATGATTCATCAATCCACCCCCTCAAACGGATTTTCTCCGAGTCTTGAAAAGTAGACTTGCAAGGCCGGCTCTAAATAGTCGTTTACAATTTTTTGTCTTTCTTCCCAAGCATTCGCGGCGGTATCAATATTGCCGACCTCCATCAATTTTGGAAGCATACTCATATCACCGTCCGTAAATTCTGTGATCAATCCCCAATACTCTTCTACAATTCGTTGGCATTTCTCACTTTCAGGGGGCACACCTGCCTTTTGAAGTTCTATCATTTCATCACTCAAACGATTAAATCTATCTATAAAATTCAACCCCCTTTCCTTATCAAACCGGTTACGGATATAGTCAAGCATGTCATCATCAAACCGCTTAATGAGATAGTAAGCGTCGTTTTTCATCTGCAGATTGACAATAATATCTGCATACTTCTTAAAATTGACTGTCTGCATTTGCATCACTTCTTCCTCTAACTGTTCAATCGCTGTCAAAGAAGCGGTCAGATGTTCTATTTTCTCTCGTATGCTGTCTGCCTGTTCGGAAAGGGCGGCTGCCACATCAGCCGGTGTTTCCAAAGAAATCAAGCGATGCTTTATGTCATCCAAAGAAAAACCCAATGATTTCAAAGATATAATTTGATAAAGCATAACTAAATCTTTATCTGTATAAAGTCTCCGCCCGCCTTCACTTTCTGCCGAAGGGGATAACAAACCTTTTTTGTCATAGTATTGCAATGTACGGACGGTAACTCCTATTTTCTTTGCAGCCTCTCCAACCGTCATAAACCCAAGCTGGATGCTTCTGTGTTTTGCCATAATTTCCTGCCTCCTTTGATATATTGTACATCATTACGTTACGTCACAAACAAGACCTATTTCAAAAAATTTGCGGCAGAGATTTCTCCCTGCCGCCTTTCTGCTTATGCAAGCTAATTTCCATTTTGATTATTATCAAGCTTGATAATAATCAGCAGCGAAAAAAGGCTGTATCAGCAGAGCGGTATTATTTTAGAATTATCAACCTACTAATTTTATTTGAGAGTGAAAGTTTGAGATTTTTTTGAGATTTGACTGTTATGATAAGTGTTATGAGTTGGAAATGGAGATGATTGTATGAAACAGAGACTTCTTATCGTAGATGATGAACCGGGAATTGTAGACACAATGGCAAGCTACTTTTCCTCACAATACGAAGTGCTGACCGCTTATGGCGGAAATGAAGCGCTTCAAAAATTAGCAAAACAGCCGGATTTGATTTTGCTCGACATCAATATGCCAGACATGGACGGGCTGACCCTTTGCCAGAAAATCCGGGAACATATTACCTGCCCTATTCTTTTTCTGACAGCAAGAGTAGAAGCAACGGATAAAATTATTGGATTTCAGGCGGGGGCGGATGATTACATTATCAAACCCTTTGATCTGGATGAATTAGGGGCGAGAGTTGCCGCACACCTGCGGAGAGAGGAACGACATAGGAATAAGACAACCGTTCGTTTTTTTGGTGAGCTGGCGATTGATTATTCGGCCCGCACTGTTACAGTGGCCGAAGCGTCTGTTGCTTTGTCAAAAAGGGAATTTGACATTGTGGAGCTGCTTTCGCTGAACGCCGGGCAGATATTTGACCGGGAGCGGATTTATGAAGCGGTGTGGGGGCTTGACGGCGAAGGCAACAGCGATACCGTCATGGAGCATATCAGAAAAATTCGGGCAAAGCTGGCTGCTTGTACGCTTCATAGCTATATTGATACAGTTTGGGGGTGCGGTTATCGGTGGAACGCTTAAAAAATATGGGATTAAAGAAATCCTTTCTTGTCTTGTCCGCTTTCTGTGTTTTGCTGGCTCTCCTGCTGTTAGGGCTAATTTTTCTGATATGCAATTTGGTAAGTAAAACCTTTCCTGCCGGTGGGGTTGAAATTTTATCAGATGGTTCCATCGTTAAGCTGGAAGCGGCAACGGCATCGCAGCAAAGAATATTAACAATGCTTAATATCATTCAAATGGTGTCCTGCATTGTTCTTCCAATGGGTGGGCTGGCTCTATCCGGCGTCTTATATTATCGTATTAAATTGAAACAGCCGATTGCCGCACTACGGAATGGCATCAAAAGGGTTCAAAACCACAACCTTGACTTTTCCATGCCGGTTCGCTCTGATGATGAATTGGGCCAGCTCTGCGCCGCCTTTGATACAATGCGTGAAGAACTTTTGAAATCAAATCAAGAACTGTGGCGGCAGGCAGAGGAACGCAAAAGGCTAAATGCCGCCTTTTCCCATGACTTACGCAATCCGATCACGGTCTTAAAGGGAACTGTAAAACTATTGCGGCAAGGTACGGCAGATCAGCAGGCCATTGACAGGCTGGAAAGCTATACCCTGCGTATTGAACAGTATGTAGAGGCCATGAGCAGCATACAGAGGTTAGAACAAATGCCGGTGCGGTTAAGCGAATGTTCTTATTCTCTATTGCGTTCCGAATTAGAAGATACAGCCAAACTTCTTGCAGGGACATTAGAACTATCCATTTCTGCGCCTGATAATGGGACAACGCAATTAGATCATGGATTGTTTCTGACTGTCGCGGAAAATTTGATTGGAAATGCGGCCCGGTTTGCAAAAAGTAAAATCATCATCCATCTGGAACAGCAGGGAAATTTTTTGCTTCTGTCTGTTACAGACGATGGCCCCGGCTATCCTTTGGAGTTGGTACAGAACGGCCCCAAACCGTTTGGAAAAATGAAAGAAGATGCCGCACACTTTGGTATGGGGCTATACAGCAGCCAGACGCTGTGCCGAAAGCATGGAGGAACACTTGCACTGGGAAACAGACAAGGTTATGGCACAACGGCTGCTGCTTCTTTCCAAATAAATTCAAAATCTTGAGCGATTTTTGAGATTTCTATTTTACACTCTCCTTAGACTACAAATAAGGAGAGTGTTTTTATGAACATTGAAGCAAAGGAACTATCAAAAATCTATGGCAGAGGTGAAAGCCGCGTCGTTGCGCTGGATAAAGTCAATCTTGAAATTGCGTCAGACGATTTTATTTCTATCATGGGGCCGTCTGGAAGCGGGAAAAGCACCTTGCTCCATCTGTTGTCCGGGCTGGACAAACCGACCTCCGGCAGCCTGACATACGATGGAAAAGACATATACGGGCTTAATGACAAAGAACTGTCTGCTTTTCGCCGTCAGCGCATTGGTTTCATCTTCCAGCAGTTCAACCTGCTCCCTGTCCTTACCGCAAAGGAAAACATCATTATGCCCTTGCTGTTAGACAAAAAGCAGCCGGACGAGGCGTACCTAAAACAGCTTACAGATTTGCTGGGTATTCATAACCGTCTTACCCACTTGCCCTATGAGCTTTCAGGAGGACAGCAGCAGCGTGTAGCGATTGCCCGCGCCCTGATTGCAAAACCTGATATTATTTTTGCTGACGAACCGACCGGGAATTTGGATAGCAAAAGCGGCGGCGAAGTTATGGGGATGCTGGAAAATATATGGAAGAAGATGGGGAAAGCCCTTGTTGTCATTACTCATGACAGCCGTATAGCAAGAATGGCAGACCGGCAATTTGTAATTGTAGACGGCGTTCTTTCGGAGGTGACGGCAAAATGAAATCTTATCACGTCCTTGCATGGAAAGAATTAGTGGCTCAAAAGGTCACATCCATTCTGATCTTGATAGCCGTTATTCTCTCCACAATTACAACAACGGTTATAGGGCAGTCTATCGGTATTCTAAATGCCATGAGGCAGCAGCAGGCTATTACGATTAACGGAGAAAAATACGCTACTTTTCTTCAAATGTCCGAAGAACAGCTTTCCGAACTGAAAGCGGATACCCGCTTTTCTTATATCGGCCCCTCTATCAGCATAGGAACCATAGACTTAAACAGCCAGCTCACACTCGGCCTTGTGGAATATGTCGGTAACAGCCTTGACGCCTATCCCGCTATCTCGCAAATCCAAGAGGGACGTTTGCCAGAACAGGCAATGGAGATTGCATTGTCAGAAGATGCGCTTAAATTTCTCGGATTTGACGGAAAAGTAGGCGGTACTATTTCGTTGCCTGTTTCTAAAACCTTACGGCATGATATTGCTCCATCCATTGAATTTACTGCCGATTTTGTCCTTGTAGGTATCACGAAAAGCAATTATATTGGATATTCTTATGGCGGAATTACAGGGATTGTTGGAACAGGTACAGCCGAACAGTTGCTGCCGGAAGAATACCTATATTACAATGTGGACTTCCGTACAGCCGATAAGCGAACCTTTCAAAATACGGTAAATGACGTAACCCAGAAATTCCAGATACATGAACTTGATACATCCTATAATCAGGTTTATTTGCAGGCTTGCGGAATACGGTTTGACAGCCAAGAAAGCTCTGAAAACAGCGGTTCGGGTTTTTCGTTTATGGCTGCTGCTGGCGTCATGGTGGGCGTTCTCATTCTTCTGGCGGCTGGATTGGTTATTTACAATATTCTGAAAATATCCGTGTCCAAACGCATTAAGGGATATGGCGTACTAAGAGCCATTGGAAGTGAAAAGAGCCAGCTTTACAGCATTGTATCTTTACAGATATTGATTTTGTGTCTAATCGGCATTCCAGTTGGTATGATCGTTGGTCTTTTGTCAACGAAAGGTATCATCATAATGGCAACAAGTTTTTTGTCACCTGAAATATTCATGGTGCAAAATACATCTGAATTGCAAAATCTGATTTCAGCAAATAGTACAGGTAAATTACCGTTTCTCGTTATAAGTGCTGCAATCACACTATTCTTTGCGTTTATGGCAGCAATACCGGCTGCTAAATATGCGGCAGAAGTACCTCCTACGGTTGCCATGTCGGGTCAGAATACAAAGGTTAAGCGGAGAAATCACAAATCTAAAACAATCCGCCATTTTGAGTCTTATTATGCCCGGCTGAATTTGAAGCGCAATCGGGGGCGTACAGCAATTACCGTTCTTTCATTAGTTATGAGTATAGCTGTATTTATTGCCTTGCAGAGTTTTACCACATTGTTAAATGCGGCAAGCGGCATGGAAGATAATCATTTGGGAGATTATTCTATCGTAAATGAAACACTGGGCTTTTCTGCTGATGATTTGGACGAATTACGTCAAAATAGTGCTGTAAGTTCGGTGGCAGCAATACAATTTTCGCTTTTCGAGCCAGACGATGCCGGGCAAATATCCGATATTGCGCTCGGATTTGAATTACAGCCGGGAGAAACATTTCAGATAGTCGGACTGAATGACGACTATTGGGATTATTTCATGGGCAGCGAACTTTCAGCGGAAGATTTAGCCCTTTTGAAATCCGGCGAGGCGTGTATCGTGAGAAATCCACTGGCATTAAACTATGGGGGAACAGAACTGGAAAGAACAAGTTTTGTTGCTGGCGATACAATTTCCGTGGCTGGCCGGGACATTCCGATCATTGCAACATTGGATGGATATGACGGATATGTAAGCGTAGGGAACAGTGGATTTACAAACGGTGTTCAGGTGATAGTGTCAGATTGTATCTATTCCGAACTGACAGGCACGGCTATTTATAATGAAATGTGTTCTACCTTGAACGCGGATGCTGACCGGGAATTATTTGACGCTGTGGCAGAGAAAATCTGTCAGGACATTCCCGGCACAACCTACCTGTCCTATGAAGAAACAGATCGGCAATTAGAAGAAAGTTTTGAACAGATACGATTGCTGGCATGGGGATTGATCTTGTTTGTTGGCTTGATCGGTCTTTTGAATATCATCAATACTGTTTACACAAATATTCATACCCGTGTAATGGAAATTGGTATGCAGCGTGCTATTGGTATGAGTGCGGGAAGCCTCTACAAAACATTATTGTGGGAGGGCGCATACTATGGCATGATTGCGGCGGTAATTGGAAATATCGTTGGCTATATCTGCACAATTTTTGTAAATGCCGCGACTACCGACACAATTCAATTGGTTTCCATCCCTATTTTACCGATTGCCGAAGCTACAGTTCTATCTATCGGAGTTTGTTTGTTGGCAACTTGTATTCCGTTAAGAAAGATTGCGGGAATGAGCATTGTGGATTCCATTGAAACGGTTGAATAATTCCCAAAGGAACGAACTGTATTCCCCCATGAGCAAATTATATTGCTTATGGGGGAATTGGTATTTATACTGTTTTTTGCGGACAAGTTCTGTATAAGCGTGGTGTTGTTATGTCTGGTGTGGTATCTTTAACTATGGGAAACTCCCGGCGGATATCCCGATACTCATAAACGACTCCCGCAGGATGCAGCGTACTGTATGAAACGATCGTCTCAGGAGTAACAAAATCCGCATTCACAACGGCAGACACTTTTTCAATATCCCGTATGCACAGCCAACCGATCCGCCGTCGAGCAGCAGTTCCTTCACCTTCTTTTGCAGACTGGTTCCAGCCGGTAAATTTTGATGATCCGTATCGGCCGGAACCTGAAACAGCCATTCGATATACTCTTTATCTTTTTTATCTTCCCGTATAATATCAAACCGGTCTTGAAAAGACCGTATATGAGATCCTTCCGGCAGCATTGATTTCAGTACCGGCGACATTAACCATGAATGACAGGTATATTTTTTAAATTCGTAACTGCCGTAATATGTCTGAAAAAACAGTTCCGCATGTCTCAAGGAAGCGGCAACAGCCTCCTCTGATAAATCCGCGTCCGACGGTATATGTATTCCAATCACATGCTCGCCATCCTGCTCTGCAAACTGATATTCTAATTCGCCGATGCGGAAAATATTCATGCTGACTTGTCTGTAAGTCCACCAGCCTCTGTCAAAAAACAGCCGGCCGTTTTTCTTTTTACATTCTTTTAGGAATCTGGGAAAACATTTCATCGTGTCTGTATATACAGTTTCCGCGATCTGTTTTTCCTGATATTTGTCAAATACCCTCCTGGCGCATTCCAACTGGCAGTACAGCATCTTTACATGATCTGTATCTTCTCGAAGCAGCTCTTTTAAACACTTGTATGCCCGGGCCGCCGTCCGCATATCCGTCAATTGTTTCAGATATGGTTCTATCTGCCTCCAATCTATCCTTTCACCAACCTGCTTTAATCTTTGAACCATCTCCGTCTGCAGATTGATCCGGCTATACAGTTCGCATAATTCCATATTCTTTTCCTCATACGTTTACTTTTTCCATTCTGATTCTTTATCTTTCAGATCAAAAAGAACTCTTTCATAGTCTTTCACATAGTACCTTATATTTTTACGTCCTTTCTGAATGACCGTATGTCCTTCTGCTTCCAGTTTTTCTCTCTGCGCTTCAATACCGCCCGGATATTTTACATTTAACTCTCCATTTGCTTTTAATGTCCGCCAATAGGGAGTTTCATCTTCCAAACGCTGAAAACTTGCCCATGCCGCAATCGACACAAAAATTCCCGCTGTTATCGGATCGGTAAAGTCCGCGTTGTTCTTTTCCGCCAGATAATTCCTAATAGCGCCGACAGTAATCACCCGTCCGCATGGGATCCTTTTCATGATCAGATCATAAGCTGCAGGCGGGGCGAGATACATCCTCTCTCCGCCGTATTTCTTGATCGAAGCCTCGTCGGTGATCCGTTTGACTTTGGGCATATCGGTATCTTTGTGTAACATCTGATTAAAATCTTTCTTATCCTCATTCGCCATATCTTATGCACCTCCTGTCTTAATTATAAAAGACCGCAAAAGCACGTGCAATGAGACTGTTTGAAAAACTGCATATAATATTACACGATTTTTGACCTTCTTCTATGCCGGCAGCAGATCCAGTTTCATATATATGGATGTACGCATCGGGCTGTCATTATAACTTTCGATTTCGTAGAAACCATATTTCTTATACATATAGACCGCGCTCTCCAAAAAAGGCAGCGTATCTAACAGCATGTGCGAGTATCCAATCTCTTTTGCTTCTTCTATGATTTTCTGAATCAGCTGATTCCCTATCCGCTTCCCCCTAAAACATGGCCTGACATAAAGCCGCTTCATCTCGCAATTTTGCTCATCTATTTTTCTCAGACCGACGCACCCTGCTAATTCTCCATCGTAATAAGCCAGATACAGTCTCCCGCACGGCTCCCCATATTTTGTTTCCAAATGCTTTATTTCCTCATCATAATGCTGGATATCCAGATACTTCTGAAAGGAGCTGTCACCGGCAATCAGCATGTCTGTATATTCTGAAAACAAAGCTTCTACTTCCTGTGGATGCGCATAGGCCGGAACTATTTTTAAATTCATTCTATTTTCACCCCCTACATAGGTTTTAGATTTTTATTGAGCCTGTCCACTATCCATGCAATCCGTTTTTGCCTGCCGGCATCCGTCTTGGCATCAAGATACGCCCGTGTATAAGTTTTCTTTACTGACAAGGACATGGCCTGAAAATTGGTAAATGCAGACTCATAGCCTTTCAGCAGTTTGGATAGACAAGCGATCTGTTCCTCGGTGACCGCGATAGAATTTTTAGCGTACCACTGTCCGTTTTGTTTGGCCTCCTCTATCTTCCTTCTGCCAAAATCAGTCATAAGGCCCCGTTCTTCCAAACTTTTAACCAGTCCCTTATTTTTCTCTGACCACTTGCTCTTCTCCCTGCGCATAGAAAAATATTTCTTATATGATTTATCGTCGATGCGTTGCATCTGTCCGTCGATCCATCCAAAACACAGGGCTTCCTCAAGCGCTTCTTGCGCTTTTACCGTCTTCGGTCCGCCGGCTTTCCCGAACAAAAGCCAAATACCTTCGTTTGACAGGCAATGCTCAGAAAGCCATCTCCTGAATTCTTCTCTGCCGGCAAATTCCATTATATCGCTCATCCCGCAGCCTCCTATTTCTCCTGATCTGTCTGTGATCCGTCTGATCTATTACTGACTCAGCAAAAACTGATAAACTCTTCTGTTGAAATCCTGCGCCTCTTCATAGGCGGCATGTCCAAGCTTCTCATACATATAAATTTTACATCCTATCCTTTCCGCTATTTCTCTGGAAGCTTCTCCGGCATCAGAGCGCATTTTTAGGACAGTTCTTAACACACTCAAAGCAGAGGATGCATTCCGTACCGTTTTTTCTCTTTCTGGAATTGTCTGTCATATCAACATCCATAGGACATACCCTTTTACATTTCCCGCAGGAAATACATCTTTCTTTATCGCACTGAACCCGAAGCAGCGAAAAGTAACTCATCGGTTTCAGGAAAATGGTGATGGGACATAGGTACTTGCAAAATGCACGGTTATCTTTCCATGCATATGCCAGACTAATCCCGACGCCATAATACAATCCATTCCCTATGATAAATGCCCAGAACATGATCTTTTCTATCCCGCCGGCATGCGAAAGAAACAGCGATGCCACAAACAAAAGCGATACCCCAAAGGTAATGTAACGCATCCAGCCGATGTTCTTTCTCGGCCTTTCGGGTACTTTGTAAGGAAGAAGATCAAGAATCATCGCTGTCTGGCAGGCATAGCCGCACCACCCTCTTCCAAATATCAACGGGCCGAAAATCTTTGCGACAGCATAATGGATCGTCGCCGCTTCAAACACACCGGTAAAAAGATAATACCAAAATCCCTCGATCTGCATATTTTCCCCGCAGATCAGCCCAAGATAGACAAGCATATAACAGCCGACCAGAAGCTGCGCTACACGGCGGGCATATCTGTATTTTCTGATAAACAGAAATATCCCAAGCGAGACGGCGATTCCGATGTAGCTGAAATTAAACAGGTAAAACAAATTGTCCTTTGTCAGCCACAGAGTAATTGCAATTGTCTCAAAGATAGCCAGCATAACCGCCGGCAGACAATATTTTTTCATATTCGTGCACCTCTAAAAACTCTCCATTTTCCATGAGAGCCATTCAAACTCTTTCTCCGTCTGCAATCAATTACATGACCGAACCGCCACATATCGATCATGAGGCATATCCACGCCCCGGTAATGTTTCGTCCAACTGTCTGCGACTGTCATACCATTTCTGACTGCAACTTTCTGGGATGCCGAATTCGTATCTCTGATAATCGAGCAGACTTCTTTTGCATTCAATACTTCAAATGCATATTGCTTACAAGCCCTCGCTGCTTCCGTCGCATAGCCCTTATGCCAGTACGCGCGCCAAAACAGATAACCGATCTCAAGCACGTCCCGGTCTTTCCACGGCTGCATTGTAAGCCCGCACTGCCCGATCATCTCATCGGTCTCTTTTAAAATGACCGCCCACAAGCCAAACCCCCATTTCTCATAGCGGTCCATCTGTCTGTCAAGCCACTCCTTTACTTCTTCATCACTGAAAGCCCCTTCGTAAGCATACATCGCATCTTCATCCTTTAGTATCTTACATAAGGAATGAAAGTCATTCCGGTCCATCCGGCGCAGATACAGCCTTTCTGTCTCAATTACCATCCTTAATCAGCTCCTTTGTGACTTCTCCGTTTTTAGACATCGTATCCGAACCAGCCCGTTTTAAATATTTACGGGTATATGTACAGACTGCAAAACATTTTCCGCACAGATCCGTCTGGATGCCCGTCTCCCTGTACATGATCTCCACCTGCTTTTCATAACATTTCCTGACGTCTACGATCTCTTCTCTTCTCATGCCGGCTTCCCACAAAGTACCGTTCAGCGCCTGCGCCGGACATTCTTACACACACACGCTGCACTTCCCGCACTGAGATTCCGTGACCGGCTCATCACATGTTAAGGGCGCATCCGTCAGCAGAGAGGAAATACGTATGGCGGAACCGAAGGCAGGAGTCACCAGCAGGCAATTCTTCCCGATCCATCCAAGCCCCGCCCTCGCAGCTACCGTTTTATGAGGAAGCTTTGATATATTATCCTCATCCACTTTCACGCGGTCCGTCGTCTGGGCATAGGCTTCAAATCCCTTACTCCGCAAAAAATCTTCTCCTGCCATGACTATTTTGTTCAATTTTTCATTCAGGACATGGTACAGCTCATCGTATTCCTTTGTCGGGGCTGTCTGCAAATCAATGACAATATCAGAAGGTATCGGAACAGCCACAGCGATTCCCGTTTTAAAATCACAGTCCTGAAACGGACTCATATCCCCGATTCCAACTAACGAAGCCCCCTGACTATATAATTCTTTTTTCAATTCTTCCGTTAATTCCATGATCGTCTCCCTCGCCGTGCGTCCGCTGTGAATGTGCTGTTTCCGCGTGTTCTTTTCTACATCTTATCTCTGCTTTCCAGCATATCCGCATTATACCAAGTCCTAACAAAATAAACAACCATTTAATCTCTTCTTTCTTTCCCCTCGGCCCAGTGACTAGACGACAGAAAATCTTATGAAAGCGCATAATTCAAGACCATGCAATCCGGATTTGGCAAACACCTTTTCCAGAGCAGGACATATCGAAGTCTGGGGCGCGGCAGCCAGAAAACTTCTGTAAAGTCATTTTACTCCTCTTCATGAAAAACATCAAATATATTTACCAGGAACTCTTTTGCCTCGCTGTCCGGCGCCGAATCACAGAAATCTTCAAACCATTGAGCGTGGTTTTGAATCTCTCCCCTGTCTTCTCTGAATTCCATATCATCACAGTCCTCTTTAAAAAGTCCCTCCAATGCTTCTAACTGCCCCTTAAATTGGGGTGAAAACCGATTCCAGATTTCAAGATTCATCTGATCGAGTCCCAAAACGTCCGCAATGTAAACCAGTCTGTCAAAATCCTGAAATGTCATCCTTTTCTTTCCCGCCAGCATAGCCCTGTCTTTCTGGCCGCACAAATATAAAAATGCGAATCTCTCCACGTCCTTCTGATGCATAGTTCCCTTCCTTTTTACCAATCACTTTTTATTATGTTTATATTATTCCGTTCATGCGCATAATACATACAACATTTTCATCCGCACGTCTCACTTTTACAACCGATTCTACATGTTTTTGCCAGTAAAATCAATAAATATGGCGCAAAAAGTGCGACAAGCAGCATTCTTGTATACGGAGGATAATAAATTATGCCAAAACCAAGGACACAGACTGGCCAGAAAAACCTTATCAGCCGGCAGTTGATCGAACTTCGCAGACGGAATGATTATTCCCAGCGGCATTTGGCCTACCTGCTGCAGCTTGCAGGATATGATATGGATAAAAATGTAATTACGAGAATTGAAACGAACAAACGATACGTTACCGACTTGGAGTTGAAAGCACTGTCAGAAATTTTTCATGTATCTTATGATTATCTGATAGACGGAAAAGCAAATCCTGAAGACGGCTATTGAAAAAAGGACTTGCCGCTTGACAAGCCCCTGATTAATGTGATTCATTTCTTAAATTCGGCTCCCACGATCTGCATCGTCCTTCTGTAACTCACCCGATACACTGCGAACATCACTCCTGCTATCATTATCATCAGGAATACCTCCAAAGAAAGCATTTTCATCTCAAAAGCCTGAAGCCTCATATCATTAAAATACGTCAAAAATAAGGAGAATACAGCGACTACCATGCACCCTGCCGCCACAGGATAGGCAAAGATTCTGCGGAGCTGCACCCGAAGCGCCCTTTCCCGGTAGGAATTATCTGCTCCCAGTCTCTTTAAGTCTTCAAAAAGCTGACGGTTATCCATAGCGATGGTAATGCTTCTTATATAACTCATGATCCCCGACGCCGTAAGAGATATGACAGAGATATAGATGCTAAGGAGTACAAACACCGCAGTAAGCTCCATAGCCTTCGCCTGCAGCAGAGTCTTAGAAAACGGCGCATATTTCCACTCGTCCAAAAGCTGCGGATTATCTGCTGACAGATCAATCCCCCCGGCATAGCCGTATGCTTCGCCTGCCGCCAAAGCCAGCTCCTCTTCATGGGCGTCATACAGTTCGTACTGATTAGAAAGAACCGTCGCCCGCGAGATATATTCCTCGTTCAACGCGTTTGCAAAATCATATATATTCGCTTCATCCGCCGCATTAAAGAGGATGTGATTTTCCCGCCATGCATCGTCAAGGCCGCTTCCAACTCTTTTGTAATCCGCATCAGACAGAACAAAGGTAAAAGGATCGCTGTGGTTCACAGCCAGATTATCAAACTCTGCCGTCCCCTTAAATTCCAAAGCCATGCCCTCCTGCGTAACCGGACTGATCATTTCATTCAGACAGTTAACATTTACCCAGACTGACTCCTGAAAGTCTGCAGCCGTAACCGTCTGGTACTCCCCCTCTTTCAGAGAAACAGTCTTTCCGGATATCCTCTCAAGATCAGACGCCGATATAAAAGAAGCCAGCTTTTCACGCTCCACATCAAAATACTTCTTTTTTTCATTCATATCCCTTTCCGTATAACGGATGATCAGCTCCAGTGACTGAAACTCCTCATAACCGATAAGATCTACATCATATTTTTTTGCAAGAGCCTCGATCTCCCCACGGCCGATCTGATTCTCTCCGGCCGGAAAATGCAGGGAATAATCATAGGGCGCATCCGCTCCTCTCTCTGTGGCGCCAAAATAATACTGCATTCCCCAAAAGGCCGATGTTACCATCACAAACACAAGCAGCGCGATCACGCACATATTTCTGGTTGTCTGCCTTGCGGTAAAACGCATCAAATTCGTGGAAATGATATTGTTATAGTATTTTTCCGGATGCTTTCCCCTTTTTGAATGCCCGATCACACTTAAGACGACCATATAAAGCCCGAAAAGCACGAAAAGATAGGTTACGTTCCAGACTGCAGGCATCCCCTGCCTGAACAGCCGCACGGTCAGCTGCGGAACCGCCATGGCAAGGAATAATCCTACAATGATGAGAGCGGCTCCTGCTTTTCCATACCAGAACTTTATCTCCCGGACCATCTCTGTCTTTCTATTGGCATTTAAGATATCCATAATATTTGCCCGGCGGATAAACCGGACTCCTAAGACCAATATGCACACAGACAGCGCGGCTGCAAAGAGAAATCCCGCGATCATTCCCCCGATTCCAAGGCGGTATCGGATTCTGGCCGTACTGACTACCATCATCTGAAACAATTTCCAGATCAGATAAGATACCGGTATCCCAAGCGCCAGTCCGGAAATGACATATTTTCCTACTACTGCGGCAAGCTCTCCTGCCAACTGACGTCCCAGCTCTCCTTTCTCCTGCCCAAGAGCCAGCATCACGCCAAACTCCCTGCTCTTTTTCCGGAAGAACAAGCTGCTGCCATACAGGGTAAAGATCATGCACCCTGCGGATACCACTCCAAGCATCAGCCACATCAGCTTCCTCGTATCCCCGCCCGCCGGCAGAAACTCCTGAACGGACGGCGAAAAGAACATCATGGTAAAAGATGACACCAAAAGGGCGGATAAAAAGATACAGATTCCAAGCAGGCGGTACTGCTCCTGATTTTTCTTTCTGAGCTTTGCCGTAATGCTACTCATCGTCATCGCCGTCACCTCCTAATGTCCGGATCGTGTCAAGAAGTACATCCATAAACTGCCGTCTTGTGCCTTTTCTTCTCAGTTCCCCATATACCTGCCCGTCCTTTAACACGATCACCCTGTCGCAAAAGGAAGCCGCAAAGCTGTCGTGGGTTACCATGAATATGGTTGCGCCCATTTCCTTTTTTGCCTGCAAAAATGCATCGATGACCGCCTTGCAGGACTTACTGTCAAGGTTTCCCGTAGGCTCATCCGCTAAGATCACATAAGGGTTGTTCATCAGCGCCCTCGCCACAGCGGTACGCTGCTTCTCCCCGCCGGAGACTTCCGCCGGATATTTTTCCATGATCTTTTCAATCCCGAAAAGTCTGCAGATATTTTTCGCCTTTTCCTCCATCTGAACCACCGGGCGGCGGGCAATGATCTGGGGAAGACAGATATTTTCAAAGATACTCAAGCCGTCCAGCAGCATAAAATCCTGAAAAACAAAGCCCATCTGCCGGTTTCTGACTTTTGAAAGCTGTTTCTCTTTCAAATGTGAAATATCTCTGTCTGCCAGAAGAATCCTGCCCTCTTCATGAGGAATAAAGCAGGAAATGCAGTTTAAAAGCGTCGTCTTTCCTGAACCGGAAGGCCCCATGACAGCCACAAATTCCCCTTTCCCAACTTCCAGCGAAACATCCTTTAATACCGGATATATCTGATCTCCTGATGAATAACTTTTTGATAAGTGCTTTACTTTCAGCATAAAAGCATACCTCCCTTTTCTCCCTTTTGTGTTCCTTTGTACACGGAGGGTATGGTTAGATTATAAAACACTTTTTCACAGATCACAGTTCGGCAAATGTCACGTTTGGCTTTGATTTTGTAACGTTTGCACCAAAAAAGACAACCCTCATTTACAAATGAATGATTCTTTTGTAAAATAACCTTGGCTTTGAAGCCGTTTCATTATTTATTTGAAAAGGGGAATTCTATATGATATCGATCGGCATCTGCGATGATGAACCGTCCATGCGAAAGAGCCTTCGCGCTCCTTTGGAGCAAACGCTGCAGCTATTGGGCATGGACTATCAGATCTTTGAATACAACTCCGGCGAGAACTTTTTAAGAAGCGAGATGGCACAGTGGCTTGATATTCTGTTTCTGGATATAGAGATGAAAGGCCGAAACGGCATGGACACTGCGAAAGCCTTGAGACGGCAGAATACTCATACCGTCCTCATCTTTGTGACGGCGCATCCTGATTTTGTATTTCAGGGTTATGAGGTCCATGCCTTTCATTACATCTTAAAACCATATGAAGAGCAGAAAATCAAAAATGTTCTGAAACAGGCTTTGGCGGAGCTTGGGAAAAATACGGAACAGTTCTTTACTTTAGAGCAAAAATCCGGGACATATAAAGTCCCCTTGAAAGAGATCACTGCCTTTTCCAGTGATAAGAGAAAAGTTGTACTCTCTCTGGAAAATGGTACTAAACTGGATTTTTACGGGAAGCTCGATACCGTGGCGAAAGACCTTCCAGATTATTTTGTCCGGTGCCATAACCGGCATCTGGTGAACTTGAATTTCGTCACCGCGCTGGAAAAAGACATCTGCATCTGCAAAAACCTCGCCTTTCCTGTAAGCCGCGCATACCGCCAGTCATTAGAGATTGCCTTTGCGCGCCTGCTGCTGCGGTAGAATTTTTCAGAAGCAGCCGTGCAATTTTGTTACCAAGGAGAATTCTTATGGATCAATCATTTGTTTTAAACATCTTTAACAATATACTTAAGTTCATACAAGGGATTTATATCTATCGGATCCTCGCCCTCTTTGCAAATAAACGACACGGGATATTCTGGGATATCCTTGTTTACTTTTCCTGTACTACCTGTGCCGCCATGGTGATCTTTCCCAACGATTTTTTCAACATCACGCTGGACCTGATCTGGTTTACCATCATAATGCTTTTGGCTTTTAAAGGAAGCGTCTGGCAGAAACTGGCCGCCGTTTGTGTCCTTTACCCGCTGACCGTCAGCCAGAACTTCCTCGTTCTGGACATACTGGGAGTGACCGGATACGCAATTGGCTGGTCGGTTCCTGTGGACATTTTCTGTTCTGTCTTGGAGCCGGTCCTGCATCTGCTGATCTGGTACGGTATTTATAAAATGTTCCAAAAGCACTTAAGCCAAATGAAACGGCTGTTTAACGATAAGATCTGGATGCTTCTGGACGCTATCTGCATGGCTTCCCTAGTAAATATCACAACCTGTATCTACTTTACGCCCAAGGATACCTACAAGATGTGGCCTGCGGCCTTTGCATGCTTCGCGACAAATCTTGGTTGCATCGCTCTGGCAAAATATTTTGTCATCAGCATCCAGCAGAATCTGGAGCGCAAGAATCTGATACTTCAGAAAAGTTACTATGAAGAGCTGGAACAGAATCAGACGGAGATCCGCAAAATCCGTCACGATATGAACAATCATTTAACCGTGATCCACTCCTTGTTCTACGCCGGCAGCAAAGAAGAGGCGGAACGCTATATGAAAGACATCGAAGCACAGTTAACCGCAAAAAGCCGCAGCTTCTGCAAAAACAGCATCGTCAACGCCGTCCTGAATTCCAAATACAATCTGGCAAAGGAGCAGAGCATCGACTGCTTTTTCCACATTGATCTTGAGAAACTCATCGGCATCGATGCCATTAGCCTTTGCTGTCTCTTTTCCAATACACTGGATAATGCCATTGAAGCATCCGTAAAGATCGAAGATCCGAAGGAGCGTCATATATCCGTAAAAGCAAGGATAACGGAAAACGGTTACTTTACTTATGAGATCGCCAATGCAAAAAATAATAAGATCACCAAACAGCACGGCCAATTAGTGTCTGATAAGGAAGATACCGCCTCCCACGGTCTCGGCCTGTCAAATGTGCAGGAAATGGTGGAAAGATATAACGGCGCTCTGGATATTTCCTATACAGAAGATACCTTTACCGTGACGGTACTGATCCAAAACGCGTAATATCCCGCACACAGCGGCTCTTTTTTTCCTGACGGCCCTCCATACTAAAAAAGCACCCGACGGTTACTATGTTCCGCCAGGCGCTTTTTCTCACATGTTACGTGTTATTTGCCAGCCATCTGCTTTTCCTGCTGCTCAATCATCTTCTTAACCATATATCCGCCTACAGAACCATTCTGTCTGGATGTCAGGTCACCGTTGTAACCGTCTGATAACGGTACTCCAAGTTCGCTTGCAACCTCATATTTGAATTTGTCAAGTGCACCCTTTGCTTCAGGTACGGCTGTTCTGTTAGATGAACGATTTGCCATTTTAACTCTCCTCCTTTTTGTAACTTTGTAACCTTTTGTTTTGTTACAACCATAGTATATGGAGGATTCAGATTATTACACTAGAAGGTTCTTCATATTTTGGAAGTTTTTTCAACCATTCATGATTCGTTCTGACAAGCCAGTCTGCCGCCTCATTCGCCTGCTGTAAGATCTTCGCATCCTGATACACATCCGCGATTTTAAAATTCATAAGCCCGCTCTGGCGGATGCCGAACAAATCGCCCGGTCCGCGAAGCCTTAAATCCTCGCCCGCAATTTTAAAACCGTCGTTCGTTCTATTTAAGATATCAAGCCTCTCCCTTGTCTCTTTTGCCTTTGAACCGCTCATAAAAATGCAGTAGGACTGGTGCTTTCCGCGCCCGACGCGGCCTCTTAGCTGATGAAGCTGCGCAAGGCCGAAGCGCTCGGAATTCTCGATCAGCATTACCGCAGCGTTCGGCACATCGATTCCTACCTCGATCACCGTAGTTGAGACGAGCACATGACTTTCCCTCCTAGAAAACCGATCCATAATCGCATCTTTTTCTTTCTGCTTCATCTTTCCGTGCAGATAGTCAACCACGATTCCCTCTCCAAGCTCCTCCTGAAGAGCGCATGCATAATCCGTCACATTCTCTGCTTCCAAGCTCTCGCTCTCCTCCACCATAGGACAGATAACATAGCACTGCCTTCCCTCTGCAATCTGTTTTTTCATGAAATTGTACGCCGTCTTTCGGTATCCGGTATCCACCACGCAGTTTTTAACAGGCAGACGGTTTGCCGGAAGTTCGTCAATCACAGAGAGATCCAAATCCCCGTACAAGATGATGGCCAGCGTCCTTGGTATAGGCGTCGCGCTCATAACAAGAACGTGGGGCGCGCTTCCCTTGCCCGCGAATATCTCCCGCTGCTTCACGCCGAACCTGTGCTGTTCGTCTGTGATGACAAGAGCCAGATTATCGTAATTCACCGCATTCTGGATCAATGCATGGGTTCCTATGATGATCTTTGCAAGACCGCATTCGATCCGGTCATAGGCACGGCGCTTTTCCTTCGCCGTCATAGATCCGGTCAAAAGCACAGTCTTTATCGGTATTCCATAGTCTTCAAAATATTGGGTAATGGATTCGTAATGCTGCCTTGCGAGCACTTCCGTGGGCGCCATCATCGCCCCCTGATAGCCGTTAAGGGCCGCGTTCATCAGAGCAAGCACCGCCACGATCGTCTTTCCGGAACCGACGTCTCCCTGCACCAGACGGGACATAACCGTATCGGAGGACATATCTTTGGCGATTTCTCCCCAGACTTTTTTCTGCGCTCCCGTAAGGGCGAAGGGAAGCTTTTCTATAAATTCCTCTATCTTCGGATGCACCTCCATCACATACTCGTTTTTTAACTGATCGCTTCCATCCTTTAACTTTCTAAGCGCAAGGATAAACTCCAAGAATTCTTCAAATACCAGCCGGTTTCTGGCATGATAGAAACTTTCTTTATCCTCCGGGAAATGAATTTCCTTTAACGCGTAGTTATATTCTGCAAGAGAATACTTTAACCGGATCTCCGGCGGAAGGGATTCCGACGTCAGATCCAGATGATCAAGCGCCTGCTTTACCGCCTTTATAACTGCATTGTTCGTAAGCCCGGCGGTAAGGGTGTAGACTGGCTGCAGCGTTCCCCGCTTCTCCTCGTATTTTGCAGAAGGGTAAAAAATCTCCGGGTGCTCCATAACGGCTCCGCCCCCGCGCACCCCGATCCGCCCCCGCAGCGTGATGACTCCGCCCTCGGCAAGCGTATTTCTGAGGAAAGGCATCCGAAACCAGATCACCTTTAACGTCCCTGTTAGATCTTTCACATACAGCGTCGTAACCTGCATCCGGGGCGTTCCTCCTACTTGAACCCTGCCGTATATGGCTCCTGTCACAGTCATGACGCGTCCCTCTTCCAACTCGCTTATCGGAACTGCCTCCTCATAGACGTCGTAACTTCTCGGATAATAGCGTATCAAATCTCCTACGGTATTGACTCCGATCTTTTGAAAAAGCTTTTCCGTCTTCTCCCCTATTCCTTTTAATTCTTTGATTTTAGCTGCTTTTACCATAACGATCCCTTAACACATTTATTCCCGCGGACAATAGGGCAGGCGGGCATACCCTCATACACATCTGATTTGCTGAAAAAAGAGGACATCTCCTGCCCTCTTTTTCCCCTATTCTTATTCCACTGCGAGTACATAATAATAGATCGGCTGACCTCCAAAGTGAGCATCCACGTCCACGTCGGGATATTCCTCTTCCACTCTGGCGATAAAACTCTCCGCATCCTTCTCGCTGACCTCTTCGCCATAATAGATACTGATAAGCTCAGAATCCTCATCCACCAGTTCACCGAGAAGATCAAGGGCCGTATCCTCCACATCGTTACCAACCGCAAGAATTCCCTTATCGCCGATACCCATAATATCTCCTTCATGAATCTCCTTGTCGTCTATATGAGTATCCCGCACCGCATAGGTTACCTGCCCGGTCTTCACATTCCCGATCTCTTCTAACATGGCTTCCTCGTTGCTCTTAGCATCTGCATCCGCCATAAAGTTGATGATCGCTGTAATCCCCTGCGGCACTGTCTTTGTCGGGATAACGACGATCTCCTTATCCTCCACAAGCTCCTTCGCCTGATTTGCAGCCAGAACGATATTCTTATTATTCGGAAGAATAAAGATCGTATCGGCATTCACCTGATCAATGGCATTGAGCATATCTTCCGTACTCGGATTCATCGTCTGCCCGCCTTCAATAATATAGTCTGCGCCAAGCTCCTTAAAGATACCGTTAATTCCCTCGCCGATGGACACCGCAATAAATCCCATCGGTTTCCTTGGCTCATCGCTCTTTCTCTCCTCTTTGGCTACCTGTTCTTCCTCCGCCTGCTCCTTTGAAAGTCTCTCTGCATCACGGATCAATTTCTCCTGATGCTCCTCGCGCATATTGTCAATCTTCATGCGCGAAAGCTGTCCGTATCCTAACGCCCTCTGGATGGCAAGTCCCGGATCATTCGTGTGGACATGAATCTTTACGACGTCATCATCCGCCACGCATACGATAGAATCTCCGATGGACGACAGATATTCCTTGAACGCCTGCTCATCCTTCTCCGTAAATTCTTTTTCAACTAATATGATAAACTCCGTACAATAGCCGAACTTAATGTCTGCTTCTTTAGCGGGCGCAGTCTCTCTCACATCCGGCTTTACGTTCGGAACAATCTCTGAATAATCGATCTCTTCTCCTAAAAACGCATGATAAGCGCCCCGAATCACCTCTAAAAGCCCCTGTCCGCCGGAGTCAACAACCCCTGCCTCCTTCAGCACCGGAAGCATATCCGGCGTCTTTAAAAGCACTTCCTCCGCATACTGAATGACAGCCGGAAGAAATACCTCCAGATCTTCCGTCTCCTGAGCCATCTGGGCCGCTTTCTGGGCAATTCCGCTGGCAACGGTAAGAATCGTTCCTTCTTTCGGCTTCATAACTGCCTTGTATGCCGTATCCCTCGCCCTGCTGCATGCAGCGGCAAGCCCCGCCACGTCGATCTCGCTCTCCTCACGGATGGATTTTGTAAATCCGCGGAGAAGCTGGGAGAGGATCACTCCTGAATTGCCTCTGGCTCCCCTGAGGGAACCGGATGAAATAGCTTTTGCCAAATCCTTCATCGTCGGTTTATTAAGTGCGGCGACTTCTTTCGCCGCTGCCATGATCGTAAGCGACATATTCGTTCCGGTATCGCCGTCCGGCACCGGGAATACATTCAGCTCGTTGATAATTTCCTTTTTTGCCTCGATATTGTGCGCGCCTGCCAGAAACATCTTTGCAAGCATCTCCACATTCATAGATTTTGTAGCCACTTCTTTCCTTCCTCCTTAGCTTAGTCAATGACTCTTACGCCTTCTATATAGATATTGATCTTATCTACAGGCATACCGGAAAATTCCTCTACCCTGTACTGTACATTGCTGATCAGATTCTCTGTAACAGCCGAAATGCTTACGCCGTATGAAACAATGATATGAAAATCAAGAGCAATATGATTCTCCTCAGAGATCGACACCTGAATTCCTCTCGTAAGACTCTCTTTCTTCAGCAGATGGACCAGACCGTCTTTCATATTCACTGCCGCCATGCCAACAATACCAAAACATTCAACCGCTACCGTACCTGCATATTTGGCAATTACTTCCGAATCAATTGTAATAATGCCAAGATCAGTATTCATGCATCCTTTCATACTAGAAACCTCCATCTTCCTATCGTTAAAGTTATCATAACCCAAACTAACGTCTAACATATGTATTATACTCTGTTTTCCAGACTTTTACAATCAAATCTGTAAAATCTTATATCATGCTGTAAAAAAAGAATCAGATTCCATTGAACCTGATTCTTTCATACGCTTTTCATTATGCACGCTCAACTTTTCCGGACCTCAAGCATGAAGTACACACATACATCTTCTTTGTTCCGCCGTTCTCTGTTTTCACACGAACTGATTTTACGTTTGATTTCCACATCTTTGGTGTTTTTCTATTAGAATGGCTTACATTATTCCCAAAGTGAGCACCCTTTTCGCAAATTGCACATTTTGCCATGACTGCACCTCCTAACGCTCAAAATAAGTCCCTGAAACGGACTCACAACACTAGGTATTGTAGCATACAAGCTTTAATAATGCAAGTATAATTTTGTAAACACGTCCAAATTGCCTCATACTGTTGTAAATGATACTAGTACAGCGAAAATTAAGTTTTGGATGGTTTGGCACAGAATATTTTTCTGAGAGTGCTGCTTCACAAACGCAGGCGTAGCGGTGGCTACGTCGAGGCTTGGGGAGTAGTGCTATCAGGAAAATAGGTAAGCCAAACTGCCAATTACTTAATATTCGCTGTACTAGCAGCAGAACAGATTATATCCTGCCAGAATGCACAGTATAATACTGATTACTTCAATAAATGTATTCGGCAGGATCAGTGAGAGAATCAAGCCCACGGCAACCCAGAACAGGGCAAACCCGATCACACGCTTCATAGTCATGCACCCGTTCCTCTTTTGTATATTCTATGCGCGCCCCGTCTGCTTTATGCGTCAATCTCTTATCTTTACATATCCGAATCTAAGATGTCAGACACATCCTGCTCTGTAAGCTCGTCGTCTCCTTTTGTGAATTTGTCTACTACATCTGGTACCATATCAAGTATCTTTGTGATCGTATCCTGATTCTTGATGTTCACAAGCTTCGTCTTCCCATTCTGAAGTACCAAAACAGCGCATGGCGTCATCTTGCCGCCGATTCCGCCGCCCCCCTGTTCCTTCTTGTCACTGGAAAGCGCGCCCGCGCCAAGGCCGAAGGATACGTCAACCAGCGGCAGGATAATCGTATCCCCAATGTGGACTGCATCCCCCACGACCGTCTTGGATGAAATAATCCCGTCAACACCCTTGAATAAAGACTCTACCGTCCCTTTAAAACTATTGTCTGCCATATACTGTCTCCTCTCCCATTATATTTCAAAATTTCTGATGTCCCTGTAAGTTCTGCGTACATTCCTGCAAAAGAAAAGGTTCCATGCCATAATCACGAAATGACAAAAGCGGATGCCTCCTTTCGCATACAGCTTTCCTGTCAGCTTTTTTTCCGTAAAATCCGGCTTTAATGAAACAACTCCCCCGAAAAACGGATAAAAAGGCGCGATTGCCGCCAGCGTCCGCCCCGTCCATGACGGATCGTCAAATCCAAATTCCGCTTCCAAAAGAAACTTTTTCGGTCTCAGCCTCTTAAAAAGCTTAAACACTTCCTTCTTAGCCTTCCAGAATGCCCCCGCATGGGTCTCGTCCCGGATGAATCCCAGAATTTTGTTATTTTTTTCCAACAACTTTTTTATTTTATCACAAATATTTTGGATTGTACATTTTATCCTGCCATACAGTTCTTTGATCTTCCTGATAAAGCCTTTAATCCAGCCGCCGTCTTCCCGGTCCCGCTCTTTATGATCTTCACACTCTTCCCGGTCCCGCTTCTGATCATCTTTCCGCTTTTTCCGGCTGCGCTCTTTACGATCTTTCCGCTTTTTCCAGCTGCGCTCTTTACGATCTTTCCGCTTTTTCCAGCTGCACTCTTCATCATCCCTGCGCTCTTTCCGGCCGCTCTCTTCATCGCCGGGGCATTCTTCTTCCACACTTTTCTGAATTTTTTGATATGCTTTTTCATTTTCGCTGTGTTTTTCTTCAGCTTTCTTGCCGTCCGGCCGAATCTCTTCAACGCCTTTTTGAACTTTCTCATCTTCTTCTTTTTCTTCGCCGCTTTCATCAAATCCGTTACTCCAAATCTCTTCATATTCTTCTTCACCTTTCGTTTTTTTTATCTGCGTATCTGTCTCCTCCGGCAGTCTCACATCCGGCAGAACATCCGCTCCGGACTTTTTTCCGCCGGGAAACTCCTTCCATGCGATCCGCAGTCTCCATTTTAATTTATTTTGCTTATAAGATATATCCGCCCTTATAAGAGAACACAGCCACGTGACCCTGCCCTTCGCTTTCAGCGTAGAGAGCGTGCCGCCGCATCTGCCGCTCAACTCATACCGAACAGGAACAAAAACCGCAATGCAAACCAGTAATACAAGTATGCCCAGTATTACTGCCAATATAATCCCTATCACTTTTAAGATCAACAACAATATATGTAGCATCTTAACCTTCCCGCTCTTTATTCAGAATATAGGAACGAATATCTGCCCCTTTTGTCTCATTATACACGTTTTGTACAATTTCTTCCAGTATTTCCAGAGCTTCTTCAAAACCTTTTGCAATTCCCACCACAAAATAGTCCTTTACAGGATAATTTTTCTGCAGAAACAAATTCGGATTTATAATCTCAAGCTGGTTCTTCTCTGTCTCGGGGAGCACCAGCAGATGGATCTCAAGCTGGAATTTCCTCTTATCAAGCTTGGAAATGATCTTCTTTCGTTTCTTCTTAAGACTCTCCGCCACATACAAATGTTTGTAATATCTCATACAGATCTCTCCTAGTAATACGCGTCAAATACTTCTTTTGCCACATTGACGGCCTTTGCAGTGCCGTCTGACGCCTCGATCACTACACTCACTACAAGATCCGGATTATCCACGTTCGCAATACCGATAAACCAAGAATGATCCTTCCCCTTATCCGAACTGTACTCCGCGGTTCCCGTCTTTCCGGCCGTCGTGTAGCCGGCGTCGGAAAGGACTGACGCCGTGCCGTAATCCGTAACGCTCTCCATATATTTTTTAAGCTTCGCCGCTTCTTTGGAAGTCATAAGCTCCTTATATTTATCCGGCCGGTTTTTACTGACGATCGTACCGGTATGATTGGTGACGGAATCTACAAGATACGGCTTCATCAGCGTCCCGCCATTGGCAATCGCCGAAGTAATGAGCGCCATATGATAAGGGCTCACCTGCGTCTGCCCCTGCCCCATCGCCGTCATCATCCGTTCCGCTGTACCGGCGTGTCTGTCGAGCGCAAACTTACTCTGGTTATAAGGAAGCTGTGACGGAAGCTTCGAATCAAACAGCAGTTCCTTTGCAGTCTTTCGGAAACTGGCAATCTCAAGTTCGCTCCCGATATTACAGAAAGAGGTATTGCAGGAATAGGCAAGGCTGTCCGTTAAATCTACTTTTCCGTGCACCTTCCCGCCGTAGCAGTGGATCGTATTGCTTCCTGCCTTGATCTTCCCGTCACATTTGTAGGAATAGCCGGCATACCCGGATTCCTGCCGCATAAATTCAAGTGTCGTGATAACCTTAAAAGTAGAACCGGGCGCATACTGCCCCTGTGTTGCACGGTTTACCAGCACGCCGCTGTCGTCCTCATTCAATTCTTCCCAGTCCTCGGAAATCGTATTCGGATCAAAGTCAGGTTTTGACACCATCGCAATGATCTTTCCCGTATTTGGTTCGATCGCGACTACCGCGCCTTTGGAACTGCCCAGCGCGTCATAAGCCGCCGCCTGAATATTCGCATCCAGCGTCGTAACTACATTGTCCCCCGCATTTTTCTCGTTTTTTAATTCATTCTGAAACTTTTCCAGAAAAAACGCGTTAGAGGTAAGCAGCGCTGAGTTCTCGATGGATTCTATCCCCGTCTTGCCCTTTGCCGTATATCCTACCACATGGGCAAACATATCCCCATACGGATATTTCCGGTACTCCTTGCTGCCCTTTCCGGTCACAGTCTCGGCAAGCACCCTGCCATTCCTGTCCAGAATCTTACCCCGCTCAATACGGTCCGCCAGCGAATCCTGCCTCTGATTATAAGGACTCCGTATAAAATCATCGCTTTCCATTAGATGAAAGTATACGATATATCCCATCATCACAAGGAAAAGCGTCACAAATGTATACGTAACCCTAGCGAATTCTTTGTTTCGGACGCGCTCTTTCTTCGCTTTTCGCCTGTCTTCGCGGTTTGCCTCTCTGCGGTCTCTCCTCGTCATCCGGCGCTTTTCTTCTCGCCGCCCCTGCTTCTTTATAGCTTCTCTTTGCTCGTAGCTTCTCCTGTCTCTGTCTCTCAATCGCCTGCTCCTCGTCTTCCCTTAAAATATAAAGTCCTTGGATAATCCCAAACATGACCACCGTACTGATCAGTGAACTTCCCCCGTAGCTGACTAACGGAATCGTCACGCCCGTAAGAGGAATGAATTTCGTCTCACCGCCGATGGTAAGAAATACCTGAAAGATATAACAGGTCCCAAGTCCCAGTGCAACCAGCTTATAGAACATATCGTGAAGCTGCATGGCAATATTTAAAAACATCACATAGCAGCTCAGACAAATCAATATCATGCACAGCGCAAATATCAGTCCCATCTCCTCGGAAATGGCTGCAAAGATACCGTCTGACGTGGCAACCGGTATGGTCTCCGGCGCCCCCTGAAAAAGCCCCATGCCGAACCATCCGCCGCTGCCGATGGCAAATAAAAACTGGACGATCTGGAATCCTCCGTTATCATATGCCGCCAGCGGATCCTGCCATGCTACTACACGCACCCTTACATGACTGAAAAGATGATATGCCATTACAGAGGCAAGACTTCCCGCGCCGAGTCCGGCTGCGATGTAGAGCGGCTGCCTTGTAGCTACATAAAGCATAACCAAATATACGACAAATATGATAAGCGCCGCTCCCAAATCTCTCGAAACCACCAGTATCAGAACATGGAACGCCGCAATCGCTGTCGTAATGACAATATTCTTAAATTCCAGAGAAATCTTAAAACTAGAAGCCGCAAAAAATACAAATATGATCTTTACAAGCTCCGACGGCTGTATACTGATGCCATTTACCTTAAAGCCAAGCAAAGCGCCGCCTGCAACCTGCCCGAATACAAGTACCACGGCCAGCGACGCGATACCCGCGATGGCATAAAATTTTCTCCATTCGGAAAGAAGCTTAAATTTCCTTATAATAACCGGAACAAAAAGGCTCAAAGTAATGGCCGCCGTCGCAATCGCAAACTGCTTCACCGCGCTGGCATAGTCAAGCCTTGTAAGCATGATCATACCGATGCATAAAAGCATGCACATATTGTTGACTACCAGTCTCGACACCTTCGGATAGATGATCGTATACAGCAGTAAAACCGCGGCAAAAAGCGATACCTGCATCAGATAAAATGCCAGCATCTTAATATCGTCCGTCGCCAGATACATAGACACAAATGCCAGTACATGTATCAGAAACATGAGCACAGTCTGTTTCCGCAGCATCCTTCTCTTTCTGTCCGGATCCCGGAAACCAAAGATACTGAAACAAAAGAACACATATGCCGTGATCAATAAGATCATCAAATATTTTGATAATTGTATTATGATATTCGCCAAGCCTTCACCTACTTCACTCCCCGTCTGAAATGCCCCTTTGTATAATCCATATCCGGCAGGTTCACCGGGCAGTTCTCCTTAAAACATTTCCAATATAGTAAAATCATCCGTTCCGTCTCTTTCGGATTTTCAAGAGTCATATCCATCCGAATCTCCGACGGACTTAGTGTCTTCACTTCTTCTGACTGCGCAAGCAGCATAAGAGGATGACAATTATAAATCACATTATAGCAGTCGCCGCAGTAATTCTTCACCGGAAATTTCTTCTGATACCTGTCAGTCAGACTGAACCAGCCATCCTTTCTGCCGCACTTACCCGTATTTTGACGGACGCAGTTCGCGGTCACCATCACCGGCTGGTTCCCATATACGATCAATCCCCCTCCGGTGATCCCAAGTTCTTTAAGCTCTTTAAAGTTTAGCTCCGCAGGAGCGAAAAAACGGCTGACTCCCATCTCTCCTACAGTCTTTTTGCTCAATCTGTTAAACACATACAGATTATGGTCCGACCGGATTTCCTTCGGATACTGACGCTCTCTAAGCCACTGAAGACTCTCCCAGCTGCGGATCAGCACGCCGTCAAAGAGAGCTACCAGTTCTTCATAACGCCGCTCCCACCTTTTTAGCGTGGCATCCCTGAAAATATAGGGCATGGCCAGAAACACCTTCTGCCCGCATACCCTTCTCTTCTTCGCCGCCGCAAAGCCGGACTCACCTTCCACATACAGAGTATCGATTCGTGTATCCCCAAGCAGTTGTTCCGCGTGCGCCGCATCTGACGCCAGCGCCGACAGTTCCAGATGATGTCCCCGCTTCCCGCCGCGCATCCCTGATAAGCCGTCTTCCTCACACGCGCCGCACAGCCTCTGCCCTTCTCCGGCGGGCAGCTTTCTATGATAGCCCGACAGTATCCGCCGGGTAAGTTCCTCTATCGCCTCTCTCCGCAGTTCATTGAGCGCCTGCATGGGAAGAAATATCTCCCCTTCCATCTCAATATCCAGCCGGTCAAACACGAATTCCGTATTGCCGGTCTTTCTCATCTGTTTCTGAATACGCTCTGCGTCAAGGGGCTGCTTTTTTGCCCGGCTGACTTCGGCGCCTTCGCAGAAAATCTCCGTATTCTGCATCTCAACATACAGTTTAACACGTTCTCCTTCAGAAAATATTAATTTCCCATTAATTTTTTCTTGCATTTTATCTCCGGGCGCAGATAAACCATTCTCGGTTTCTTCCTTCGGGCGCTTAAGAGCCAGCATGTTTTTTCCATTATGCTGCCGGTAATACCCTTCCGTGTATCCCCGTCTCTGGTAACTTCCCTTGAGAACTCTTTTGTCCCTGTCAGAAACAGCATAGCCTTTTTTCCCGTACTTCCTGTATAAATCCACGTATTTACGATACATACTTACGACAGTATACACATAATCGGGCTGCTTCATACGTCCTTCAATCTTAAAAGAATCAATCCCTGCTTCCATAAGCTCTGGAATCATATCGATGGTACACAGATCCTTAAGGCTCAGGATATCCTGCTTCTTCCCGTCCATGACTGAAAAAGGGAGTCTGCAGGGCTGGGCGCACTGTCCCCTGTTCCCGCTCCTTCCTCCGATCATGCTGCTTAACAGGCATTGTCCGGAATAACAGTAGCAGAGGGCTCCGTGTACAAAACACTCAATCTCAAGCCCTGACTCCTGCTTCATCTTCTTTATCTCCGCAAGGCTCAGCTCTCTGGCGGGAACAATACGGCTTACGCCCTTTTCCTTAAAAAGATTCGCTCCGGGCGCTCCTGTGACGGCTGCCTGTGTACTGACATGTATGGGAAGCCCCGGGAAAGTTCTCCCGATAAACTCCATAGCTCCGATATCCTGTACAATGACCGCATCAAGCCCCCGGCGGTAACAGGGCGCAAGATCATCATACAACTCAGAAAGCTCCGCATCCTTAAGGAGTGTGTTCACTGTCAGATATAGCTTTCTTCCGTGGATATGCACATAATCTATGGCGTCAAGAAGTTCTTCCCCGCCGAAATTATCCGCGTAGGCACGCGCGCCAAATCTTCTTCCGCCAAGATATACCGCATCAGCGCCCGCATACACCGCTGCTTCAAGACTTTCTCTCGAACCTGCCGGCGCCAGTATCTCAATCTGGTTTTCCATAATCTGTATCATTTCCTTTATGTTTTCTCTGCGAGTAAAAAGGCTGTCGTCAGACAGCCTTTATTACTTGCGCTTATTCTTCATCTCGGTCTCCAGTTTTACAATCTTCATCTGAAGCTCCTTGTTCTCCTCTTTCAGCCTGTCCATCGCTTTCTCGGCATTCTCAAGCTTAATCTGCACAGATATCAAATCATGCTTCAGATCATACATCTCTTTATCCTTCGATTCTATATCCGTTTCCAGAGAACTGCCCTGCTTTCTTGCCTTAAAATAATCATCCGCAATGTTCAGCGCTAAAAGTATACTCCTTGTCTCTGAACTCTGTTTGCGATAGCTGTCATTACTGGCCAGCTCATCAATCTTATGATTCAGGTAAGTTGAAACCTTCTGCAAATATTCTTCACTTTCGAATCCTCCAAGATTGAATACTTTCCCGCCGATTAAAACTTCTGTATAATTCTTTGATGATGCCATAAAAGCCTCCCCGACTTAAAATCCTTTTTCAACTTCTTCATTTATTATAAACTAAACTTCTCCAAAAACCAACTATTTTTCACCATTTTTCCAGATTTTCATTAAAATTTCATGAACCGTCTATCTGTCAAGCCCCAAATGCGTGTATGCTTTGTCCGTAATTACCCTTCCGCGCGGCGTCCGCTGGATAAATCCATTCTTTAAAAGATACGGTTCATACACATCCTCGATCGTGCCTGCATCCTCTCCGATCGATGCGGCCAGAGTATCCAGCCCCACAGGTCCCCCTTGGAACTTCTCCATCATCGTGACAAGAAGGTCTCTGTCCGTCTGGTCCAGTCCTTCCTTATCGACATCCAGAATATCAAGCGCATAATTGGCAACCTCCTCGGTAATATACCCGTCATACATGACCTGGGCAAAATCCCGAACACGCTTCAACAGCCTGTTGGCAAGCCTCGGTGTCCCTCTGGAGCGTCTCGCAAGCGCATATGCGCCTGCCTCGTCTATCTCAACCTCAAGCACTCCAGCCGAACGCCGGATAATCGTCTCCAATTCATCCACCGTATAAAATTCGAGACGGTTCACCACGCCGAAACGATCCCTCAGAGGCGCCGTAAGCATCCCCGCCCTTGTGGTAGCCCCTACCAGCGTGAACTTCGGAAGATCCAGCCGGATGGAACGGGCCGTGGCTCCCTTGCCGATCATAATGTCAATGGCATAATCCTCCATAGCCGGGTACAGAACCTCCTCCACCTGCCGGTTCAGGCGGTGTATCTCATCCACGAAAAGAACATCCCCCTCCTGAAGATTGTTGAGGATCGCCGCCATCTCTCCTGGTTTTTCTATGGCAGGGCCGGAGGTAATCTTAATATGAACCCCCATCTCATTGGCAATGATCCCCGCAAGCGTTGTCTTCCCAAGCCCGGGGGGGCCATAGAACAGCACATGGTCAAGCGCTTCTTTCCTCTCCTTTGCCGCCTTAATATATATCTTTAATGTCTCCTTTGCCTTCTCCTGTCCGATATAATCTTCAAGCATCTGCGGACGGAGATGATTCTCTATCTTAACGTCTTCTTCCAGATTTTCTGTTGTAATAATTCTTCTGCCCATAGTAATCCCTTACTTCTCCCATCAAAGCAAAATCTTAAGCGCTGCTTTCAGCACGCTCTCTGCATCCGTTCCCTCATCTGGCGGAACCTGCTTGACTGCCTTCAAAGCTTCGGTGCTTCCATAGCCCAGCGCAACCAGCGCCTGAACCGCCTCACTCTCCGCAAGATCCGCGCCTTTCCCCGTTCTCCCGGAAACGACTGTCTCTGATACCTTATGCTCCAGCGCATCCTCAATCCTAAGCTTATCCCTTAGTTCTAAGATCAGCTTTTCCGCTGTCTTTTTCCCGATTCCCGGCGCCGCTGAGATTGCCTTCACATCACCGGCAAGCACTGCAAATCGCAGATCATCCGGCGACAAGACTGACAGAATCGCCTGTCCTCCCTTCGGCCCGATCCCGTTCACACCGATCAGAAGACGAAAGATCATAAGATCATCCCTTGTCAGGAAACCAAAAAGCTGCATGGCGTCCTCTTTTACATTCAGATAGGTATGTATCTTTACCTCCGAACCCGTCTGAGGCAGCAGACTCAGAGACTGCACTGACATAAATACCCCGTATCCTACTCCATTTACATCCACGACCGCCCTGTCCTCTTCTACAGATACAAGCTTTCCTCTTATAAACTGAATCATATTTCCTCCTGAAATTCTTATTTTATTCCACGACGGTTCCTTATCCCTCCGCTCTCCAGTGCGCCAGCCGGCGCAGCATCTCCCGGGACAATATCCCTATCACGCAGCCCGTCAAAAGCCCCGCGGTCAAAAGAACCGGAACATAGTAAGCCACCCGGAATGTCTCAACTACAAGCATTGCGACAAAAAGCTGCCCGATATTGTGGAATACGCCTCCCGCAATACTGACTCCGATTATACTAAACCCCCCCGCCTTCTTTAAGACTGCCATAACCGTGAGACTTAGAAGCGCACCCGCAAGGCTGTAAATAATGCTAAAATAATTCCCGAATAAAAAGCCTGCCAAAAGAACCCGCACTACAGATAACAGATAAGCTTCCTTAAGCGCAATCTTATAGAGCGCTATCACAACGATAAGATTGGCAAGTCCAAGTTTCACCCCGGGGATCCCAAAGGATATGGGAATCAGCGTCTCTACATAACTGAAAATCAACGCCAACGCTGTAAACACGCCAAAATACGCAACTTCGTTCTTCAACCCGCTTTCCTCCTGCTTATCCTTCAACCGCTCTTTTCCGATACAGCCGCATCCGCCTGTCCATTACTGCGCCACCGCGTCGAATTCGCTGTTCTCACTGCTGTCCACCGTCACTACCACTTTATTCGGAAGACAGATAATGCTCTCCCCGTTCTTCGAGATCGCTTTCTGATTCACACAGAGCTTATCCGGGCAGTCCGCCCCCGTCACATCCGCAGTACCGTTCCGAATCTCCAAAATATTCGTCCCGTCATTGATCTCAATGACCTGATCCTCGGCAAGACTGTATACCCCCTGTATCTCGCCTTCTACTTTAACCGTCACGCAGCCGGCGCCCTTTCCGCCGATAAAGTGATGCAGCAAGAAGGCAAGCCCCGCCACGAATATAATGATAGATATCAGAACCCAGTCTTTCTTTTGCAGATCAATCTTCTCTTTCAAATGAAACTTTTTTAACTCCAATTTCATATTCACACACCCTCTCTGATTACAAGACTTATTCTATCACAATAAATCCTCCTTCGCAACCACATGTTCGATTGCATATCTTCTTTTTCACTGTTATAATATGATACAAGCGTTAAAAAGTCATATCATCCATGCTTACATGAATAAACATGACTTTAGAATTCTGGCATCATAATATATTAACTCAAGGAGTGTTATATGAAGATAAAAAAACTGACTGCCCTGATATCCGCAGCGGCTCTGCTTATAAGCGGATGTTCCGGTGTGACTAAAAAAGAGGATCTGACATACACCGACACACTGTTTGACACGGTGATCAGCATAGAGATTCTTGATCCGGTAGACAAAAGTGTGATAAAAGGCTGCGAAAAGCTCTGTAAAGAATACGACGCAAAGTTTTCCAAGTCCAAGGAAGACAGTGAGATCTCCCAGATCAATAACGCAAAAGGAAAATTCGTAGAAGTATCTGACGATACGATAACGCTGCTCGAAAAAGGCATGTACTACGGCGATATGTCCAAAGGACTGTTTGACATTACCATCGGCTCTGTATCAAAGCTGTGGGATTTTCACGCCGAAAAGCCTTCCGTTCCGTCCAAAAAAAAGATCAATTCTGCAAGAAGACATGTAAACTACCGCAATATCATGATCGTGGACAACAAAGTAAAGCTCACGGACAGCAAAGCCTCGTTGGATGTGGGAGCTATTGCCAAAGGATATATCGCAGACCGGATAAAAGATTATCTTGTATCTAAAAATGTAAAGCACGCCATCATCAATCTAGGGGGAAATGTACTGGTTCTCGGCACAAAAACTGACGGCTCCAAGTACAACATCGGAATCCAGCGTCCTTTCGATGAGACCGGCGAACCGATCACTTCCGTCAAAGTGGCTGACAAATCGGTTGTCACTACCGGCACCTACCAGCGCTATTTTGAAAAGAAAGGGAAACTGTACCACCATATTTTAAGCCCGAACACCGGACGTCCCTGTAAAAACAACCTGTCCAGCGTAACGATCATTACCGACTCGTCGCTGACTGCCGATGCCATGAGCACCACCTGCTTTTTGCTTGGATATGAAGAGGGCATGAAGCTAGTAAATCTTTTGGACAATGTGGACGCCATCTTCATCACAGACGACAATGAAATCCACTACTCCGACAATTTCCTTAAAAGTAATTAATTGTCCTGGCCATAATCGTCTCCCCTGATTTTATTATCTGATCATATCACAGCATATCCTGTCAATCAAGCCAATAAGCATATCCTTTGACTTGATTGACAAGATGCCGGACTTGTATACAGACTTAAAAAATCACCAGCGCCGCCGCTGACACTGCCACCGCCGCTGACACTGCAAAAACATAGCACGCTCCCTCCATCGTCAGCATGATTTTCTTCTGTCTCTTTGTCATTCCCACGCACTCCATAATCTGAAATTCATTCTTCCTAGACAGAATCCCCGTAACCGTCACATTCAGGAAATTCGCCGCCCCCGCAAGCAAAAGCACCGCGCTGATGCTCCCAAAAAGCATCCGGTTCCCCCGGATATACTCTCTTGCCTGCGTCAGAAGCTCCGACTTACTGATGACAAAGATCCCTGCCTCTCCTTCCCCTTCTCCGCCCGTTCCGGGAGTCTCATCCCGCCTCCGGTTCTCCTCCAGACAGATATTCATAATCTCCCGCTTAACCTCCGGCTCTCTTCCCTCCTTAGCATCAAGCTCCATGCAAAAGGTCTTTTTCTCGGTCGGCAGCTTTTCAAATCCCTTCCCACTGATCAAAAAATACGCTATTCCCTCCGCGCCGTGCCAGGTTCGAAAGATTTCCGGGAAATCCTCTTCCCGGCTGTCAAAGTAGCCGCACAGCGAAAAGACCTCCGACTGCCGTTCTTTCGGGTAGAGCTTGTCATCGACTCCCTCCCACCATTCCAAACGACTGTTCGCCAGACTCTTCTCCCGCGTCATAATAGTCGTAAAGTACACCGGTTTCCCCACAGCCTTTGCCGCCCCTTCCTTCTCCTTCGGCGACAGTCCAAAGTCATGGAGAATCGCCACGCCGGTACCATCCTCCAGGCTGTCCATATCCGCCGCCAATCCGTGCTCCTTTACATACTGTCTGAGCGCATCCATCTCTTCATCGGTCAGAATCTGGATAACATCCGCATCACCGCTTTCAATCATGGGAAAACCGTCCACCTCACCAACGGTGTATTCCGTCCATTCCGGCGCCTCCTCAAAGGGCCACGCTGCCTGTCCTGCAATCGTCTGGGTCATATACGCCCCTTCCGCGATGCGCGATGTCTCCCGCCGTACCCCGTCAAGTCCCAGGATCCTCTCCTTCACCTCCGGGGAAATAGGTGAAAATTCATCATAATAATTATCATCCAGCAATGTAATGTTCGAGCTTTCCGTCTTTAACGGATCTTCCTTCGCAGCCCGGAACGTATACTTCTTCCAATACCCTTCCTCCTTCCCGAACTGGCTCATTTCCCCGGCAATCAGGAAATCTGGATGTCTTTCAATCACATGGGTATAATCCGTTTTCTCTGTGATGATTACCGCCCCGAGAAATGCCATGACACCAAGGAACAGGGATAGTACCGTCAGCGCGAATCTCCCCTTATACCGCAGCACATTCTGCCGCGCCAGGTAAAGCAGCTCCCTTTTCGCGCCCCGCTTTTTCTGCCGCGCCAGGTAAAGCAGCTCCTCTTTCGCGCTCCGCTTTCTATGCCGCATCTGGCGTCTCTCTTCCCGCGTCCTGACAAGCGTCTCTTCTCCCTTCCTTTTCTTTCCGGACTTTAGACCCGTATAGCCGATGCTTTCCACGCAGGACATATTGACCGCACAATAAATCACCCGGGCAGATACTGCCGCCGTAAGCAGCACCGCGGAGACTGCCGCCGCGGCAAGGATTCCCCCGTAAAATACTTTAATCTCACCGCCGCCTTTAAAGCAGTCCGCATACTGTTTCCCCAGGATCTTCGGAATCACCAGGCTCAAGACAACCGAAGATACCGCCGTCCCGGCTGCTACGCCAAAAACTGCCGCGCTTAAGATCTGCCGCAGATAGACCTTCCTGAGCTGCTTTCCCGTAGCGCCGATGGTGTTCAAAAGCCCTAACTGCCGGATGTCTCCCGCCAGGGAGATCCCCATCACATTATAGACCAGGAAGAACATGCCGCCGAGAACCACGGCCGCTCCTAACGCCGCCGTATCGTACCCGCCCGCCGTCAAGCGCACTGCGTCGTAGGCGGCCGTATTCTGCACGGAAAGCCTGATCTCCCCCGGTACGTCCGCATAAAGCCTCTGCTGTACCTCCCGCCAGTCCATGCCGTCCGACTGACAGATCAGCACATCCGATTTCTCCAGATCAAAGCCCCAGCTCCTTAATTTTTCCTCCGAAATATAGCCGCAGGCAAGCCCCGGGCGGTTCTCCATATAGTCCGTATACCAGCCGCACAGAAGAAACTCCTCTTTGGCGGTGTGAAAAAGCCCTACATTCACCTTAAAAGAAATCTTCATCCCAATCTCCGGCTCCGAGATTCCAAGGCTCTCCAATACTTTCACTGGCAGCATCACCTCCCGCCTCTTCACGGGATAATGCCCGGTGATGTCTGTATAGGCCGGTTTTACAATCTCTTCCCATGCCTGACTGTCAAGCCACTGGAGCATACAGACGCGCCGTTCACTGTCTGCCAATAGCCCTTCTCCGGCCAGCATACTTCTCCCCACATGCTTTACATACCCAAGGGTACGCACCTTCTCATACTGCTTATGTTCCGCGCGCTCAATACAGGCAGACGCCCTCGTCCCAGCCGAGCGCACCGCCTGCGTATACTCCGCTCTTACTTTCCCAAGAGAAATGCCGAACACCATCGTCAGCGTAATGATGCACATGCAGACCGCCCCCGCCAATATCCGGTTCCTCCCTCTGTTGCTCCGTCCAATCTCTAACGCCAGCATCCGGATCACCGCCCGGTTATCGTTCGGGGTACATCCGTTTTTCTCCATTACCTCTCCCCCCCCCTTCACATATCCTGCCATCCTCAAGACGCACAACGCGGTCTGCCATCTGCGCCACCTCTTCCTGATGGGTCACTACCACCATGGTCTGGTGAAATCTCTCCGCACAGGACTTAAGAAGTCCTGTCACCTCCATGCTGGTGACAGAATCTAAGTTTCCCGTAGGCTCGTCCGCTAAAATAAGCGCCGGTTTTGCCATAAGCGCGCGGGCAATCGCCGCCCTCTGCTGCTGCCCGCCAGACAGCGTCCGCGGCAGACGTTCAAGCTTTTCTATGATCCCTAAACTCTCCGTCACCTGCTCAAGCAAATTTTTGTCGATCTCCGCGCCGTCAAGTCTCAGAGGCAGCACGATATTTTCATAAACACTCAGCACCGGAACCAGATTGTACTGCTGGAACACAAACCCGATATTCCTCCGCCTGAAAATCGTCCGCTCCTCCGCTTCCATATCCTTAAGGCTGTTTCCCCGGATCCACACGCCGCCCGCCGTCGGCACGTCAAGTCCCCCAAGCATATTTAAGAGCGTCGTCTTCCCGCTCCCGGAAGTTCCCACAACCGCCAAAAATTCCCCGTCCGCTATGGACAGGGATACATCGTCAAGAGCACGGACTTCATAGGTTTCCGTAATATAATATTTTTTCAGACCGACCGCTCTTACAATCTCCATAGTATCTCCTCCTTCGGCGGATGCACCCCGCCTTATCTTCCGGAGCCGAATATCACAAAAGCCCCGGCAACTACTACTATACAGAGCAAATCTAACAAATCTCTAACAAATTTAAGAAAAATCAACCGGAAGATCCACCTCCATCACCACCCCCGGCTCTCTCCTCTTCACCGCCAAAAAACCGCCATGCATATTCACAATCTCCCGCGCCAGATACAGCCCGATCCCGAACCCCTCCTGGGAGGTGACCCGCCTCCCCCGGTAAAACCGCCGGAAAATCTGGCATTCCTCTCCCGCATCAATACCGATGCCGTAATCTCTCACCCGAATTTTTAAGAACATCTCATTTTCCGTCACGGAGACCTTTATCGCGCCTTTGTTCCGGCTGTACTTCACCGCATTGTCAAAGATATTGAAAAGCGCCTCCCCAAGCCAGTTCGCGTCATGGGCCAAACTTACCTGCCTGGGGAAATCGGCCGATACCTCAAGCTCCTTGTCCTCCGCCCGGCACTGTATCTGCCCCAGCGCGTTCCTGACTGTTTTTAAAATGTCCGTCTCCTCTTTTTTTATCTGGATGATATGCTGCTCAAGCCTGGACATCCGGATAAAGCTCTCCACAAGAAAATGAAGTTTCCCTGCGCTTTCCTCCGCCGCTCTCACAGACTCCGAAATTTCTCCCATCCCGGGCTTTTTGGCTGTCTCCCGCAAAAATCCGAGATAAGTTTCCAGATTCGTAAGGGGCGTCCGCATCTGGTGGGCAATCTCGGAGATAAGCCTCTGGATCTCATCACGGCTCCTTCTCGCCTCATCCCGGCTGCCCTGCATCATCTCCTGCACACGCACAAGACGGTGCGCCGCTTTCCCATAAAGCGTCTCCTGCCCCGTATCCGCCGCGCTTATCCGCCGCTCATTCAAAATATCTTCTGCAAGGGCGTAGAGTCTTTTCAATTCCCGCTCTCTTCTCTTTCTCTGCAAAAAATATACCGCCGCCCCGCCGCCAAGGAAACCTGCAAGACTTCCGAATATCATTTCCATATACATACCATGTATCTCCTGTCCGCCCTTTCATCGCGCATGCTCATTTATGCCCTGTCTTTCCCACTCTTTCTTCTATCCGGTATCCAAGTCCAAATACATTTTTGATACAGCAGGATTCTGCGGCGTCCGAGGAAAGTTTCTTTCTTAAACGGTTAATGGTGACGCTCACCGTATTGTCCACCACGAACTGCCCGTCAATCCCCCACACATGCTCCAGGATATTCTCCTTCGTGAGCACCTGACCCTGATTCTCCGTCAGATATTCTAACAGCCGGTACTCCTTCGCCGTCAGAACAATCTCCTGATCCTTTACAAAAACACACTTTCTGTCGGGATACAGCACAAGCTCTCCCACGCGGATTGCCCGCTCTCCTCCTTCTGTGCCCTTTCGCCCAAGCACAGCCGCAATTCTTTTTTGCAGCACTTTCATGGAAAATGGCTTGACCACATAATCATCCGCGCCGACGTCAAAAGCGGTCAGCATATCCCGCTCCTCATCTCTTGCAGTCAGGAAAATCGCAGGGATTTTACTATCGGCTGCCGGCTGCATCTGAGCGCCTCCCCGAAACTTTGTCCGATATTTATCCTGCAGTTCCCGATACAGCGTGATGCCGTCGCCGTCCGGGAGTCCGATATCGATCAAAAGCAGAGACTCCTCATTTCCCAGCAGAGACAGGGCATCTTTTTTCGTGCGCGCACAGACCGTAGCGTATCCCGCACTTTTAAGGCTCATATCCAATGCATGGTTTAAGAGCCTGTCATCCTCGATAATTCCGATTGTATTTTTTCTCTCCATCCCATATTTCTCTGCCATTACATTACCTCTTTATTCCCGCGGAATATTTGACTTTTTCTTCCGCAATTTCAGCACTGTCTCTCTATTCCCTGCGACTCATAAAGCTTTCCACTTTGAAAACCCGCCGGCCGATGCTGTAATAATACCACAGATGCCCATTTTACAAAGGATTGATATTACCATCTCTTACATAAAAAAACTGTTTTGTTAATGCCCTCCCGGCAGAAAAAACTTAAAAAAGCCGCATCAGATGCGGCTGAAAATATTACATTGTTGTTTCTAAATATACTATTTTTCCGGATATTCCTTATCCTTCCAATACCACCACTTAAGTTTCTCCGGCTCGCGCTCCTCATGCTCTGCAAAATACACGGCGCAGCGGTATACATACAGCGCACACCGGTCCTCTTGGAATCCCTTTTTCAGACAGTCCAGATGGTACAACTCCTCCGGATCTCTTCCTTTAAGGTCTGCAACGCAGCGAATACCGATATTCTGCATGTGCCGCTCCATCTTTGCACCGATCCCCGGAATATCCTTCAAATCACTGCGCAGGCTTTCATCCGTCCTTTTTTTCATGCCAATCCTCTCTTGCCGGTATCATGTTAAACCATCGCAAACGCAACCATCACAACCGCTATGATGAAGTAGAGCACAAATATAACTCCCAGTACGATTAGCTGCGCGCGGCAGAAATTCCGGCGGTTTATATTGCCTGTGCTGCTAAACGCCCATATAATATACAAGATCAGTCCGGCGCACGGAATCATAGCCGCAAGAATGGTGAGCAGCCAATCCCCCATAGACATAGGACTGGTATCCATATCCTGATAGCTGTTCTGGTTATACCCCATATTGCTGCCAATATTATAATTCAAATTGTCCTGATACTGCGAAAAACCGTTCTGGCTGTCCTGATACTGATAATTGGTATTCTGGCTGCTCTGTGTATTCTGATACTGGTAATTGCTGCTCTGATACTGATAACCGCTCTGTCCGCTCTGCGTCGGAGTATTCTGCTGATATCCCGCATAGGAATCGGAACTGCTGCTCTGCGTATACTGGTATGCGGCAGTATTCTCCGCCGTATCCTCCTCCTTTACATCTGCGTTGGGATCCGTATATACCGGCTGTGAAGATGTCTGTTCTGCTTCCGCACCCCCATCTGTGTATTGCGGCTGTGAAGATGTCTGTCCGCTTTCTTCGGGTATATTGTCAAAATTATTCTCCATCCTTATGTCCTCCTTGAAAATCTGTTAACATTTTATCACAATCTTTCCTGAATTGCAATGCTGCCGAATTATCGCAAACACATAAAGCCCTTCGGCTAGTTACTGTTCACTCCTGAATCACTTTCTTACGTACTTTGCAGTAAGTGCAAAGTAATGTGTAAACAGTAACTAATAAATGATTTTCTGCAGTCCCTTCTTTAAAAAACATGTAGTTTAGAAAGTAAATTCCTGTAATAATAGGTCATAGGCGGTACATCCGGGAACAGATAAACCATCCTCCATATATAAAAAATCACCATCCCGATCATAACGGCTATGGAGAGCCATTTCGTCACCCTCATGCTGCGGCTTAGACACACATAGCGCTCGGCCCCGAACACAACGGCCAGAATGATAACGGCGAATATAAAGGGATGCGTCTTACATGCTCCAGCAAAATCAAGCCGGAGCACCTGAAATCCCGCTCTTGTAAGTCCGCATCCCGGACACGGAAAACCCGTGATTAGTACCATTGGGCAAAGACTGTGAAGAACTTTTTTCAAAAACGCAAAATAGGCGATTACTAACATAACCGCCCATCTTGCTGATTTTATATCTCTATATAACAATTGTATACCTTTCGTGATTCTCTGTCTTAGATCACATCTCATAATTCCATTGACCTTACTCTTTCAGAAAAAGGATACTTTTTGCCCGCGCCGCAGATCCTGCATCCTTTAGAGGATGATCTTCTTCGGACACTTCTCTGCGCACGCGCCGCAGCCCGTACACTTCTCCGGATCGATATACGCGATATTGTCTGTCACCTTTACTGCGTCAAACTTACACATTCTCTCGCACATCTTACATCCGATACATCCAACGGAACATGCCTTCATAACATCCTTGCCCTTATCCTTAGAGCTGCACTGTACCAGATGCTTCTGGTCGTACGGCACAAGCTCAATCAAATGCTTCGGACATGCAGCGACACATTTTCCGCACGCCTTACAGGCTTCCTTGTCTACAACCGCAATTCCGTCCACGATATGAATCGCATCAAACGGACACGCTTTTACACAGGTTCCTTCTCCAAGACATCCGTAATTACAGGATTTCGGTCCGCCGCTCTGCATCATGTTCACCATAACACAGTCGCCGAGGCCGTGATATTCATAATCCTGCTTTGCCTTGTCGCAGGTTCCGGCGCATTTTACAAATGCAGTCTTCCTTACCTGCTCTCCTGCTTCCTGTCCCATGATCTTTCCGATCTCGGCCGCAACGGGAGCGCCGCCAACCGGACAGGAACCGATCTCCGCCTCTCCCTTTACAATCGCTGCCGCAAGCCCGGAACATCCTGCGTAGCCGCAGCCGCCGCAGTTATTTCCCGGAAGAACGCCTGTGATCGCTTCTTCTCTTTCATCAACTTCTACTGCAAATTTCGTGCCGGCAAATCCGAGGAACACGCCAATGAATAAGCCGGTTCCGCCTACAACCAAAGCGGCAATTAAAATACCTGTTACACTCATCGTTTATGCTCCTTCCTATATAAGTCCTGAGAATCCAAAGAACGCGATCGCCATAAGCGCCGCTGTGATCAGCACGATCGGCGTCCCTTGGAAAGACTCTGAAATATCATTGTACTCCATCTTCTCGCGGATACCTGCTAAGATTACAATGGCGATCAAAAATCCCACCGACGTTCCAAGCCCGTTAATGACTCCGCTTAAAATGGTATACTCCTTCTGCACATTCGTAAGCGCCACGCCAAGCACCGCGCAGTTTGTCGTGATCAGAGGAAGATATACTCCCAGAGACTGATAAAGAGCCGGCATGGATTTTTTCAGGAACATCTCTACAAACTGTACCAGACAGGCAATTACAAGGATAAAGACGATCGTCTGCAAGTATACGAGCTTTCCGCCCATAATCGCCTGATTCGCCAGAATAAATTTATATACAATACCTGATACAAAAGATGCAATCGTAATAACAAATACTACAGCGCCGCCCATTCCGGCAGCAGTCTCAACCTTCTTGGAAACTCCAAGGAAAGGACAGATTCCGAGGAACTGGCTGAGTACAACATTATTCACAAGTGCAGAGCCAATTGCTATAATCAATAAATCTCCCATCTATGTACTCCTCCTATTCTTTCTCATTCCCAGTCGGGAAAACCTTACCGCCGCAGGCGCTGTTCGTACAGGACGCACAGCCCTCGCCGCATCCGACCGTCTCTACTACCTTCTTGCCCTTCTTCTTCGCATTGTTCTTCATTTTATTCTGAAGAGCCGTAAGTCCCGCAAGTACGAGGAAAGCTCCCGGCGCAAGGATGAAGATCGTCACCGGGACATATCCCGCCTGACCGGTAGAGGCATCTGCCAGAGGCAGAAGCTGGAATCCAAAGATCTTGCCGGAACCGATTACCTCACGGACGATACCGATCGCCGTAAGACCTACCGTAAATCCAAGTCCCATACCGATACCATCGAAAATGGACGGCATCGGAGGATTTTTAGAAGCGTAGCTCTCCGCGCGGCCAAGGATGATACAGTTAACAACGATCAGCGGAATATAGATTCCAAGAGATGCATAGAGACTCGGCACAAAGCCTTCCATCAAAAACTGCACCATAGTTACAAAAGACGCCACTACTACGATAAACGCCGGGATTCTGAGCGAATCCGGAATAATCTTACGCAGCAGGGAAATCATCAAGTTTGACAGCACAAGCACGGCTGTCGTCGAAAGTCCCATACCAAGGCCGTTGATGGCAGACGTCGTTACCGCTAAGGTAGGACACATACCAAGCATCAGCACGAAGGTAGGATTTTCTTTAATAATACCGTTATACAAACGTTCTGTATATTGATTCATCTTCACTACCTCCTAAAACGCATTCTGGAAATAACCAAGCGCTGCGTTCACAGCTCCGGTCATCGCCCTAGATGTAATGGTTGCTCCGCTTAAAGCGTCGATGGGCTCTCCGTCCCCGCCGTCCTTGGACACATAGAACTTCTCCGTCTGCTTGCCCTGATACTGTCCGTAAAAGGCAGGTTCCGTCGCCCTCATACCTAACCCGGCGGTCTCGCTGATAGAAAGGATGGACACGCCGTTTACTGTGCCGTCAGCCTTAATTCCGACCGTCACCTGTATATCGCCGCCGTAGCCTTCTTTATCTGTCGTCGTGATGACATAGCCGTCTTCTCCAACCTTACATACTTCATCGATCGTCGCACCTATGCCAAGCGTCTTAATCACCTCGTCGGCAACCTTCGTATCCACGTCAATCTGTTCAAAGGAATTCAAGTCCGCTTCCGGAAATACCGCCTGCCACGCTTCTTTCTTTGCCGCGTCCTGTGCCTGTGCGATCGGATCTTTCGTGATCTCATACACAAGCCCGAGCGCCAGCCCTGCGATCAGCGTGATAATTGTAAGAACCATTGTATTTTTCATTGTTTTACTCATTATTTCTCTCCTCCTTTACCAAATGGTTTTGGAAGAGTAACCTTCTCGATCAGCGGAACTAAAAGGTTACTGATAATAATCGCATAGGACACGCCTTCTGCCGAACCTCCAAAGAGCCGGAACAGTCCGGTCAGGATACCAAGGAGCGCTCCGTATACATACTGGCCTTTCTTCGTAATCGGAGAAGTTACATAATCCGTCGCCATGAACCATGCTCCAAGCATCAGGCCGCCTCCGCACAGATGAGACGTAATATACTGCGGATCAAAGAGACCGACATCTGATTTTGTAAACTGGCCGAAGATACCCACAAAGACCGCAAACGTAACAATGTATGTACCCGGTATGCGAAGATCAATGATCCCCATCAGGATCAAAAAGATTGCTCCGATAATGATTGCGATAACGCTTGTCTCGCCGATTGTTCCCGAAATACGGCCGATCAGCATATTCATGGAGTCAACCGCCTGCCCGTCCTTGAGCATCGCAAGTGGAGTCGGCCCCGATACTCCGTCATAGATAAATGTAGTCATCTGACCTGTAAAGGAGATCAGAAGAAAACATCTGGCTCCAAGAGCCGGGTTCATAAAGTTCTGTCCCAAACCTCCGAAAAGCTGCTTAACAACTAAGATACCAAACACACTTCCCAAAGCGCCCATCCAGTACGGAGCCGTAGGCGGCATATTAAGCCCCAAGAGCAGTCCTGTGACAACCGCACTGAAATCATTGACCGTAATCTTTTTATGCATTAATTTTTCATATATGTACTCTGTAAGAACGGCAGCCAGAGTTGTCGTAACCAACATCCCCAGAGCCGGCAGTCCAAAATTCCATACGCCGAATGCCGCTGCCGGCAAAAGCGCGATGGTAACCATAAGCATGATATTGCTTGAGGTAACTTTGGAACGTATATGTGGTGAAGATGACATCTTCAATTTGTTCTCACTCACGTTAATTCACCTCTTCCTCTCTTTCCTTATTTCTTCCTTCGATTGGCAAGGGCGATCTTTCTCATAGAACCAATCGCCTGCTTCAGCTGCCGCTTCGCCGGACATACAAAACTGCAGGAGCCGCACTCCATACATTCTAAGCCCTCATGGGCGGTAAACTTCTCCTCATCGTGATGCTCGGCATAATCCGCAAGCCTTGACGGGATCAGACGGCTCGGACAGGCATCCACGCACCGGCCGCAGTTGATGCACGCCGTAGGTTCATTGGCCGCAACCTCGTCCTTCGTAAGACAAAGGATAGAAGAAGAAGTCTTCGTAACAGGAACGTCAAGCGTATACATGGAAAATCCCATCATAGGACCTCCCGAAATCATCTTCTCCGGCTCCGTCTTAAAGCCGCCTGCTGCTTCCACAATCTCTGCCTGATTCATGCCGAAGGGAACAAGGAAATTCCCCGGCGATTTAACGGCATCTCCGCTCACCGTAACGACACGCTCAATGGAAGGCTTCCCTTCCGCTACCGCACGGTAAATATTGATCATCGTCTCAACGTTGTCCACAACGCACCCTGCATCTGCCGGAAGCATGGAAGAATTGATCGCTCTGCCTGTCGTCGCGTAAATAAGCTGACGCTCGCCGCCCTGCGGGTACTTCGTCTTAAGAGCCATAACCTCCATACGCGGCTCATCCTTCGTAAGATCTCTCAATTTGGCAATACAATCCGGCTTATTATCCTCAACGCCAAAGATTCCCTTCGCATTATCAAAAAGCTTCAGGACAATCCTCATACCGCCCACAAGCTTTTCCGGCGTCTCCATCATTCTTCTATAATCAGCCGTTATATACGGTTCACACTCTGCACAGTTGGCAATGATATATTCAATCTTATCCGGCTCCTTCGGAGAAAGCTTAACCTTCGTCGGGAAACCTGCGCCGCCCATTCCGACTACGCCTGCTTCGCCGATCGCGCCAAGAATCTCTTCCTTCGTAAGCTCGTCGAGCGGTTTCACTTCTTTGTACTCGACTTCCTCATACTCCCCGTCATTCTCCACCACAATACTATTCACCGTAGCGCCTGTCGGATTCATATGAGGTTCAATTGCCTTCACGGTTCCGGACACGGAAGCATAGACCGGTGCGGACACAAATCCTCCGGCTTCTGCGATCTTCTGTCCCTTAAGCACACGTTCGCCGACTTCTACGATCGGACTGGCAGGCGCACCGATATGCTGGGAAACAAGATAAACCAGATTACCCTGCGGTTTCAATTCGACAATCGCCTTATCTTTCGCCAGGCTCTTGCCGTCATCCGGGTGGATACCACCCTTAAACGTTAACAATGCCATCCCTTTTTTCCTTCCTTCCTTTAATTAAACTCATAATATACTATACAAGAAAATGCCCCATTTTTCTAGTAAATACAGACAATTCTTTGTATATTTCCGCAAACATCTTGTTGAAATTTTAACACATAAAAGATAGAGACCTCACCGGCCTCTATCGTCTCATCCTATTACATATTAAACTGGCATCCGTATTATTCTTCAGCCGCTTCAACATCTTCCACACTTTCTGCCCCGGCCGGCTCAGCAGCCTCCAAGACTTTCATACTTAAGCTGATCTTTCTGTCAGCCTCATTCAGATCTACGATCCTTGCAGTAATGACCTGACCTACGGACAATACGTCTGACGGCTTATCAACATGCGCTTTCGAAATCTGGGAGACATGAAGCAGCGCGTCCACACCCGGCGCCAGTTCCACAAATGCGCCAAAATCCGTCATTCTTGCCACTTTGCCTTCTACCACAGTACCAACCGCATAATTCTCAGACGCGTTCGCCCACGGATTTGTCTCAGGGAACTTCAGACTTAACGCAACCTTCGTCTCATTAATATCTTTGATCAGGACTCTCAGACTCTCTCCTACCTTAAATACCTTCTTCGGATTCTCAACACGTCCCCACGACATCTCGGAGATATGAAGGAGTCCGTCCACTCCGCCGAGATCTACAAACGCACCGAAATCCGTTACATTTTTAACAGTTCCCTCTATTGTATCGCCGACCTGAAGCTTTTCAAACAACTCTTTCTGCTTCTGCGCCCTGTCAGCCACAAGAATCTGCCTTCTGTCGCCGATGATACGGTTCCTTCTCGGATTAAACTCGCTGATCACAAACTCAATCTCCTGATCCTGATACTTGCTCAGATCCTTTTCATAGCTGTCGGAAACAAGACTTGCAGGGATAAATACTCTGGCTTCATCGATCACAACACTCAAGCCGCCCCCGAGAATCTGGGCAACCGGCGCTCTTAATACTTCGTGATTCTCATAAGCTTCCTTCAGCCTCTCGTTACCCTTCTCTGCTACAAGCCTCTTATAAGTTAACAGCACCTGACCTTCTCCGTCATTTACTTTTAAGACTTTTACAGTTAACGGATCGCCGACGGAAACCATCGTTGTCAAATCTGCGCCCGCGTCATTCGTATACTCGCTTCTCATGATGATACCGTCTGCCTTGTAGCCTATATTCAAGATGATTTCATCCGGTTTAACATCGATGACAGTACCATCTACAACCTCTCCGTTTCTAATAGTCTTAAAAGATTCGTCTAACATTTGTTCAAAAGTTAATTCTGACATAATTTTGAACCTCCTCAATTATTTTGTTGGGCGTGGATGCCCCTGCTGTGATACCTACTGATTCCACGGACCTTAATTGATTCACATTCAAATCGCCAAGTGTCTGTATGTAGTACGTATTCTCACATGCATTGCTGCATATTTCAAATAACTTCTGGGTGTTGGAACTTTTCTTGTCACCAATGACAATCATAGCCCCTGCCCTTGAAGCAATGCCGCTGGCTTCCTCTTGCCGCTCCTTCGTGGCATTACAAATCGTATTTAAAACAATTATATCATACCCCTTTTTTGTGATAATTTCAACTAATTCTTGAAATTTATTGTAATTAAATGTCGTCTGCGATACGACGCAGACCTTCCGGCTCTTATTTTCCAGTGTAAATTCCGCTGCTTCCTCTGTATTCTGAATCACATCCACCGAACCCGCCGCCCATCCGCGGATGCCCATAACTTCGGGGTGAGAGCCGTTTCCGATAATGATGATATGGGATCCTTTCTCGCTCTCCTCCTTCACGACACGGTGAATTTTTTTTACAAACGGGCAGGTCGCATCCACATAATGGATTCCTTTATCATCAAGAAGACGGCACACCGATTCCGGCACGCCATGGGAACGTATAATAACCGTCCCTTCTGTCAGATTCCCTAATTCTTCCAGAGAATTTAAAACCGTTACCCCTTGTTCCTTGAGATCCCGAATGACCTCGTCATTGTGAATGATCGGGCCGTAAGTATAGATTTTACCGTCCTTGTTCTTTTTGACTTCCTGATAGACCGTCTCGACAGCCCGCTTCACTCCAAAACAAAAACCCGCCGTCTTCGCCAGTTCAACCTGCACGTAAGATACCTCCTCGTTTTTCAGATTATCTGCACAGCGCCGTGATAGCCGCCGCGACCTCTTCAATCGTCATATGGGAGCTGTCTATCAGCACCGCATCCTCCGCCTGCTTGAGAGGAGCCGTCTCGCGTGTCATATCCCGCTCGTCCCTCTCTGCGATATCCTTCGCGATCTCATCAAGGCTGCAGGCAATCCCTTTCTCCGTCAGTTCATCATAGCGGCGCTTCGCCCGCGTCTCTACACTGGCCGTAAGATACACCTTCACGTCTGCCTCCGGCAACACGCATGTCCCGATATCCCTGCCGTCCATGATCACATCCTGTTCTCTCGCAAGCCCCTGCTGCAGCTCTAAAAGCTTTTTGCGCACTTCTGGAACCGGCGAACTTTTCGACGCCATATTCCCGACTTCCTCGTCCCTGAGCCGGGAAGTGATATTCTGTCCGTTCAGATATACCTGCTGGACTCCGTCTTCATACCGGATCGTAACCTGTGCGTCTTCACAGGCTTCTATGATCTTATCCGTCTCCTCCGCCCGAATCCCTTTGTCAAGAAAATGTATGGCAAGCCCCCTGTACATGGCTCCTGTATCTACATAAATATAACCTTTCTCTTTTGCAACCAGCTTCGCAATCGTGCTTTTCCCGGCTCCTGCCGGTCCGTCAATCGCTACGTTATATCCCATCTTTCATACCTCCGTTTTTACTCAATACTTTTTCCGGCCGCATATCCGGTTGACCACGCAATCTGCAGGTTAAACCCGCCCGTCAGCGCGTCAAGGTCAAGCACCTCGCCCGCAAAATAAATTCCTTTTATCCGTTTGGACTCCATCGTCTTCGGGTTGATCTCTTTTGTACTGATCCCTCCTTTTGTGACGATCGCCTCGTCATAACCTCTGAGCTTTGTAAGCGTCACTTTCAGATGTTTGATCAGATGAGCAAATGCATTCCTCTCTTCTCTGGAGATCACATGCACCTTCTTCTCCGGCGGAATCCCGCTTAATTTTATCATAACCGGAACCAGTTTTGCAGGGAATAATCTTCCAACCGCATTTTTAAACTGCCGGTTCTGGTTTTCTTCAAAATCCCTGAGAATCCTTCTATGAAGCGCCTCCTCATCGAGCGCCGGTTTCAGGTCAATCTCCAGCGTCAGAGATTTTTCCATAAGTTTCCTTCCCACACGGCTGCTGGCACTGATCAGCAGAGGGCCGCTGACGCCATAGTGGGTAAACAGCATCTCCCCGAACTCCTGATAAAGCTTCTTCCTCCCGTCTCTGATGGTTGCCTCCACATTTCTGAGAGACAGCCCCTGAAGCTCAGATACCCAAGGTTCCTTCGTCTCAACCGGAACTAAGGATGGAATACAAGGCTTTATTGTATGCCCCATATCTTCGGCAAACCGGTAACCGTCCCCCGTGGACCCGGTCGATTTGTAGGAAAGCCCTCCCGTCGCCACGATGCAGCAGTCGCCTTCTTCTTCCTTTCCATCCGTAAAAATGAGCTTCTCAAATCTTTCGCCGCTCACTTTTATATCTTTCACTTCCGCATGCAGCTTCACCTTCACATGCAGCCTCTTAAGCTCCTTTTCAAGCCCCTTTATAACGTCCGAGGAATGATCCGAGTCCGGAAATACCCTTCCTCCCCGCTCTGTCTTCGTCGCGACGCCCGCCTTTTCAAAAAAATCTATCACATCCTGATTCGTATAATGATAAAAACTGCTGTATAAAAATCTCGGATTGCTCACAACCGATGCAAAGAGCGTATCCATATCACAGGCATTGGTAAGATTGCATCTGCCTTTCCCTGTAATAAACAGCTTCTTTCCAAGCTTTTCATTCTTCTCATATAGAAACACTTCATTTCCGTTTTCCGCCGCCGCGATGGCCGCAAACATGCCTGCAGCTCCGCCGCCTATCACTAAAACCTTACTCATCCGTCTCTTCTCCGATTTCCAAAGGTTTTGAAAGCTCCACCTTATCCCCCAGCATATTCAGCTCATCCTTGCTGTACACCTGATACTCGTCCCAAATATCCTCCAGCGTCTCAAGAGTCTTAATCACCTCATCCTGCTTTTTCATGCAGAGCGCCACTACAAGCGCATTGATCACGCTGAGAGGAGCCACAAGAGAATCTACGATCGAAGCCATATCGCTCCTCGCGATCAGATTGCAGGAGGAATAAAGCGTCATAGGTGAATGGATACTGTCTGTAAGAGTAATCACCTTGGCCTTTCGGTTACTGCAAAACTCCAGAGCCTTTAAGGTACGCATAGAATATCTCGGAAAGCTGATGCCGATGATCACATCCCTCTCATCCACCCGGATCAGCTGTTCAAAAATCTCACTGGAACTGTTCGTATTCACCAGAATCACATTTTCACAGATCGGATTCAAGTAAAAAGCCAAGAAACTTGCCAGCGGCGCACAGCTCCTGATTCCGATCACATAGACCTTCCTCGCTGCAAGGATCGTCTCTACCGCCAGTTCAAAAATCTCATGGTCCATAGCTCCCAGAGTCATCTTGATCTTATCAATATCCGACTGGAGCACGGTCGCAAGAATCTCGCCCTGACTGATCCGCCCATAAGTAACCTCCATTCGCTGAATGGAATTCAGTTTCATGCGCACAAGCTCTCCAAGAGCCTTCTGGAAGCCCGGATATCCGTCATATCCAAGCGCCATGGCAAATCTCACCACCGTGGACTCGCTGACACCAACCTCTTCACCCATCCTGGCCGCCGTCAAAAAAGCAGCCTTGTCATAGTCATTCCGTATGAAATCAGCAAGCTTTTTCTGCCCTTTGCTGAACCGGCTGTAGCCCTCCTCAAGTTTCCGCTGTAAATCGTCGTTTTTCCCCATAGTACAATCCGTCCTTCTAAAGTTCCGCATCTAATTATTATAACCGAGAGTCGCCCAACATTCAACAAATATCGGGAAAAAATCCCGGAACACAAGATACATCCTGCATTCCGGGATTTTCATTCTGCACTTTATACAGGATAGCTTCCATTCTCCGTATCTGCTACGGTCTGGTCTATCTTTGTCTGCTGTGCTTCACGGTATTTGAAGAAATCCATCGCCACCTGCGGGAACAGTGCATAGGACAGTACGTCCTCGTCCTGCTGGCTCCACTGTGACATCTCGCCCCTCAACGTATCAAGCTCGTCCGCAATCAGATCTGCCGGACGGCATGTGATAATCTCTGCATCCTCGCCGAGAACTTTCTTTTTCACTTCTTCGTTGAACGGTTTTACAGTTGCGCCGTATTTTCCGCTCAAGACATCCTTTGTCTCTTTTGTCGCCATCTTATAGCGCTCGCCCATGAGCACGTTAAATACTGCCTGCGTGCCTACAATCTGTGAGGAAGGCGTTACAAGCGGCGGCTCGCCGAGGTCCTTACGCACCTTCGGAACTTCCTCAAGAACGTCGTAATATTTGTCTTCCGCATTCTGCTCCTTAAGCTGTGAAGTCAGGTTGGAGAGCATACCGCCCGGCACCTGGTAAAGCAGCGTCTTAATGTTAACGCCCATGTTCTTTGGGTTCAGGAGTCCGCTCTCAAGAGCTTCGTCTCGGATCGGGCGGAAGTAATCTGCAATTTCCGCAAGAAGATTTTGATCAAATCCCGTATCATAAGGCGTTCCCTTGAATGTCTCAACCATAACTTCCGTTGCCGGCTGGCTTGTTCCGAGGGCAAACGGCGACATCGCCGTATCGATCACGTCAACGCCCGCCTCCACTGCCTTCAGATAAGTCATGGAAGCAACCCCGGACGTATAATGCGTGTGAAGCTGGATCGGAAGGCTTACCGCCTCCTTGAGCGCTCCGATCAGCTCCGTTGCCTTATATGGAACAAGAAGTCCCGCCATATCCTTGATACAGATCGAATTCGCACCCATATCTTCGATTCTCTTCGCAATATCTACCCAGTATTCCATCGTGTAGGCATCGCCAAGCGTATAGGAAAGGGCAACCTGCGCATCCGCCTTCTCCTTATTTGCCGCTGTAACTGCCGTCTGCAGATTGCGAAGGTCATTCAGACAATCAAAAATACGGATAATATCAATACCGTTTGCAACCGATTTCTGAACAAAATACTCTACTACGTCATCCGCATAAGGACGGTACCCCAGAATATTTTGTCCGCGGAACAGCATCTGAAGCTTTGTGTTCTTGAATCCGTCACGGAACTTCCGAAGTCTCTCCCACGGATCTTCCTTCAGAAAACGAAGAGAAGCGTCAAAAGTAGCGCCGCCCCAGCATTCCACTGAATGATAGCCAACTTTATCCATCTTATCAACGATCGGAAGCATCTGCTCCGTCGTCATACGCGTCGCAATGAGGGACTGATGCGCATCACGCAGGATCGTCTCTGTAATCTTAATTGGTTTTTTCTCTATTTCTGCCATTTCATATCCTCCAAAAATATTATTCAAGGTTTATATAACGCCAAAGATTGCCATAAATGTACCGGCCGCTACCGCCGTACCAATCACTCCCGCAACGTTCGGCCCCATCGCATGCATCAGAAGGAAGTTGGTCGGATCCGCCTCCGCCCCTACCTTCTGGGATACTCTGGCTGCCATCGGAACTGCGGACACCCCGGCAGAACCAATCAGCGGATTTACCTTTCCATGAGTCGCAATACACATCAGTTTTCCGAAGAGCACACCGGCCGCCGTACCGACTGCGAACGCCACAAGACCGAGGATTACGATCTTGATCGTATCCCAGTTCAGGAAAGCTTCCGCACTGGTCGTAGCGCCGACAGATGTTCCGAGAAGGATAACGACAATATACATCAGCGCATTGGAGGCCGTCTCTGTAAGCTGCCTTACCACGCCGCATTCACGGAACAGGTTTCCAAGCATCAGCATACCCACCAAAGGAGCTGTCGTCGGAAGGATCATACATACTACGATCGTGACAATGATCGGGAACAGAATCCGCTCAAGCTTGGATACCGGCCGAAGCTGCTCCATCTTGATCTTACGCTCCTTTTCTGTCGTCAAAAGCTTCATGATCGGCGGCTGAATAACCGGAACAAGCGCCATATAGGAATATGCCGCCACCGCGATCGGCCCCATGATCGCCGTCTGCTGCAGCTTTCCTGCAAGGAAGATAGACGTCGGTCCGTCCGCTCCGCCGATAATGGAAACCGCCGCCGCCGCTTTATCTGAGAATCCCATTGCCATTGCTCCCAGATAAGCCGTAAAAATACCAAATTGTGCCGCCGCGCCTAAGAGAAAACTCTTGGGATTGGCGATCAGTGGTCCGAAATCAGTCATTGCGCCGACGCCCATGAAAATAAGCGACGGCAGGATTGCCCATTCGTCCAGAATATAGAAGTAGTATAAAAGTCCTCCTACTCCATTCGCTGATTCATCTGCATGCAGCATAATATCAGGATAAATATTAACCAGCAGCATACCAAAGGCAATCGGAACGAGAAGCAATGGCTCGAACCCATGTCGAATTGCTAAATATAGGAAAAAACATGCAACAGCGATCATGATCAGGTTTCCGCCCGTAAGATTGAGAAACGCTGTCTGTTGTATGAGGTTTCCTAATGTATTTGTGATATATTCCATTTTTTAACCTCCAGTCGTGTTCATTTCAAAAGATTCATTCTTCTGACATGTCTCACTTTAGTTTAATGTAGCCAGTATTGCGCCAGCCTCAACCGCATCGCCGACTGCCGCGTCAATACTTGCAACTGTTCCGTCTTCTGGAGCCACAACCGGAATTTCCATCTTCATTGCCTCGATAATTACAACCGGGTCGCCTTTTTTCACGCTCTGTCCTACATTTGCCTCGATCTTAAATACCTTTCCTGCCGCGCCTGCCTTCACTTCTATAGATCCCGCGCCTGCTGCGGCTTTCGGCGCTGCCTTAGGCGCCGCTTTTGGCGCTGCCTTAGGCGCCGCTGCCGCAACAGGAGCCGCGCCCGCGCCTTTTTCTTCCACTGTAACATCATATACATTACCGTTTACTGTGATCGTATAATTTTTCATCTTGATATCCTCCTAGATTTTACTTTGAATTCCATTTATTCGATGGACGGCGTCTGATACTTCTTACGAAAAATCCATCGGTGCTGATCTGTGCTTCTGCCTGCGCGGCCGCGATCGCCGCAGATATGACCGCGATCAGCTCCGCGTCGTCAACCTCGTCCTCGGCAGCAGGCACAGACGCTTCGACCGGCGCTGCCGTTTCTTTTACTTCCTGTGTCTCCTGCGGCTTCTTTGAAAACGCCGCCTGAATTGCCGGAATGAATTTAAACAGAGAAATAATAAATGCAATCAGTATCAAAACACTGAATACCGTTCCCATTCCAAGCACGGTGTTAAGTCCTGCGTTCTTTAAAATCTCGCCTGTCTCCATATTCGCGCTGACGTCCATACTCTCAAGCTTCGACTCACTGTCAAACATAAAAGAAATCACTGCATCGCGTTTCTCAAACTTCGCATCGGTGCTGACCTCAATCTTTCCATTGGCTGTCTTGAAGCTGTAGTCGCCATGCTCCACATAGCTTCCGCACTCTGCGATTCCTGCCTTCCAACTGTCAAGAACGCCTAAGAAACTCTCTGCCTCAAAGGGAAGTCCCGCCTCCGTAAGCTGCAGGTTAATGGCGAATTCCGACAGCTCGCTCCACTGTCCGAGCGCTGCCTCATCAGCCTCCGCACAATAGCCAATGAGGAAATCCGCTACCTGCGTAAGCGATTCCTCATCATACTGTGCGCTTTCCCGATTCCCGCAGGCAGAAAAGCAGAGCACAGCAGCGATCATGCACAATAATAAGCTAATTCTCTTCTTCAATTTGCCTCACCTCTCTAAACCGCACCATGCTTTTTCATCGGACGGTCCTCTCTTTTTGTGAATAACATCTCAAAAGCGCCGATCACATATTTCCTCGTATCAGCCGGCTCGATGATCGTATCAACGTATCCTCTTCTCGCCGCTGATAATGGGCTTGTCTGAAGCTCTCTGTATTCAGCCGCTTTCTCTTTTAATATCTCTGCGTCAGAGCCTGCATACATGATCTTTGCCGCCAGACCCGCATCCATCATGCCGATCTCTGCCGACGGCCATGCATATACCATATCCGCGCCCAACGCTTTGCTGTTCATCACTGCATAAGCGCTTCCGAACGCCTTGCCCACAACAACATTCACCTTCGGAACCGTCGCGTTGGCAAATGCATAGGTAAGCTTCGCCGCTGCCTTTGCAAGATGAGCCTCATCATATTCGGTGGCTGCAAATCCGGAAACATTCGTGATGGAAAGAATCGGAATGTTGAACGCATCGCAGAACGCAATGAACTCTGCTGCTTTCAGCGCACCGTCCGCTGACAGCGAGCCGTCAAACTCCGCCGCCGTCTCGGCTTCTTCATTATATATCTTTGAGCGGTTCGCAACAGCGCCTACCGTCATGCCGTTCAGACGGATAAATCCTGTTACCATGTCCTTTGCAAAATCCTTCTTCGTCTCAAACAATGCAGATCCGTCCGAAATATCGGAAAGAATGATCGCCGCGTCATCCGCCGCATTTTCAATATCCGCACAGACTCTGTTCAGATCATCCGTACACTCACTGTAAGAGCTGTCCTCTTCGTTGTTAGACGGAAGCATGCAGATAAGGGTGCGGATATTAGTAAGAATCTCTTCTTCCGTACCGGTTCCGTCTACAAGACCAGCCTTTTCGGTCTGATATTCTGCCGATGAAGTATTACATTTGGAGATATTGTTGTCTGCGATCGCATTCGGAGAATTTACAAATAATCTTGCTTTTGAACTTTCCATAAACGTAAAATCCGTAAGTGCCGGAACAAGGGAAAGCCCGCCGCCGCATGTCCCAAAAATTGCAGTAATCTGCGGCACTACGCCGGAAGCCATAGACTGCTTCAGATACAATATTCCAAAGGCATTCAGCGCATCCGCCGCTTCCTGAAGCCTAAGCCCCGCGCAATCGATCAGACCGATCACCGGCGCTCCCATCTTCATTGCCATATCATAAATATTCACGATCTTCTTCGCATGCATCTCGCCCATCGCTCCGTTCAGAACGGAAGCATCCTGGCTGTAAACATACACTAAATTCCCGTCGATCACACCGTAGCCGGTAATGACGCCGTCTGCCGGGGTATCTTTTTCCCGCATGTTAAAATCAGTTGTTCTGGCTGTTACTGCCCCGCCGATTTCAACAAAGCTTCCTGCATCAAGCAGATTCGCAATTCTTCTGCCTGCCGCATTTTCTGTTGCTATGTTGCCCATAGTCTAGCCCTCCATTTTCCTTACATATTAAAATTGGCCGTTATGAAACATGTAAAAGCATGACCAAATTTTTGCCAATTTATATTATATCCCCTTTTTTAAAGGTCTGCAACTACTTTTCCATCTATTGTCTCATATTTCACAAAATGAAGTTACCGTTCTCTCCGACTCTGCGGATGGCACGAGAGTGAACGAATAACAAAATAAAAGCCTGCGGGGTAACAAATGCATGATGAACCCCCGCAGGCCAATTTTGTATTACAACAGCCGTTTTACCGTAATTTTTTTATTTTATTTTTTACATTCGGACATCTTTCCAGCAGAAAATTTTTAAACTCTTCCATATCCCCATCTATAAGTGCTTCTTTCGGAAAACCGATGACAGCTCTTATATTTTTATCCGTTTTGATCACAATCCCGAATGCGCGCTCCGACTCCAGCAATTTTATGGCACGTCCATAATCGAATGCACGCGTCTTGATCTTCGTCACGCTCTCAAAACGATCCTCATAAAAATCTATCTGCGAAGTAATGTTTTTTCCGTTTTTCTCTCTCCGGAATTTATACATCTCTTCCGCATCCCCGGCAGCCGTCGCCCGGACCGCTTTTCTCCAGACTGTTTTATTTATAATCATAGCCGCAGCGGCAAGCGCCGCCCATGCGGCCAAAAATTTCACAAAAAATAACAAAAGCCCCGGCAGCGTACCCCCGCCCGGATCTCCGTAAATAAACATAAACACAAGCACAAATATTCCCAGCGCCGCCGCGACAAACCGCATCGTGATCTCACTGTTATCTACATCAAACAATTCGCAGACCGGTTCCAGCGTCTCTGCTGTCTCTTCATATTTTACCCGGTAACTATATGCCATAATTCCATCCTTTCTGTCTGTAATTTTACAGTTCAGAAATATTCCTTCCTGCCAAAAATAAGGGTACCGCCTGACAGCCAGTCACCGGCCATCCCACGATACCCCCAGCTTATGTAAGAATAAAGACTATTCTCCTTCTACCATTCTGTCAACCTTGCCAGAGAATGCGAACATGATCACACCACAAGCAATGATCACAATTGCAACCATACCATAACCCTTGATGAAATCCATCTTGGACAGTACTTTATAAAGCTCTGCACTTCCCTTTGAAGCAAAGAAGATTGCCAATGGCCAGATACCAAGCAGTGTTCCGAGCAGTTTCTTCGGAGCATATTTGCTGATGAAAGAGTTTCCAAGAGGTGAGAAGATAACCTCGCCCACTGTCATAGAAACCGCTGCCAGCACGATAATCCAAATACCTACCGGTTCCTTTGTTCCTGAACCTGCAAGGATAGCAGCTAATACCATCGTTGCCGGCGTAAGGCCAAGGATAATGATTCCAAGCGCCGTCTTCTTAAACATACCGATATCTCCCTGCGGTCTCTGTCTCATCTTTGCCCAGATTCCTGCAAATACAGGACACAGGATGATACAAAGCAGACCGTTCATGGAGTCAAACCATGCAGTCGGCATCGTAAAGGAACCGATGTTCCAGTTTGCCCAGCCAAGACCAGCCTCGCTTGTCGGACCGAACTCGAAGTATACCGGGTTGTATACCATATACCAGATTGTCCAGAAAATACCGGAGAAGATCGTTACGATGATGATAGAAATCACGCGGTTCTTCTCAAGCTTCGTAAGCGGAGTCGTATCCTTCTCTTCCTTATTAACATCCTCTACACGATTATCAACAAGGAACGGCTTCTTTCCGGCATCGCCGAAGAATCTCATACCGAACAGCCACCATAAGCAGTCAACGAACAGAGCGATTCCGCAGACAAGGAACAGCATACGGTATCCAGCAGCCTTTGCAAGCAGTGACAGGAATGTCGTTCCGCAGAAAGAACCGATGTTTACGAATGAGTACTGAAGACTGAAGACGGTATCCAGCTCATCCGCATCAGCGAGCGGGAACAGACGTCCGTTGATACCAGATACGTTTCCTTTAAAGAAACCAGTACCAACCGCAACAAGAATAACCATTGCCCAGAGCATTCCGATTCCGTTTGCTTTCCACGCGCACAGATAACCAAGTCCCATCAGGATTTCTCCAACCGGAACAAGAAGACGCGGGCTGATCCAGCGGTCAGCAATATATCCTCCGATAATAGGAGTGATATAAGTAAGAGCTACGAGGTTCGCCGACATTGTCGCTCCTACTGTCTTATCAAGACCAAGACCGCCATTTACTGCCTTTGCAGCAATGAAGATTGTGAGTCCCCATTTCGCCGCGTAGTATGCAAGACGCTCGAACGTAAATGACAAGCTACATACATAAAAGCCAAATGGAAATCCCTTTTTTGTGTTTCCCATGAGTTTCACCCTCCAAACTATAAATTTTGCTTTTATTTGGTAAAGTATGACAAATAAAAGCTTTTGACACTATGATGTTATCACAATACTTCCAAAAAGACAACAAAAACTTTTAAGGAAAACTTAAGTTTTCACATTGTTAAATTTATAATTATTTTAGGAGTCCATATTTTCCGGCTCTTTAAAGCATCCGCGGGCTTAAAGCTCTGCCATGCGCCCTAGTATCCTCTGGTAGAACTCCTCCTGGTCTCCATTTTTTTCCAGAACGTCCAAGATATTTCCGTCCTTAAGGAACAGAATCCGGCTGCAGTTGCTCGCAATCTGCGGGTCGTGCGTAACCATGACGATCGTCTTTTTATACTCGTTATAGATTCTGTTCAGCGCCTCGATCACAATCTTTCCCGATTTTGAATCCAGATTCCCGGTAGGCTCGTCCGCCAGAATCAATTCCGGCCGGTTAATCAGCGCCCGGCAGATGGCCACTCTCTGGCGCTCTCCTCCGGAAAGCTCATACGGATATTTCTTGATCAGATGCGTAATCTGAAAATGTCCGGCATGTTCTTTGGCTCCCGCAAAGCAATCCTCTTCTTTCGCCTTGTCTAAAATCATGGGCAGCATAATGTTTTCCTCTACCGTCAGACTGTCCATCAGATAGAAATCCTGAAAGACAAATCCAATCTCGCGGCGCCGGATGTCCGCAAGCTCATCCATCCACAGCTCGTCCACCTTCCGTCCCTTAAAATACAACCGTCCGCCGGACGGCTTGTCAATCAGTCCCAACAGCTTTAAAAGGGTCGTTTTGCCGCAGCCGGATTTCCCCATGATTCCTACAAACTCATTCTCTTCAATCTGGAAATTCAGCCCCTTTAACACCTTTATCATGCCGTCCTCTTGATTCGGAAGCTTGTAATTGCGTACCAGCTCCTCTACTTTTAATACACTTCCCATACCCATACCTATACCTCACACACATTTTTCTCAATCCGGCGGATATTCCATTCCGTCAGAATCCACACAGCCGCGCCAAACAACGCCAGTTCGCACACCGCCGCCGGCGCCGCCGTCCGCAGGAACTTTTCTGCATCCGCAGCCGTATAAAGCCTTGCCTTAAGGCTTGCAAACATCAGGCCCGCACTTAACGCACTGGAAATCATCACCGTCAAAACATAGTAAACTCTTATCTCGCTTCGAAGAAGCGCCGTCCGTTCCGCCTTTCTCATGCCCATACAGTTAAGGAACTGCGCCCTGCGGATGTTCATTCTTTTTTCCGTCATCATCTTTATGCCAAGAAGCAGCACGGATGCGGCGAAAAATGCCGCCGACAACAGAAGCGCCATCGTTTTGCGCATCCGAAGCTCCGCATCCGCCCGTTTTTTAATCTCTGTTTTCAGATAAGAGCTTCTTACCTTTGTATCGTACTTTTCCTCCGTTATGTGCCGTTCCTTAAAGGCCGAAAGCCCCGGCTCAAGCTCCTTTAATACCTGTTCCTCTGCCTGAATGAGCACAAGTCTTACAGGCCCTTGGTTCGGCTCGGCTCCCTCATTGGCGAACTCCTCCTCTGTCAGAATATCCCCCCTATCCGGATGCGTCACCTTCCACTGATCTTTTGCCTTTTCAAAATAGGCGTCGGAAAACACGATCAGATTCTCCCGCTCCCCCTGGCTGAAAACTCCAATCAGGCTGTCTGTTTCCTCCCCGGCAATCTGACGTATGTAAAAGGATGTCATAGACATGCCATGGGCAAACTCCGGCCCCGGCGTGAACCGCTCGCACACCGGCCCGGTATAGAGTACGGGCGTCTCTCTGGACACATAATTATCATAATAATCGACGGGCTGAGCTTCCGATCCCTTATCCTGCTGGTGTACAATATAGATTCTCTCTCCTTCATCGTCCAGTCCCAGCGGCTTTTCCTGATACTTTGGGTCGCGCGCCTTTTTTAAAGCGTGGTAGGCAGTCTCCGATATCCCGATATTCTGGCTGGCAATCCCCGCCGTACCGGCGTCGCAGCCGGATACCCGGAACATGGGGTAAACTTCGGCTGACACTCCTTCCTTTTCCTGAATCTCTTTAAGAAATGCGTCCTCTTCCTCCCCCTCGCCGGCAAGCAGAACCAAGTCATAAGGAAACAGCTCGTCTGTATCCGTCACAAGCCGGGCGGAAAACAGCTGTACGAAGAAAAGGCCGATCATACACGTCTGAAGCACGCAAAGCCCGAAGATATACCATGCACTGCTCCTAGATTTGTGATAAAACGGATGCTGCTTTAAAAGCTTCGACAGCGCCCCCTTTCTTTTTCGTTTCCAGTGCAGATATCCCGCGATTCCGAACCGGATGATCAGATAAACGCCCGCGCAGCACCGGATTAAAAGTCCCGCATCTTCTGCATTCACATTTTCCCGGTACTTAAAAACTCCTGATACGGCAAGGTAAACGCCTGCCGCCGCAAATACAAATTGAAAATGTCTCGGTATCCATTCTTTCATCATCTGAAGCTCCGTAGAGCTTCCCATCCGAAATCCCACGAACAGGTCATGTGTCACAAAAAACGTGGCTAAATAAATCAGAAGCATAATTGCCGCCGCCTTCAGAAAAAGCAGCGGGGAAAGCCAGTCTGCACTTCCGCCGCCCGCGCTATTCTGGAACAAAGTTACCATGATAACTCCCAATACGCCGCCGAAGATCAGCGATACGGCCGTTCCGATACCAAGCTCCGCGCCCAAGCAGGAATAAATGGTTTTTGTCCGGATTCCCAGCGTCTTAAAGACTCCGTACTCCGGAAGTCTTTTCCTTAGATAGTAAAGAAGCAAAAGGACAAGCATAAGAAGCCCCACGATACCCAGCTCGATTAAGCCTCTGAGTAAAACTTTTCCCGCGCCTGCCGGATAGCCGGTCTTATAGCTCATATCCCCCTCTTTTACAAGAGCCTGCATCCCGAATCCTGACACTACAAAAGCAAACACAAGTCCGTTGCAGAGAAGAAGCACAGAGTATTCTTTCAGATTCCCGACAAAATTTTTCCATATAACTTGGAAAAACAGACGGTTATATTTCCCCGGAAAATAAAGCCTCGCCTTGCGCTTTGCCCTCTCTTTTCTCTCCTTTTTCTCATACTCGGCTTTGTCTACAACTTCCCTGTCCCAAATCTCAATCATCTTCCGCCCGATGCACTCGATGCCCGAAAGAGCCATCAGCACTCCCGGAAACAGAATCGCCTCCACCACATTGCTGCAGATCGTTCCGATCATATACTCCCACATCCCGGCATAGGTAAAGAAAATCGCCATCAAAAGCGCCGCCGCATTCAAATACCAGTCTTTCCTAAAATACATGGTAATCAGATATAAGACACATAAAACAAAAAAAGCCAGATACATATACAGATTCACAGCAAGTCCTACCGCATAGGACGGATCCGGCGCGATGCCGGCGCGCTCTATGATACTTGCGGCGCCCTCCGTCTTAAGACACTTAGCAAAAGAGAGCAGGTTATACCGCACCTCCCCTATCATGATCCACGGATAACACAGCGCCGCAAAAATGCACAGATACATAATAACAGAAAAGCGCCGCTGTATGCGCTGTCTTCGATGAATTATTATTTTCTCTTTCCCCATTTTGTTTCCTTTCTGAAAATACTTTTCAAATGAAATATACCATATTCTATATTATAGTCTTTCAAATTTCCTTTTGCAACCGAAAGCAGCAGTGTTTAGGAAACCATAGCGTTTCCACACATTTTATGGTAAAATATGTAAAATAGAATTTTCAAATATTAAGGAGGTTTTTCACAATGAATGTAGCAGAAAGAATTCATAAGCTTCGATTGCTTATGGCCGAAAAGAACATTGACGCATACGTTGTTCCGACGGCAGATTTTCACCAGAGCGAATATGTAGGGGAACATTTTAAAGCCCGGAAATTCATCACCGGATTCAGCGGTTCCTACGGAACGGCAGTCATCACCAAAGACGACGGCGGTCTCTGGACAGACGGAAGGTATTTCTTTCAGGCGGAAAATCAACTGGCCGGCAGCGGCATCCGCCTGATGAAGATGTTCGTAGGAGACACTCCGTCCATCACGGAATATCTTCAGGCAAATATCCCGGAAGGCGGCACGGTAGGATTCGACGGCCGCGTCCTTTCCATGGGCGAGGGCCAGGAGTACGAGAAAGCTCTGTCCGAAAAAAATATCCGCATCCATTACTCAGAGGACCTGATCGACGCGATCTGGGAAGACCGTCCGTGTCTTTCTAAAAAGCCGGCATTTTTCTTAGAGGAAAAATATTCCGGCGAAAGCTCCACTTCAAAGCTTACCCGCTTAAGAACTGTCATGAAAGAACAGAATGCCGACACCCACATTATCGCATCTTTGGACGATGTCTGCTGGCTTCTTAACATCCGCGGGGATGATATTGACTTCTTCCCTCTGCTCCTTTCTTATGCCATCGTAACAATGGATAAGGTAGAGCTTTATGTGGACGATGCAAAACTTAATGATCAGATTCGCGAAGAACTGGCGAAAAATAAAGTGACGATCCACCCCTACAACGATATCTACGAGGATATCAAAAAATTAGACGCCGGCAGCACTGCTCTGATCGATCCCATGAAGATGAATTACGCTCTTTACAAGAACATTCCCTGCAACATCGTAGAAGCTGCCAACCCTACCATCCTCATGAAAGCCATGAAGAATGATGTAGAGCTTGAAAACGTGAAGAAAGCGCACATAAAAGACGGCGTTGCCATCACAAAATTCATGTATTGGATCAAGAACCGATATGATAAAGAACCGATTACCGAGTTAAGCTCCGCCGCAAAATTAACCGAGCTGCGCGCAGCGCAGGAAGGCTATATCCGCGACAGCTTTGAACCCTTATGCGCGTTCGCGGACCATGCAGCCATGATGCACTACTCTCCTTCCAAAGAATCCGACGTACAGTTAAAACCCGGCGCATTTTTCTTAAACGACACCGGCGGCGGATACTATGAAGGCTCCACGGACATTACAAGAACCTTTGTCCTAGGCTCCGTAGACCGGCAGATGAAAAAATACTTCACTGCAGTTGTACGCGCTATGATGCGCCTGTCACGGGCAAGATTCCTCTACGGCTGCTACGGCTATAATCTTGACGTGCTGGCAAGAGGCCCTATCTGGGACCTTGACCTTGACTACCAGTGCGGCACCGGCCACGGCGTGGGATA
>CAMNTQ010000013.1 GCA_946558695.1 uncultured Lachnospiraceae bacterium
GCTATTATGACAGCAATTCAATCATTCCATCCGCCATCGTCTGCAATATAATACAGCACGATGCAGCTCCGGCATCCAGCACGCCTCTCGACCGCTCTCCAAGCCTGCTGGAGCGCCCGAATTTTGCCACAATATCTTTTGTGGAATCTCTTCCCTTTTCGGCTGCCGCTTTCATCTCTTCAAGAGCTTCTTTAAAGTCTTTCCCTGTTTGCGCTGCCTCTTTTATCACATCTACTGCGGGCGACAATGTATCTACTAGCGTTTTATCTCCGACTTTTGCCTCTATGATATCGCACAATCCCTCAAATCCCGCTGTCATCATATCAGAAAAAATCTCAAGAGTAATTTCTTTCGCATCCTCTCCTGCTTCGGCCATATCCATAAAGATCGTACCAAATATAGGGCCCATAGAGCCGCCGATCTCATTTAAAAGAATCGTCCCCAGCTCATCTAATCCTTCTGTGAAGCTAATATCTGCATCTCTGAATCTGTCCTTGAAGACAGAAAATCCTTTATTCATGTTCATTCCATGATCTCCATCTCCGATCAGCCCGTCGATGTCGCCGAGATACTCTTTGTTATTCTGTATTCCCTCTACCATTTTCAGCAATATACTTTTTCCGTCTGTGTTGTGAAATCCGCTCATCCAAATCCCTCCTAAAACTGCTTAAGTCCCATGCTGTATGCCGGCATATCAATGAGTTCTTTTAATTCATCATCCAGCTTCATAACCGTAAGCGTAGCGCCCATCATTTCCATAGATGTAAAGTAATTTCCTACATATGCTTTAAAGGTTTTGATTCCCTTTTCTTTCAAAAGTTTATCAATCTCATCATACAAAACATACAGTTCCATAACCGGCGTTGCGCCGAGACCAGACACAAGTACCACAACTTCATCACCCTCGGCAAACGGATAGTCCGGCAGTACAACATCGACCATTCTCTTTGCCATGTCCTTTGCGCTCTCTAACTGGCATACTTCAATGCCCGGTTCGCCATGATGACCGATTCCTACTTCCATAGTCCCTTCTTTAATCTCAAAGTTCGGATGCCCGACTGCCGGAAGGGTACACGGCGAAAGTCCGATCCCTACGCTTCTCGTATGATCGATAGCCTTCTGGGCCGCATTGATCACCTCGTCTAAGTCCCCACCTTTTGCCGCCTTTGCGCCTCCGACTTTCCACATCAATACTTCTCCGGCTACACCTCTTCTTTTCTCTCTCTGATCCCCCGGGGCCGATGCGACATCATCATTAGCAACTACAGTTTTTACAGTTATTCCGGCTTTTTTTGCCATCTTGACTGCCATCTTTACATTCATGTTGTCCCCGGAATAATTCCCGTACAGACAGGCAACACCTTTTCCCTGATCCGCAGCCTTAAACGCATCCAGAAATGCCGCCGCTGTCGGAGATGAGCAGATTTCTCCTACTGCCGCCGCATCACAGAGATTTTTTCCGACATATCCGATGAATGCGGGTTTATGCCCGGAGCCTCCTCCTGTTACCACTCCGACTTTTCCTTCTGGTATATCCTTTGCTTTAACTACTCTTTTATTTTCCGTTGCTTCCACAATTTCTGCGTGTGCCTTTAAAAATCCCTGCAGCATTTCATCTACAATATCGTCTGGATTATTTAATATTCTCTGCATTTTATTCTCCTTTACTTTAAATGGCGCATAATCAAACAGATCATGCGCCGTTGTTATTAGACAGTTTTCGGTACTTCAACATTGTTATTTGCAAAATTCTGAAGAATAACCAATGGCTGATATGTACTTGTATTTTTAATTTTAACACCGTTCTTCGCCGCCGTTTCAGATACAAAGAACTCATCGCCCGTGATATCTCCGTAGCGCACAAGTTCCGGCGCCTCACATTCAAACGCTCCGAATGCGCCGTGTCCCTGAACAACCAGCGCGCAGTAACATGCCTGATCTATAAGTACATATTCCTTCCCGGGCAGCACGGTAACTTCTTTTGCCGCAACCCAGTCATTCGCATACGCAACCCACTTTTCAACTGCTTCTTCGGATTCATTCTTAAGCTTTGGCACTCTGAAATACGTCTCCTTGTAATCCGGCCTTGTACTTTCTTCCCAGTCAATCTGGTTAAAGATTGCTTCCAGATCATTCTTTTCCTCTTCCGGCGCGCAGTCTGTGAGAAGATTATGAGGGTTCACTTCTCCCATTGTTACATTTTCCATAATAGTATTGACGTCACTGTTCCACTGCGGTTCAAATGTCACAAGGGACGCCGGAGCATGGATGACTCCTGCCGGAGTATACCAGCCGGTACCCAGCTTTATGCGGTATGCTCTGGACAGCTCTGTAATACGCGTATCTTTCTTATCATAATCCTCCAGACATTTCATAACCTGTTCTTTTGTCGTAGAAGGATCAAATCCAAAGTACGTAAGCGGCATTCTTCCAAGGTAGCTGCAATTGTACTGCGGCGGGAAGTAATATGCTTCCGGTTTTCCATGCATACCGATTTTATTGGCCTTCTCTTCTGTAAGATGCAGATGATGAAAAAGCGGCTTATCATAATCATATAACTTCGCAAATGTAGGCCATGTCCCATAACGCTCCATCAGACTTTCGCCGATGAGCTCTGCGCCAAGCTCATCCACATAATCTTTAAACAGACGCATTGTTTTCGTCTCTGCATCCTCTAAGACATAACTCATACCTTCTGTTTCACCAGTCTTCGGTCCGTTTAATGCTTTTGCAAGCGAGCCGAGCCAGCGTTCGCAGATACCGCCTCTGTCCATTCCCAGCGCATAATAGTCATCCGGATGAAGCCTGAGTCTCTTTCCCGGCTCATTGAATCCTCTTGGAACCCATGTCGGCGCCAGATGCAAAATACCTTTTCCCTGTTCAAATACTTCTTTTATTGCCGGCATCGATCTACTCCTCCCTGTATGGTGGTGTCAGGAATTCTTTTCCTACTTGAACCGGAACATATTTCGCAACGATATCTTCCATTTCCTGACATTGTTCTTTGGTCAGACTCCATCCCATAACACCTGGTATATTATCAAGCTGCTCCGGAGTTCTTGCTCCCCAGAGAGCACAGGAAACACCTTTATCCAAAACCCATCTTACTGCGAGTTCAGAAACGGATTTTCCAAACTGCTCTGCATATTCTTTCAATGCGTCAACAGCGGCAATATGGTTTTTGAAATTCTCACCCTGGAATTTCGGATCGTCCTCATTTCTCATATCGCCTTCACGGAACTTCATGCCCACATAATATTTTCCTGAAAGCAGCCCTCTGCATAAAGAACTATAAGCTATGACGTTGATGTCATTTTCTAAGCAATAAGGGATCTGATCCTCGAACAGCTTATTTTCCAGGATATTGTATGACGGCTGCAAGGTGTGGATCGGCGCCGTCTTCCGCCATTCATCCATCTGCGCATTAGACATATTAGATACTCCGATCGCGCGGATCTTTCCTTCCTTGATCAATTCCTGCATGGTTCCCGCTGTTTCGGCAAAAGGAACCTTAATGTCCGCCCAATGAATCTGATAGACATCAATATGATCTGTTTTTAATCTCTTAAGACTCATCTCGACTTCTTTGCGAATTGTCTCGGGACGGCAGTCACGGTATGCATCTCCATTCTCATCCCAGCTCAGCCCGCATTTGGTAGCCAGAACCACTTTATTTCTGCGGCCGCCGTCAGCCAGTGCTTTGCCGACTACTTCTTCCGAATGGCCACAGCCGTAAATCGGCGCTGTATCGATCACTGTAATTCCCATATCAACCGCTTTATGGATTGTCCGGATCGCTTCGTCCACATTCGTTTCACCCCAATTAGCCCCGCCGATTGCCCATGTTCCAAGTCCTACCCTAGAAAGCTTTAAGCCATCTACCTGTGTATTAATATATTCCATAATAAACCCTCCTGATCTTTATTTTGTTTCAGCCTTTTTTGTCCTGTCTATACTGATGAATACTGCAAGTACAAGTACGCAGCCCTTTACTATGCTTTGAAGATATGGTGATAATCCCATCATATTCATACCATTGCTTAAAATCTGGATGATAAAAGCTCCCAGAATTGTTCCGCCGATACCGCCGACGCCGCCTGAAAGCGGTGTCCCTCCTACTACGACCGCAGCAATCACATCCAGTTCAAATCCTTCTCCCAGCGTCGCTGTAGCCGCAAGCACACGTGCGCTCTGTAAAAGCCCTGCAATACCAAACATGGTCCCCGCCCACATATATACCAGAACCTTGGTCTTTACTACCTTGATTCCCGCCAGCTCTGCCACTCTTTCGCCGCCTCCGATCGCTCTTGCTTCCTTTCCAAAAGGTGTTTTTTCAAGAATAATATACGAAACGATCACGATAATGACCATAAATATGGCAGTGTTCGGTATCCCAAGAAAGCTTCTTCCGGAAAAAACCGTAAGGAACTTCTCATCATTAATTTGAACCGGCACGCCCTGCGTTAAAATCAATACCACGCCTCTGAGGGCTGTCAGGGAACCCATCGTTGCAATAAAGGATGGAACCCGTCCAATTGCAAATACTATTCCGTTGACCAAACCGCAGAGCGCTCCTGCAAGAATTGCAAAAACAAATGCGAACACTCCGAACTGCGGAACCGTTAATGCAGTTACTACCGCAGAAAATGCCAGCACCGAGCCTACCGACAGATCAATGGAACCCGTCATAATTACAAAGGTCGCTCCCATTCCGGATACCAGCAGAGTAACAACCTGCACTAAAATAACCGTAAAGTTATTCCATGAAAAAAAGCGTTTATTCATCATTCCAAATACAATACACATCACTACAAGAAAAATAATCGGAAAATAATCACGGAACGACTTATTTCTGAATTTATCTTTCCAGCTGCTTTTGTTTACTGTCATATTTTCTTCCATATGTTTATCTCCTCCTCGCTTTCCCTACAGCATGTATGTAATCATACTTTCTTCTGTCGGCTTTTCATCAAACTCATACATCTTACTTACTTCGCCTCGCCGCAAAATCATTGTCCGGTCACTCACTCCGATCAGCTCTCCTAAATCTTCGCTAAGCATAAGGATCGACATCCCTTCTTTGGCAAGTTCGCTGATAACTGTATAAATTTCAAGCCGGGCTCCGACATCAATACCGCGGGTAGGATTATTTAACAAAAGTATTTTGGGATTCGTGGCAAGACATTTTGCAATCACTACCTTTTGCATATTTCCGCCGCTTAAGGAATCACATGGCATCTCACAGGAGTTGGTTTTAATTGTTACCTTTTGTATCATTTCATTCGCGACTTCCGTCTCCTTCGCCAGATCAGTCAAAATCCCTTTTTTCTTCATCGCCCCCATATTAATGTTATCTTTAATAGAAAACGTTGTGATCAGGCCTTCTATCGTACGTTCACCGGGCAGCATGGAAAATCCGTTTTTCATTGCATCATGAGGATTTTTATGTGCATACTCTGTATTTTCTACCCATATCTTTCCGGCGGTCTCTTTTTCATCCCCATAAATAATACTTAAAAGCTCATCTCCGCCGGCTCCTTTTAAGCCGCCGATTCCAAGGATCTCTCCCTTATGAAGTTCAAAGGTTACGTCCTTTAACTGATCGCCGCACGATAATCCTTCTACCTTCATAGTTATTTCATCAGATAAAACTTCTTTTTTGTCAGGATAAATTGCAGATAATTTTCTTCCGACCATCAATTGCTGTATTTCATCCTGTGTTATATCTTTAATTTTTTTATCTGCAACCCATCTGCCATCCTTCATAACAGTCGCTGTATCAGCAAGTTCAAAGATCTCATTCATATGATGTGTGACAATCCCGATCGCCATGCCTCTTTCTTTCAGCCTCTTTACTATATTTAAAAAGGCCTTTACTTCATTATAATTAAGGAATGCTGTTGACTCATCGAAAAAGATTACCTTAGGATCGTATGCAAGACCTCTTGCAACCTCTATCGTCTTCCACTGTCCCAGATTTAACGACTGAATAGGGTCTGTAGCTTTAAAGTCCACCCCGATATCATCCAATATCTTCTGTGCCGCGCTATTTAGCTTTTTACGGTTAATAAGGCCAAGCGGCGTCCTAAACTCTCTCAACCTGTTAATAAATATATTTTCTGCAATGCCTAAGTATGGATTAATTGTCGTCTCCTGAAATACATAAGCCACTCCTTCAGTCGCCGCCTGTACATAGTTCTCCGGATTAAACGGCTTATCATCAAGATAAACTTCTCCGGAATCTCTTTTATGGATTCCGGAAACTATTTTCAACAGTGTCGATTTACCTGCTCCGTTTTCACCTACGATTGCCCGAATTTCACCTGCCGCAAACCTGACACTAACATTGTCTACCGCAACCGTCGGACCAAATCTTTTACTTACATTTTTAACAGTAAAATCCATTCGTCCCACTCCTTATCCATATTTTAGAAAAGGGATTGATGTGTGCCTTCGGGCACACATACTATCCCTTTTTTAAACACTATTTACTTCCAAATACCGTCTCCGTCTGTTATTTATAAGAAAGTGCCGGCGGCTCCGGAGCAGCATCCTTGTTAAATGTACGTGAATACTCATGTGCATCATAAGGAGGCAGGAAATCTACGAATACGGATAAGAAATCATCTACATCATCCTGGAATACCGGAATTGGTGTAAGCTTAACATTTCTGTCTGACGGAAGATCAAATCCATTTAAGTAATCGCACATCATAGTTACAGCAAAAGCTCCCTGCAGCCAATGTCCGCCAACATCAAACAACATATCTCCCTTTTTCACGCTGTTTACATTTTCTTCGTTCAGATCCATACATACGATCTTAATATCTTCGCCTGGCTTGTAGCCTAAAGAACTAACCGCCGCAAGGACACCTGTACCAGTTCCGCCGTTTGCAGCCCAGATTCCTTTAATATCCGGATTTCCCTGTAATAAGGACTCTGTAACTTCCTGTGATTTGTCACGGACAAAGTCGCCTGTAACTTCACCGGCAATCGTTATCTTCTCACCCTTGTCTGTATATTCTTTGTATGCTCTCTCAAAACCAGCACGTCTGTCTACAGCTACCGTAGATCCTGCGGTACCGTTTACTACACCGACGATCTTTTCGCCTTTGTCATTTGCTTCCATTCCGTCAAAGAGCGCGCATGCCATCTGATATCCTGACTCTTCGTCAGAAGGTCCGATAAATGCGAGATAGTTATCATATCCTTCCTCGCCCGGCGCGATATCCGGAATATAAGCATCGATTATAATAACCGGAATATTTGCCGTCTTAGCGGTTGCCAGACATTTCGGTCCCATATCAAAATACGCAACGAAAATCAATCCGTCAATTCCTGAATTGCATGCTGTTTCGATATACTCCGCGCATTTGTCTGAACTGTCTTCACAGTTATAAGTTGTTAGTTTGATGCCTTCCGTCTCTGCTGTCTGCTCAGCCAATGTCAAACAGTTTTTCCAGAATTCATGTCCTAAAGACGGCAAAATAATTGCAAAATGCAAATCCTCCTTTGCCGCGCTCCCATCTGCCTGAAGCTGCTGGGCTCCGGCATCGGCCTCGGTCTTTGTTTCTGTCTCTGTTCCTGTCGTTTCATCCTTTGAGGTGTCTTCTTTCCCTCCGCAGCCGACAACCAGGCCTGCAACCATTGTCAGGCACACTAATACTGCAATTAATCTCTTCTTCATCAAGTTCCCTCCTTTGTTCATCATTCATGTTTTCTATTTGTATCTGGCCAGATAACAAATCTTTCTCATATGTTTCGCTCTTTTATTCCCCTAAGAGTTCCACGTCTATATCTAACATTCTGCAAATCATCTTCAGTTCTTCTACCTTGTCGCCATATACTGCATGGCAGTGATTCGCATCAAATTTATCCAAAAATATCTGATGGTCAAACGGAAGCTTTGCAAATACATGCGGCCATTCCATCGTTGTTTCTGCCATTTTTTCTTCCGGCAGGGTAACAAATTCTGTTGGAATGATAGTCATTCTGTATTTTCCCTCTTTCCGGTTCAGCCTTGCAATCGTTGCCTTCCCGGGCGCCGTCATCAGATTCACATGGCATCCGCCTCCGGCGTAAATATCCAATGCCGGATACAGTTTCGTCTTTGCTAGATTCTCTTTATAGTCGTCTTTTCCTGTCGCGTAATAGGTTGACTGAGAACCGCAGTTGCAAAATACCATAACGTCTTCGTCCGCATCATAATGACGTACGTCCATAAATATTACCGGCTCGTCCGTCAGCATTTTTAAAATCTGCATCGTGAGGGCCGCATCTGAATCAGCTTCGCAGGCATATACAACCGGCTCCTTTGGACCGTCCCAATCGTAAGGATCATTGCAGAAAGCCGCGCAGATACATTCGGTACAATAGTGCCTGCTCATCTCGTAATGACATTTCACACCTACAAAATCATAATCATTCTGCTTGATAAGCTTCTTTAACGCCTCATAATGTCTGATCTGTGTCTTTAATTTTTCCGCGGTAAAGCTCGTGCCATTATAATGGATCTCGCCCACATTTTCTGAAAGCCACTTAAAAGCTTTATCTACCTGTGCTTCCGGGATCTCATCTGCCATTCTTACCAGTTCACTCTGGTCTAAATGATCCACATCAACGCCAAACTTCTTCTGCCAATCCTGCATACTTACCGTAGCGCTGTACATTCCCAGACTTCTTCCGCCAATCAGGCCGTATTTTTGTCCGTTCAATCCGTTTACTACCATCGCGCATTTTGCGAAAGTTATATACTTCTTCAGAACTTCCGGATCCTTTGCATCTCCGCTAACCCTAAAATGATCAATCCCTAAATGGTTCAGTGCTCCTCCCGCCGCAAGCATGGCTACCATTCCCGGCCAGTCCGGATTCAAATTCGCAGCCAGCAAAAACGGTCCCTTCCCATTCTGCGCTGCAATCGCCGAGAAATTAGGGAATGAAAATACCCCATATGCAAGAATCGTTCCATCAACTCCCCTGCTTTTCAAAAGTTCCGCCTGTTCCTTTGCAGACTTCACGCTGCACACTAATTCATCTGCTTCGATTACTTCAACTTCATCCGTCGCCCTTAAAGCCTGCGTAATCGCGTTCACCTGCGCCTGCACGATATCTTTCAGTTGTTCATGGACTTCCGCTTCGCCATCCGACAGCCCCAAAATTCCTAAGACGGGTTTTTTATCCATCCTTTTTTTGCTCCTCTCTATTTCATATTTGAAATTCATATTTTATATATAAAATATTTGCTATTATACTATCATATTTATGGTGATTTTGCAACCGCAAAAAATGTTTAAATCATTTTTTTTATATATTTTGTATAAAAAAAAACAGAGCATACCTGCTCTGCCAATTTATTTGCTGTCAGCTTATCTTAGCTGATATCAATCCCGCTGTTTCAACAATAATTTTTTTTAGGTCTTCAAATTTATCACTGTTTTTATATTCCTCGCTGCCGCCGGTCACTCCGATCGCACCTGTGCAATCATGATCCGGTCCGAACACCGGGGCGGCTATACAGCATATTCCTTTTTTAAATTCTTCATAATCCAGCCCAAACCCTCGTTCTCTGGTAATACGAAGCTCCTCCAGATACGCCTCCTTGTCAATAATTGTTTTTTCTGTCTTCTTTTCAAGAACAATCTCTTCCAAATAACTTCTTTGCGCTTCTACCGGCCATTGCGCTAAGATACACTTAGCCCCTGCACTTGTATTGATTTCCATCGGAGTATATAAATGTGCTATAAAGTTAACCGGGGCATCTGACAACACCTGCTCAATATATATGATCTGCTTTCCTCTTTCAACCGCAAATTGCGCCGTTTGATTTGTTCTCTGCGAAAGTCTTTCCATATAGGGCTTAATGATATTTGCAATTGTATAATTGTCTGAATATCTTGCTGCAAGCTGCGGAATTTTATATCCCATTACATATTTCGGAGGATTGCTTTCTACTTGCAGAAGATATCCTCTGGATACAAGATTCTTTATGATCCTGAACAACGAAGCTGATGGAATACCCAAATCGTCTCCTATCGCTTTTAGCGACTTTTCTTCATTTTTTAACGAGAAATATTCGAGTATGTTCAAAGCCCTCTCCACGGCAGGTACTGTGACATTTTCTTTCATATTCTTTTCCTTTCATTAGCAAAATATACCAAAAGAGTCATATTTCACATATTAGTTTAGCATAAAAGAACATATATATCCGTATTGAATATATATGTTCTTTTCACTTTTTACTCTAAAATATCGCTATTTCCATATCTATCCACGGTAATAATTGATAAGGCAGCCTTTCAGGATGATCTCTCGCTCGGCCTCTGTCATATCGCCGAGTTTCCATGTCACTTCTTTTAATGTATCATCCACTACATATGCTTTTATCTCTTCCGCTTTTTCTTCAATTGCTTTCCGGATCATCGGCACAAAGATGTAATCTCCGTTTTTAAAACTCAATGCCTTATGGTCCTCCTCCGTAATAAATGGAAGCATACCCCAATTGATCAGATTAGAGCGATATCGCTTTGTGGCATACTCATTGGCAATATTCGCCCAGCCGCCAAGCACCTTCTGGCAGGACGCCGCCTGCTCCCTCGCCGAGCCGTCGCCTGGTTTCACCGCAAAGATGGTACTGCCGATGCCAAGGTTCGTCCGATCAATCTCGGTGTAGGTTTCTGTAATCTTCCCAATCACCGGCTTTAATTCCTCCAAAGCCTCTGCCGGACACTGCTCCGCCTCGATGGCCTTCTGCGCCTTCTGCACTTCCTTTGCCCTGCCCACATATGCCGGGTCTTTTCTTGACAACGCGAATTCCGAAAGCCCCAGCGGATTCGAGCGGTAGGAGGAAGTCTCTCCCGACGGGATCAGCTCGTCCGTCGTCGTAACCGGGTCGTGAATCTCGGATACTACCTTCAGCAAAAGATTCTCCGGCAGCGCGGGCATCGCCGGCCAGTCCTTGATGTTCGGCCCGAACTTAATCTCCACGGACGGGTCTGCCTCGCCGTGACTGTCAAATACACGGTTTGCGTATATCTTTTCATCAAAATGATATTTCTTCCCTGTATACTCTACATCCATCGCCGTCGCCGGTGTCAGGAATCCTTTGTTCGCCGCCGTCGCTGCAATCGAGCGGGCATCCATAAGTGCAACGGAAGAGATCTGTCCGTTCTGGAGCTTTGAACCCTCTCGGTTCGGGAAATTCCTCGTAGAATGTCTGATGGAAAATGCATTGTTCGCCGGAGTATCCCCCGCGCCAAAGCAAGGTCCGCAGAATGCCGTCTTCACAATGGTTCCCGCCCCCATCAGGTCTGCAACCGCGCCGTTTTTCACCAGTTCCATGTAGATTGGCGTGCTTGCCGGATAGACGCTGAAGGTAAATTCATCCGCACCGATATAACGCCCTTTTATAATATCTGCTGCCGCACAGATATTTTCAAAGCCGCCGCCCGCACAACCTGCGATCAGCCCCTGATCAACATACAGTTTTCCGCCGCGGACCTTATCCTTGAGCGAATAATCCACCGCTCCCTCAAGGCTGACTAACGCCTTCTGCTCCACATCATGAAGAATATCCGCAAGATTCTCATTTACCTCATCGATAGTGTATACATTAGACGGATGGAACGGCATTGCGATCATCGGCTTGATCTCATTTAAATTCACATATACCATACCGTCATAGTAAGCCGCTGCTCCCGGCTTTAACTCCTTATAATCCTCCGGCCGCTTGTGGATCTCATAGAACTCCTTGATCGTATCATCCGTCTTCCAGATGGAGGAAAGACAGGTTGTCTCCGTCGTCATCACATCGATGCCGATACGGAAATCCGCACTCAGTTTATCGACACCCGGTCCTACGAACTCCATCACCTTATTATTCACATAGCCGTTTCCAAAGGTCGCCCCGATAATGGCAAGCGCTACATCCTGAGGACCCACCCCCTTCATCGGCTCGCCGTCCAGATAGATCGCCACTACCTCCGGCATCTTGATGTCGTAAGTCTTATTTAAAAGTTGTTTCACAAGCTCCGGTCCGCCCTCCCCCATGGCCATGGTTCCAAGCGCGCCGTACCGGGTGTGGCTGTCCGAGCCGAGAATCATCTTTCCGCCGCCTGCAAGCATCTCCCTTGCGAACTGGTGGATAACCGCCTGATGAGGCGGAACATAGACGCCGCCGTATTTCTTCGCACAGCTGAGCCCAAACATGTGGTCATCCTCGTTGATGGTGCCGCCCACCGCACACAGGGAATTGTGGCAGTTAGTCAGCACATAAGGAATCGGGAATTTCTCAAGCCCTGATGCCCTTGCCGTCTGGATGATGCCCACGAATGTAATGTCGTGGGAGGTTAATTTATCAAACTTAATCTGGAGCCTGTCCATATTTCCCGAAGTGTTATGGTCTTCTAAGATATGGTAGGCCATTGTATTTTTTGCGGCCTCGGCCGCTGTAATATCCTTTCCTGTCTTTGCTTTTATTTCTTCCGGAGACTCTGCAATCTCCGATCCATTCAGCAGATAGACGCCTTTATCATAAAGTTTCACCATGTTACTTAATTCCTCCTGTTCTTTTCATCCCTATTTTACATCCCCCATTTTAACACATTTCGTCCATATTACAATACTGTGATGCCATGATTTAGGAGCGGCATAAACCAGACAGACCTGACAGGAAGCCATTATGCTTTCACAGACCTCATATGATCCGCCACCATCATAGCAATTTTGAATGTCAGCGCATCGTCAAACACCCTCACGTCAAGCCCTGTCCGCTTCTGTATCTTCTCCAGACGGTACACCAGCGTATTACGGTGAATATAGAGCTGTCTTGCCGTCTCAGATATATTCAGATTATTATCAAAAAATGTAAACACTGTCTGCAGCTCTTCATCTTCAAACATCCCCTCAACGTCACCTTCAAAAACTTCTTTGAGAAACATATTGCACAAAGATTCCGGGAGCTGATGAATCAGTCTTCCAATACCAAGTTCATTATATGCAAGAATCGTCTTTTCCTCATAGAATACTCTTCCCACCTCCAGCGCCATATCCGCCTCTTTGTAAGATTTGGACACATCCTTAAGTTCCTCTACGATCGTTCCGTAAGATACGCGCACGCTGACCATTGCCTCCATATTCAGCGTATCGGCAATTGTCCTTGCTATTTTGGCCAGATGTGTATAATCTTCCGTATTTTCCACTGCTTTTACGACAATGACATGCTTTTCGTCAACAGCCGTAACAAAATCTCTCGTGCCGGTCGCGTACAGCCCCTTCAGTGTATCTAAAATCAGGTTTTCGCCTTCATTTCTTGCTTCTACTAAAAATACTGCCCGCCGAAGTTCTACGGGAATCTTCATCTTTTTTGCCTGATTATAGATATCCACCAACAACAGATTATCTAAAATCAGATTTTGGATAAACCGATTCTTATCCATCTTTTCTTTATACACAAACAGAAGATTGGAAAGCTGGCTCGCTCCCATTTCCCCCGCCAACGCAAGCGTCTCTCCTTCCCCCGCAAGCGCCAGTATATAGGTCGGCTTATCCTCGTCGCGCACAAGGAACATACCCACGCCGTCTCCCATTCTCATTGGTTCTCCTACAACCGTCTCACAAAATGTTAAAATCTTCTTGTCCAGTCCGATCATCTTTTCACTGGTCATAACAAGACAGATACCCCGCATATCCCACACTGCACACTCAAACCCGGTTATTTCTTTTATATCCTGCACCGTCTTGTGTAAAATCTGATTCGATAACAATTGGCCACCTCCTATGCTTTTCCAACTGTACGGTTGGTATTTTTCATTCTACCACATCACAGAAATTGTGTCTAATTTTAATTCACCTGTACGGATTTTGCGAATGAATGAGCAGGTTAGAGGCTCTCTGGAGCATCCAACCGTACAGGTGCATTTACCTAAATGCTGAAAAAACCGGCTCTCGTTTTACGAAAGCCGGTTCTAACACATGCTTATAAACTAGTTTGCAATTGCTTCTTCTGTCTCTTTATCAAATACATGAATCTTAGATGCATCAAGTGCGAATTTAACTGTATCGCCTGTTCTTGCCTTTGTGCTAGGCTCAACTCTTGCTGTCATGCTTGCGCCTTCATAATCAAAGTATAAGAATACTTCTGCACCAAGCATCTCGTATACACGAATCTTAGCTTCCAGAACTGTATCAGGAGACTTAGCAAGGAAGTCTGGCTCATCATGAACATCTTCCGGACGAATACCAAGAACAACCGTCTTTCCATTATATCCGCCATCAATAAGCTTCTTAGCTTTATCAGCAGAAAGCTTAATCTCAGAAGGTCCTGCCACAAGATATACATCATTGCCTTTCACCTTACATGTTGCATCAACAAAGTTCATCTGAGGTGATCCGATAAATCCAGCAACGAACAGGTTACACGGTGAATCATAAAGTACCTGAGGTGTATCTACCTGCTGAACGATACCAGCGTTCATAACTACGATTCTTGTACCAAGCGTCATAGCCTCTGTCTGGTCATGTGTTACGTAGATGATCGTTGTACCAAGTCTCTGGTGAAGCTTGGAAATCTCAATACGCATCTGTCCGCGGAGTTTCGCATCCAAGTTAGAAAGAGGCTCATCCATAAGGAATACCTTAGGATTACGTACGATTGCACGTCCCATAGCAACACGCTGTCTCTGACCGCCGGAAAGAGCCTTTGGCTTACGCTCAAGTAAAGCTTCAAGGTCAAGAATTCTAGCTGCCTCACGAACCATCTTATCAATCTCATCCTTTGGTACTTTTCTCAGCTTAAGACCGAATGCCATGTTATCATATACTGTCATATGCGGATACAGAGCGTAGTTCTGGAATACCATCGCAATATCTCTGTCCTTAGGCTCTACATCGTTTACTAACTTGTCGCCAATGTATAATTCACCGCTGGTGATCTCTTCCAGACCAGCTACCATACGAAGTGTTGTAGATTTACCGCATCCTGATGCTCCTACGAAGATGATAAATTCTTTGTCTTCAATCTCCAGATTGAAGTCTTTAACTGCTACATATCCATTCGGATAGGTTTTGTTAATGTGACGTAAAGATAAACTTGCCATTTTAAATTTCCTCCTGATATTCTCTCAAATAAGTTTTAACATTTCATTTGCTAGTAAAGAGTATATAAAAAAAGAATGATTCGGGGTATACCCAAGTTGAACAATTTTTCTAACTGATTCTATACAAATTGAACAATTAAGCCCTATACCGGCAAAACGCCGCTCATTTCTGCTTTAAAATCATCTGATAAATGTCTCTCTTCCCCAATCCCCTATCTTTTGCCACTTGCTTCATAGCCTCCTTTTTACTCATTCCTTTATCAAAATATTGCTGCATATGTTCTTCAATTGAAAGTTCTTCCCATCGGGCGCGCTCTTTTTGTATCATCTCCGCCTCGGATCTTCCTTCTATTATAAGTACATACTCGCCGCGCGCTTCATGCTCTTCATAATAAGCAGCCGCTTCATCCATCGTCGTACCAAACACCGTTTCATGTCTCTTTGTCAGTTCCTTGCAGATACTGATCTTACGGTTTCCAAGTGTTTCTCTTAATAATATTAATGTACGAAGAAGCCTGTGAGGCGCTTCATACATAACAATTGTGCGGGTTTCCTCCTTTAGAGAAACAAGCACCCGTTTCCGCTCTTTTTTGTCCGCCGGAAGAAATGCTTCAAAGACAAATCTTCTTGTAGAAAGCCCTGATACCGCCAATGCCGTAATACATGCCGCCGCCCCCGGAGCCGCCGTTACCGGAATGCCCGCTTCATGACACATAGCAACCAGTTCCTCCCCGGGATCGGAGATTCCGGGAGTTCCCGCATCTGTAATAAGAGCGATATTCTCTCCGCCAAGCAGTCTTTCCACCAATTTATGCCCTTTTTCAACTTTATTATATTCATGATAGCTGGTCATAGGCGTCTGAATCCCAAAGTGATTCAGAAGCTTGATGCTGTTGCGGGTATCCTCTGCCGCGATCAAATCTGCTTCCCTTAGTATGCGCACGCAGCGAAAGGTCATATCTTCAAGATTTCCTATCGGGGTGGCACATAAGTACAAAGTCCCTGTCATACAGATGCTCCTTTCGCATATTCCTTCTCTTCCCATCCATGATGTATCCGCATTACTTCATCCGTATACTTCCCTTCTCTTTCATATACGATCAAAGGCGGCCCTACCTTCATTCTTGGATTTCCGCCTTTGGTTCCGCCAACCAGAACCATATTCGGTTCTTTATCTGCAAACGGGTACACAAGCCGCAGCTCCTTCGGCTCAATTCCATAAGCGCACATCTTAACAAGTATCTCCGGCAGTCTGAACGGCCTGTGCACCATGTAGAATCTCCCCTTTGCCTTCAAGATCTTAGCGCTCTCCCGCAAAATGTCGTCTAATGTGCATAAAACTTCATGTCTGGCAATATATAATGCCTCATTGTTGTTTGGAAGACCATGCTCTCCTATCATATAAGGCGGGTTCGTCGTGACCACCTCAAAAGAGGCCGCTCCGAACTTAACAGCCGCCTCTTTAATGTCTCCTGTTACGATATCTATCTTTGATTCCAGCCCATTGTATGCTACACTCCTTCTTGCCATGTCCGCACTGGCCTTCTGAATTTCAAGTCCTGTATAGTGCTCTCCGTCCGTTTTCGCCTCCAAAAGAATCGGAAGTATCCCTGTTCCTGTTCCCAGATCCAGTGCCCTCTCTCCCTTTTTTACCCTCACAAATGAAGAAAGGAGCACCGCATCCATCCCGAAGCAAAACCGTCCCGGATGCTGAATAATCTCATATCCCTTAATCTGCAAGTCGTCCAGCCGCTCCCCCGCATGAACCAAACTCTCTTTCCCCATGATCCTACACCCTTATACTTAATTATCATCCAGTCTGGAACCGCTGTTTTTCTCTTCCAGACGTCTAAGTTCCTCCATCTCTTCCTTGGAAAGCTTCGTGTCCTTCTTCCGGCGTTTCGGCTTAAACTTAAGCTCCGAAGCCTTATACTCCCGTATTTCCTTTTCATCGTTATCCAATGTCACAATTACCTTTACAAGCTGGCGCAGTACATTCACTGACTGTACATCACCCTTCAGCCCATCGGGCGTCGTCACATGGTCGCCGTTCCCGGGCAGATGGCTGTTAAGCTCTTCGTAGATCTCCTCCTCATTCGTCAGGCAGCACATCAGCCTGCCGCACACCCCGGAGATCTTTGTCGGATTCAGCGACAGATTCTGTTCCTTAGCCATCTTGATAGACACCGGCGCAAATTCAGACAAATACGTATGACAGCAAAGCGGCCGTCCGCAGATTCCTATTCCGCCGCGGATCTTCGTCTCATCACGAACCCCGATCTGCCGCAGTTCGATCCTTGTTCGAAACACACTCGCCAAGTCCTTTACAAGCTCCCGGAAATCGATCCTTCCATCAGCCGTAAAGTAAAAAAGCACTTTATTATTGTCAAAAGTATATTCCGCATCGATCAGCTTCATCTCAAGTCCGTGCTTACGAATCTTTTCCAGACATATCTCAAATGCTTCCTTTTCTTTCTCATGGTTTTTTGCTTCTTTCTTCTTATCTTCCTCTGTCGCGATCCGGATCACCTGCTTGAGAGGCTGGGTAATCCTCTCATCTTCTACATCCTTCGGCCCTGTCACAACAAAACCGAACTCCACCCCTCTGGCAGTCTCCACGATCACCTGATCCCCGGTTTTAATATCATGTTTTCCCGGCGCAAAAAAATAGATCTTCCCCGCCGTACGGAACCTTACGCCTATTACTCTGGTCATAAATTAATTCTCCTTTATTGTCAGGATTAGAAGCTCCATTACCAGTTCAAAATTGACGTTCGCCCTAAGTCTCGACTTCGCTTTTTCGAGACCGGCAATAATATTTTGAATTCCTTCATAAGAGCTTGTCTTAGCCTGTTCTTTGATGTATTTTATCTGATCTTTAAAAACAATCTTATCAATTTCCTTCGTCGCCTTGTACAACAGGACATCCCGATACCAGATCATGATAATATCAAAGTAATCCGTAATCTCCAGTTTGTATACCGTAACATTATTTACCGCCGCAACAACCTCAGAAAATTCCATCTCACGAATATACTTCAGAAGTTTAAGGGCTTCATCCTTTATCTCATTAAAATGCTCCGAATGCGCAAGCATAATAGCCCGCCCCATATTTCCCTGCGCAAATGCCGTGCAGACGTCCGCCTTATAATCCGGAACCTCGAGTCTCTCCATCAGATATTTTTTAATCAGCGTATTTCTGATATTGCGGAGCTTAAGCATCACGCACCTTGAGTTAATGGTAGGAAGCAAAACTTCTGCATTCTCCGTCAGCAATATAATAACCGCGTATTCCGGCGGCTCTTCGATGGTCTTAAGCAGTGCATTCTGCGCCTGCGCCGTCATAAGCTCCGCCCGATCGATGATATACACCTTATACGGCCCCTGATACGGCTTGATCATAACCGTATTGTTCACCTGATCACGGATATCGTCCACACTGATCGTATTCGGCTTTTCATGCGTAACCCAGATGATATCCGGATGGTTATTGCTCTCTGCCTGCTTACAGGAATGACAAGTATTGCACGGATCCGGCCCTTTTTTCTCGCACAAAAGCGTCATGGCAAATAAGCTCGCCAGCATCTTCTTACCAGAGCCTCTCGCACCGTTCATAATATAGGCATGTGACACCTTCTCCATCGATACCGCATTTCTGATATACTGTATTATATCTTTGTGTCCCACTACATCCTTAAAGCTTCCCATGTTGTATCTCCCTTTTATCTTTTCTAAAATACTGTAATCTATATCCTCTCATTGATCAAAACATCAATGTATCCTTCCCTTTTTAATCCCTCAACAAAATATCCTTCCGCCAGATACCAGCCAAGCAGACGGACTACTTCCTCCGTGATCCTCTCCCCCGGAACGATCAACGGACTTCCCGGCGGATACAGATACGCATACTCCGCAGAGACATATCCGATAGCCGCCTCGAAGGGAATAAGCGCTGTTCCTGCTTTGCCTGTCCTTATCAGCGATTCCGTCCCGGCAATATCATATACCGCCTCCATACGGGGGAGTTCTCCCATCCCCGGACATAATCGGTCTTTTGTATTATAATCTATCTTATTATCAATCCTAAACAATGCATTTGTCAACCGTTCAAAGCCTTCTTTTGTATCCGATACAGAAGTCATGGCAAGAATATAATTTCCTGCCGCCATCTCCATCTGCAGATGATACAAAGAAAGCAGCCGGCTGTACAGCTCCTGACCTGTAATCCCTGAGTTTCCCGCCGAAATAATAACCTTAGATATATCATAACATTCTGTACGGATTAACTCAAGACACTTAAGTTCTGAAAGTCTCTTGCGGACTTCACAAAGATTCTCAACATATCCTTCAAACATCTCCTCTGCATGATCCTGAAGCTCATGTATACACAGATCAATACTTGCCATCAGTACATAAGACGGACTGGAAGTCTGCAGCATATCCAGATACTTTCTCACGCCGTCTTTTGAAACCCTTTCACCATTTATATGAAGAAGGGCCGTCTGTGTCAGCGACGGCAGAGTTTTGTGTAAGCTGTGAATAACAATATCTGCGCCGCACCTGTTCGCATTTTGCGGAAATGCACTGTGAAAACCAAAATGAGCCCCATGCGCTTCATCTACGATCAAAGGCAGTCCCTTCGCATGTACCGCCTCTGCGATGGCTGTCACATCCGACACCACCCCGTCATAAGTCGGCGATACAATCACAACTGCACTGATCTTCGGATAACGCTCAAGGCCCTCTATCACATCCTGCGGTCTGATCTGTGTATTCAGTCCAACCCGGCTGTCAAAGCCCGGATACAGATAGACCGGATTCAATTCATTTAAATATATAGCATGATACACAGACTTGTGGCAATTTCTTGCCACAAGTACCGTATCTCCTTTTTCAGTTACGCCGCAGACGGCGCTTAGAATTCCGGCCGTACTCCCATTAACAAGAAAATGAGTCTCATCCGCATGGTAAACCTCTGCCGCCCGTTCCTGCGCACTTTTCAGAATTCCGTGCGCATGATGCAGATCGTCAAATCCTTCAATCTCGGTAATATCTATGTCATACGGAAGACTTATCTCCCCGTCCGGCCCCCATATACCGCGCCTTTTATGCCCCGGCATATGAAAGCCGTAGTGATCCGAACCGCTGTAACTTCTTAACTTATCATATAGTGTGCTCATTACACGCTCTTCACATTCTATAATCTTTCTTTATCATTATAATCTTTTGAGAAGTTTCTCTCTCTCTTCCTCAAATCCTGGTTTGCCAAGCAGTGCAAACATATTCTTCTTATAGCTCTCAACTCCCGGCTGATTGAACGGATTCACACCTGAAATATATCCGCTCACACCGCATGCAAATTCAAACATATAGAACAACTGTCCAAGTGAATATTCATCCTGTGCCGGAACATTCACCATCAGGTTTGGAACGTTGCCGTCCGTATGAGCAAGAATCGTTCCGTTCATAGCGCTCTTATTTACAAAGTCAACGTTCTTTCCTGCAAGGTAGTTTAAGCCGTCAAGATCCACCGGCTCCTCGCCGATAATAATTTCTTCCTGAGATGTCTCCACATTCAGAACCGTCTCATACATGATACGGCTTCCATCCTGAATAAACTGTCCCATAGAGTGAAGATCCGTTGTAAGATCTACCGATGCCGGGAAGATACCCTTCTGGTCTTTTCCTTCACTCTCGCCGTAAAGCTGTTTCCACCACTCAGATACATAGTGAAGGCTTGGTTCATAATTCGCCAAAATCTCAACAGATTTCCCTTTTCTGTGAAGGATATTACGGATTGCAGCATATTTCAGCGCATCGTTATCTTCAAATTCATTGTTGACCGCCATCTCTCTTCCAGAAGCAGCGCCCTCCATCAGCTTGTCAATGTCTGCTCCGCTGACCGCGATCGGAAGAAGACCTACCGCTGTCAGTACAGAAAAACGTCCGCCTACATCATCCGGCACTACAAATTCCTCATAACCTTCCTCGTCAGCAAGGCTCTTGAGCGCTCCTCTTGCCTTATCAGTTGTCGCGTAGATTCTTTTGGCAGCACCCTCTTTTCCATATTTCTCTTCAAGCATAGCCTTGAATACGCGGAAGGCAATTGCCGGTTCTGTCGTCGTACCGGATTTGGAAATCACATTTACAGAAAATTCCCTGTCTCCGATTACATCGATCAGATGTTTCAGATATGTACTGCTGATGCTGTTTCCCGCATAGTAGATTTCCGGAGTCTTACGCACTTCCTTAGAAACCATGTTATAAAAATTGTGACGTAAAAATTCAATCGCAGCTCTCGCTCCAAGATAAGATCCTCCGATACCGATAACCACAAGAACTTCGGAATCCTCTTTAATTCTTTCTGCTGCAGCTTTGATCCGGGCAAATTCATCTTTATCGTAATCTACCGGAAGATCCACCCATCCCAGAAAATCATTTCCCGCCCCTTCTTTGGAAAGAAGCGTGTCCTTCGCCTGCAGGGCGATTTTCTTCATGGACTCCACTTCGTGATCACTGATAAATCCTGCTGCTTTTGAATAGTCAAATGTTACTTTTGCCATAGCGCAAATCCGTCCTTCCTTCAAAATATATTTATATTTTTTACATATATAATATATTTTATCAAATCAATGCGCTTTAATCAAGCCATAAACTCCTCCAGAATCTGACGGATAAGAATTTCTCTTTCTACAGACTTTTGCTCTGTTCCCTCCAGTTCCTCTTTCTCTTCTTTTTCACGGATTGCTTTTACTCTGCCGCTCCTATCTTCCCCTTTCATCGTGTCCGGGACAGGATACGGATCTGGCATCGACGGCGGAAGAATCTCTGGAGGCGTCTGAGGTGACGGAACCTCTTTCCCCGGCCCTTGCCTTACCGGTTCCGCTGCCCTTCCTGTATGATTCATCTTCTTTACAGAATCTTTCTTCATTGCGGCATTCGTTTTGATTGGCGTGTCTGTCTTCACTGCAATGTCTGTTTCTTCGAACTCATCTTCGTCAAATTGCGTGATCATTTGCTCCTTTTCATCTGACTCCCATTCCGTGTTTCTGTTCTCATCCATCTCTTTCTGGTGCGCTTTCTCGTAACGGTGAAGACATACATTCTGCAGATAATCAACCATATAATTCCTCACCATCTGCATCCGATAGTTTTCATCCGTCGTCAGATGGAACACATACACAAGGATTCCAAGTCCTGCGCCGATGATTCCTGTCTGCAGCACAAGATCATTCATTCCGTAGATGCTGTATGTAAGAACCGCCCCAAGAATGCCTGTTACGAAACACAAAAGAGCCGCCGCCTTCTCTAATCTCCTTAAACTGTGAAGCCGGATTCCAAACACTTTATATCCGTACAGGTACTTGTCCACAAACACTTCTACATTCTCCACCTTTTCACTGACCATACAGGCATGTTCAAATTTTGCGCGCACCAGACGCATTAGCGGATGTGTACTTTTATTCATATTGCCTGCCGCCCGCACCAAACGTGAAAGAATTCCATTCACCATACATTTGCTCAGAATACCGACCGCCGTAAAAATCCCCAGTGCTATAACTACTATCTGCTTATCTACTATTATCCTCGACATAGATTAAGCCCTCCTTTCATGGGAATTATACTTGATATTCCCTCAGAGGGCGATGAAATCCGTTCTCCATAAAACGACATCTGCTTGTCATTTCCTGTCGCTTTATCATATACAATTTTCTTATAAATATTACAATGAAGGCAAAAGTTCCTTCACAAGACGCACGCTGCGGGCGATTGCCTGCTTTTCAAACTCCGGATAATCCATGACCGCACTGTTGTCGGCTTTGTCCGAAATCGCCCGAATTATGACATACGAAACTTTGTTCAGATAGGCCGCATGGGCAATCCCCGCCCCCTCCATCTCTGTACAGAGCGGATGAAACTGATTCACAATCCGCTCCTTCGCCTCGGCGGATGAAATAAACTGATCGCCGCTTGCCACCCTTCCGGTAAAGGTATGAATCTCGGGATTAGCTTTTTCATTAGCTGCCTTCGCCTTCTTAACAAGCGCTGCGTCCGCCGGAAATGCCAGCGTGTCCATCCTTGGCACCTGCCCTGCCGGATCTCCGAAAATCGTTGCATCCATATCATGATGCAAAGCATCTGTCGAAATGACCATGTCCCCGATATCAATCCTTGCATCCAAAGATCCTGCAATTCCTGTATTAATTAGCGTATCTACCTGAAAATGATCCACAAGGACCTGCGCGCAGATCCCTGCGTTCACCTTCCCAATGCCGCTCCTCACCACTACTGCATCTTTTCCGCATAGTATACCTCTGCAAAAAGCCATACCTGCAATTTCCTTCGTCTCCTGAATCTCCATCGCTTTCTTCAAAGCCGCAACTTCCTCTTCCATAGCTCCAATAATGCCTATCATCTGTCTGTTCCTCCATATAAATATTGTAATATTAGAAATAGTATAGCATTCCTTTTTATTCTCTGCTATACTTTTCTTGTAGGCAAAACCAAAGGAGGAAATCATATGGAATATAAGCCAGTCGGCGTCTGCTCACAGTTAATCCGCGTAGACGTAGAAGATAATGTAATCAAAAATGCCGAATTTGTCGGAGGATGCAGCGGCAACACTCAGGGCGTAGCCCGTCTCGTACAAGGAATGCAAGTGGATGAAGCGATTTCCCGTCTGGAAGGAATCAAATGCGGTTTCAAGTCCACATCCTGCCCGGACCAGCTTGCGCAGGCACTAAAAGCTGTTTCCAGCAAATAAGATTTCAAAGATAAATTGGCAGAGAAAATTCCTCTGCCAGTTTTTGTATAAATACCTCATCGCAGTATCACACCATTTCCCGAACCATATCCATCGGAAGTTCCAGAAGCTCCGACACCTGCTTTACATCCTTTAATTTCGAATATAACTTACAAACCGTATCCCTCTGACTCCGCCGCATGACATCCTGCGTTACTTGCTGTGTTACCTCTTCTGTCACCTGCTGTGTTACTTGCTGTGTTACTTGCTGTGTTACCTCTTCTGTCACTTGCTGTGTTACCTCTTCTGTCACCTGCTGTGTTACTTGTTCTGTTACTTCTTTAGTTACCCTTTCTGTTATCTTTTTTGTCAATTCCGCCTCCAGAATATCTGCCTCTAATACAAGTCCGTCTTCCATCATATCATTGAATCCCCCTTCAATAAATTCTTCATAATGTGAATATAGATGATTATACAGTTTCTGGATCAGGCTGCGAAGCTTATTGGCATCTCCCGATGTTATATTCCCAAGCGCCTGATTCTTATTAATTGCGTTTATTATATCATCAAGTATCAGTGTCCGCAAGGCTTCCATATTCTCCGGCGTACGCTCCTTTCTTATACTATCCCGCAGTTTTAACATCATAAACGGGATCAGTATCACCATCTTCCGGCTGCTCAGTTCTTCCGCGGTATGTTCTAAAAGCTTAAAGACGGGAATCCGGTACAGAAAGGTCCCCTGTGTTCCAAAGTCCAGAATGATTTCTTTTATATCAGGAATATTTTTATAATTGTAAAGATAAATGATCCGCGGTTCGGGGAAACATAAGATATCAGCAGCCTTCCTCACATTGAGCGCATGCCTGTAGCCATAGTCAAACACTCGGAACTCAATCTCCTCATCCTCATACATCTGCGCTTCAACATGATAGGAATGCGAATGATTGATCGTAATGATCGTATCCGCAAGCGTCCTTTTTAAGTTATCATCATGATGTTCCGTCCAGTTATAGGTAATTATGCTGTCAGGCGGATATTCCGTCCCGAACAATCCATTAATCAACCCGATCACTGCACGGGTTGAAAGCGTAAGTATCTTTTTAAAGATACGGTCATAAATCTGCGCTATCTGTCTGTTGTTAACGTCCTTTTGATTTTTTTCCATAAAACACCTGCATGGACATTACAATATGCCATGCTTTCCCTTTCTTTGTCTTTGCTGAATGGCATTATGGGGTTGATGTACACTTTTTCATTAATAAAACGGAATATATGTGAATGAATCATTCAAAAATATACCGACAATCCAAAGCTTCGGATTAGAGATTTAAGAAATCCACTGACAGGATTTCTGATATGTCGTAATATAACATACCAGAGATTAAAATACAACCTCAAAAAGCATATTATTTCTCTGATTTTTTAAAGCATTTATTTATCCGTTATCTCCCCGCAAGAAAAGGACGCCCCCACCTTGGCGTCCTTTCCTTGTTTGTTTTCTTTTGTCTCTTCTTTTACCTAGGAAGACTGTGACCTGCATCGCTGTACAACGGCAGACGTGACACAGATAATTATTTTTACTTTTTCGCAATGTAATCTTTTCAACTTAGAAACAATCACTTCCCGCGGCGATGCTTGTCACAGTCTTCCCAGCAGAATCAACATATGGAGCTATTATCAGGTACCGTAATAGAGCGACTGGATGATCTCTATTATGGCTTAGTCGGCTACTCGATGAAGACTCCGTTCGTAAAGCTATCGCTTCCGTCATTGTTTGCAGAATGCATGCAAGACACCCGGTAATAATAACCGCCTTCTACCTCTAACTCTTTACTGAAAGCTATTCTATCCGTATTCTCTTCATGCAAGATCCATCCGTCATAGCCTTCCCATGAAGTATCCTCTTCCTTTGCCCTTTCTACAACAACAGCAAGTCCGATCCTCTCCACAGTCTGGCATGCGATAGTTGTCCCTCCGACGTAGAGATGACCATTCGGCAGTCTGACACATTTGGAATACCCTGCCAGCAAATCCTCGCCGCGGGTAATCTTGGTATCATATCCGATCGACTCACTCTCATCCGTCAGGTAAGAACCATCAATCTGTTTTCTGCCTTCTTCTGCATGCACATTAAGACTTAAACCCGACATGCAAAATACTAACATTAAGATAAAGCTAATAGACATTACTTTCGTTTTCTTCATCTTTTGCCTCCATCCCTCCCTAACTCTCATATAATAGACACATTACTCGCCAAAAACTGACGGCATTTTAAGAAAAAAATAAATTTTTTAAAATTAATTCAAATTCCGCTCTATCTATCTTACCGGTCATAAAATACTCTAACTTCTGATATGTAAAATGTGCTGAACATTTAATTGTATTTGTTCCTTTTACCTGATACACGATTAACTCAATATCATTCCCCTCGATTTCCATTATTTCTTTGTCTATAATTTCGTCCTCCGCATCAAATCCAAAAGAAGAATCATAATATCCCGCGCTGATTATATACAAAAGGTTTACATCATTGCTCTGATACATCATTTCAGCTATCTGCAAATTTTCATCCAGATTCATTTGAATAAATTTTATGCCTTTTCTTTGATTAGTCAATTTAACCGGCGTCACTCCAAACGTATCTTTTATTTCCTGATAGGCTTTTTTCTCATCCTCATTTTCCGATACTTTATTTCCTTCATCAGAATCTACCTGTACTACTTTCCTTCCCCCAACAACCTGCTCTATCACTGACGCAATTTTTTCAGCTCCGCCCATACTTGTCATCCCAACAGTCAGCACCAGCACAGCAGCCGCGGCTGTTGCCGCATACATTTTCCATCTTCTTTTCCCGCGCGCTTTCTTTGCCGCAGAACGCTCCTCCTGAAGCTTGCGCCCCAGCTTAAGCGCTTCTCTGTCTTTTTCAGAAAGTCCGGCGTATGCCTGCTCTTCTTCGTAAGCATCAATGCGTTCCTGCAGCTTAGATCGGATATCATTTTTAAGAGTATTTGATACCTCCTCTATCTCGGACGCATTCACTTCCCTTTGAATTGACTCTGCCTCTCTGTACAGATCCTCTTTTATTACCTGTTCCAAATCATCTTTATACATTGTCATGACAAATACCTCATAAAACCGGTTGTTCACCCGTCTCTTTCTCTTGACCAAATCCCGTCGGATGTATAATATATATATAGCAGTTCTTTTACATGCACTGCATAAACTGTTTAAACTTCAATTGAGCTTTACTTGTAATTAATGATTTTCTTTTCGGAGGTTCTTATGAAACGTATTATCTTAACAGGCGGCGGCACCGCCGGCCATGTCACTCCTAACATCGCTCTCCTTCCCCGTCTCAAGGAGCTTAAGTACGACATCCATTATATTGGCTCCTACAACGGAATCGAGAAGGAACTCATTGAGCAGTTCGGCATCCCTTATCATGGGATTGCCACTGGAAAACTCCGCCGTTATTTCAGTCTCCAGAACTTTACAGATCCATTCCGTGTCCTTAAGGGAATGAACGATGCCAAAAAACTTGTAAAGATTCTGAAGCCTGACGTTATTTTTTCCAAAGGCGGCTTTGTATCTGTCCCTGTTGTACTTTCCGGAAAAAGATGCCATGTTCCAGTCATTATCCATGAATCAGATATGACTCCCGGACTGGCCAATAAGCTTTCCCTGTCAGCAGCCACAAAGGTATGCTGTAATTTCCCGGAGACCTTAGAGCTTCTTCCTGACGGGAAAGCCATTCTCACCGGCTCGCCTATCCGCCAGGAGCTGTTGTCCGGCGACAGGTTCAGAGCACGCGAGACCCTCGGGTTTACCTCTGATAAACCAGTAATCCTCGTCGTGGGGGGGAGCCTTGGAGCCGTTGCTGTCAACAACGCAGTACGCATGGTGCTTCCCGAGCTTTTAAAGTCCTATCAGATCATCCACCTGTGCGGGCGCGGCAAACTTGACGAATCACTAAAAGGACTTGAAGGATACGCTCAGTTTGAATATGTCAAAGAAGAATTAAGAGATTTTTTCGCGCTCACAGATATTGTTATTTCCAGAGCGGGAGCCAATGCAATCTGCGAACTTCTTGCATTACATAAGCCGAATCTCCTGATCCCGCTCTCTGCCAACGCAAGCCGCGGCGACCAGATTCTAAATGCCCGTTCCTTTGAACGGCAAGGATTCAGTATCGTCCTTGAGGAAGAAAATCTGACAGATAACACACTGCTCGATGCAGTAAATAGCCTTTATGAACATCGCGAACAATATATTCATGCGATGAAGAATTCTTCCCAGCAGAATTCTATAGATACAATCGTTGATTTAATTGAATCAGTCACTGCATAATACTACTACAAATAGAAGGTGCCAAAAAAAGCACCTTCTTTTATGTTTCATTTAGACGGTCATATTCTTCTCTGTATTTTCTTTGTATCCACTTCTTTGCACGATACAGCGTACTGTGCAACACCTCTAACGACACTCCCATATTCTCTGCTACCTCTTTCTGCGGCTTTCCCAGAAGATATGTGATTGTAATCGCGTCATACCACCGCTCATTCATCTGATGTAAATCACTGAATATCTTTTCCACAAATTCGTGATATTCTCTATCGTGCAGAACAGTCATAACCTCTTCTTCTGTGCTGCACACAAGAAGATCTGAATCCTCATCTTCAAAGATATCTCCCTTGAGAATCTCATGCCAGCCATCTCTTTTACGATTACGCACCATATTTTTCGCTGTCGTAACCAGCCATGCATTGACTGCCTCCGCATTTACATTTTCTTTGCTGATATATAATTTCAGGAATACTTCTTGTACAATTTCCTCTGCTACATGCTCATTTTGAGAATAATACAATGCTGTCCGATAGACCGTGGACATATTTTCTTCATAAATCTTATCAAAATCTACGCTTCTAATAGAGTCCATTCCACTAGTAATTCCTTTGTCTTCCACTGTTCTTTCCTCATTCGTAATAGTACACTCTTGCCAGTAAAATCTTACATCTTAGACAGTATATCCTCCCTGTCCGTCTCCATTAACTCATTTAATTTCCAACCGAGTCCCACCCCATCATCTTTATACCGCGGGATGAGATGCAAGTGAAAATGGAATACTGTCTGCCCTGCACATTCTCCGTTATTTTGAACTATATTATAGCCATCACATCCCAATACGTCTGTCATCTTTGCAATCATCTTCTTTGCAAGAATCATCGCCTTACCCGCAAGTGAATCTTCCAACTCATACAGATCGGCATAATGCTCCTTCGGGATAATGAGCGCGTGTCCTTTTGAAGCCGGATTCGCATCCAATATCACCCGAAAATCTTCATCCTCATAAAGTGTAGCCGTCGGAATCTCTCCGTTGGCAAGTTTGCAGAAAATACAATTGTTATCTTTCATTTCCCTCTCCTCTTTCTAAAAATATTTGTAAATTTGATTGATTATTTTATCCGCCAGTGCTAAACTCTCTAACAGAAAGGCGGTATTTACTATGTTTTCAGAAACAGATTTCGACAAATTACAGCAGATAATGGAAGAAAGCCCTGAAAGAAAAGAACTTCTTCAGCGTCTTCTTGAATCACATCAGATGACAATCAGTGCAATCAGCCACGAAATCCGCAATCCGCTGACACTTATTTACAGCACTCTGCAGCTTATCGCCTCACAGCATCCGGAGACAGCTTCTTTTAAATATTGGAATCAGCTTATGGAAGATGTGAGATACACAAATCTCCTGCTGGAAGAACTATCCGTCTATAATAACAGCGACCGATTGAGCCTGACTCAGACGAACACGGTTTCTTTTTTCAGGACAGCTTCCCTTTCCTTTGCAGCGTCAATCACAGACACCGACATTGAATTTATATCCCGGATTCCTGACCATCTCCCTGATTTTAACTGCGACACTGTAAAGCTCCGGCAGGTACTTCTGAATCTGCTGCGCAATGCCAGAGACGGAGTGATGCTCTGCGAACATACTGCCCATAAAATCTATCTGGATGTATCCGCAACAGAAGATGTTCATCAAAGAACTTACATCTGCGCAAAAGTATCCGATAACGGCTGCGGTATCCCGCCAGAGAATCTTGAACACATTTTCGAACCATTTACTACATATAAGACAGGAGGAACCGGCCTCGGCCTTGCCATAGCCAGCCGCATCGCAAGGGCTCACAAAGGCTCTCTCTCCGTTACATCAGTTCCAAATGATCTGACTACTTTCACGCTTTTGCTTCCGGTATAAAGGAACCGCAAAGAGAAATCCTGACAGCAGCCCGCCTACGTGGGCTGCATTATCCACCCCTGTACTTGAAAAGCCATAATACAGCATAAGAAGAATCATAAAGATGAGCCTTCTGCCGGAAATACCCCCGCTCCGCCCCCTGTCACGGAGTGACACATACAAAAGCGCCCCGATCAAACCGAAGACCGCGCCAGAGGCTCCTGCCGACACAACATATTCCCCGATCCGAATATCCCAGACAGCAGAGACTATATTTCCGCATAACCCGCTTGCTATATAGATAACCAAATATCTTATTTTTCCTACCGTCAATTCCAAATTCCATCCGACAAGAATCAAGACGATCATATTATTCATCAGATGATCGAATCCAAAATGCAGAAACATACAGGTAAACAGACGGTAATACTCACCTTCTTCCGCTACAGAGGGCACATACATCGCCCCGTGCCGAAGCATAAACTCCGCATCTTCCGTCATGCCCTGCAGCGATAACAGCAAAAATACAATAACATTAGCGCCGGCCAGCAACATTGTCATACTAGATGTCTTTTTCTGATATCTTCTATAATTCTCCATATCTTAGTCTCTCCATTATCAGAAATAGCCTTCAAACCGTACTCTGTCCTCCGCCTTCTTTTCTTCTTCCGCTTTTTCGTCCTCCTCTAACTGCTTGGTCAGCCGCCTGTATCTGATCAGCAATACGATAAACACTATAACCAGCACAATCAGAAGGGCAGATGCCGCTGCCAGTATACACTTGTCCATTTTGCTTCTCTCCGGCATCCCTAGCTTCTTCCAAAGATACGATACACCCGGAATTTTAAAAATTCCTGTCTTTTCTTTTATTTCTTCTTTTTTTTCTTCCTTATTTTCCCGCTTATTTTCAGAATTTTCCTTTGTCTCCGGTTCTTTTTCATCTTCTGCATGCGCTTTTATATAAGACTCACTGAGCTTCACATTCGCAGAACCCACATAATTTCCATGATACGTATAAGTCAGTGTCGCCCTGTCCTTTAAATCCTCTTCTGGAACAATCTCTGCATCCAAATCTGTAAGCGCAGCCCCTTTCGGCAGAATCACATAATTATCTCCCGGAGCAGCTTCCTTTACATTCTCCGACTGCACCTGCTGCGTTATATCAACTTTAGAAAAATTCTTAAAACCATATTCCAACAGCTTTGTAGTATCTGGATAAACATTTTTCCCGTGAGTACGAAGGACTACGCAAACAAGCTGTACTCCATCCTTTTCTGCCATCGTAACCAGCGTAGACAATGCATCCGACGTGAAACCTGTCTTTCCGCCGATGGCATATTTATAATAATTACTGTCTTCTGGTCTTAACATCTTATGCTTCTGCTGAAATACATGCTCTTCCACAACCTTCGATTGTGGTATCTTGTATTCCAATGTCTGAACAATCTCAAAAAATTTAGGATCGTTAAAAAGCTCCCTTCCAATCAAAGCCATATCTCTCGCACATGTATAATGCTGTGCATCGTGCAGTCCATTCGTATTGACAAAGTGAGAATTCACGCCCCCAAGCTGCTGTACTCTAGCATTCATCTGCTCGATAAACCAATTATAATCATAGCCCGCTTTTCTTCCTACATTCTCTCCCACAGCATATGCAGCTTCATTGGCCGATGCCAGAAGCGTCGCATAAAGCGCCTGTTCCAGCGAGATAATATTCCCTTCTTTTAAGCCTACAGAAGAATCCCCGGGCTGCAAAAAAGCTACGCTGTCATGAGAAAACGTTACCTCGTCTGATAACTCTCCATTTTCCAGCGCAACCAATGCGGTAAGAATCTTTGTGATACTCGCCGGATATTGCTTTGAATCTATACTTTTAGCATAAAGGATCGCTCCTGTTGAAACCTCCATAACAATAGCGGCTTCCCCATATGTTCCGGGACCTTTCACCCATCCTTCCCATGCATTAGATTCCGTCGGAATCTTATATGCCTTATCAAGCTCCTCCTGCATTCGTTTTTCTTCTTCTGTCAATTCCTTCTTTTCGGCTTTTTCGGTCTTCTCATTACCAGACTGCGTTGTCTCTGCGGCAAATGCTGTCATCCCTAAGGTCATGCACAGTACAAATACCAGTACTGTTGACATTAGTCTTTTGCAGTCCCTTCTCATATTCCATCCTCCAAAACTTTCTACACAAATATATCTATATCGCTAATCCGGACCTCCGAATCATAAAACTTGCAAGTCTTACATTGAATAATAGCATACCTGAAAAAAGACTGCAACCAAAAATCGCCCCGGCTCGTTACCATGAGCGCTCTCATGCCGCGAATGGCAGCGGAATATCCTGCCGATATTTAGATGTCATTTTGCATTATCTCCTCCTCTTCAATATATAATCCGTCCCAGTCTCCCCATTTCGGCTTTTTCCGACGGTTAAGAAAACGCTTTACCGGCGTCCACATATTTTCTGTCTCCTCCATGATTAAATTCCCGTAGTGCTGTTTCTTTATCCACTCATGCTGCGCACTGTCATATTTTGCCGCATTTACTCTATGACTAGCACGGTTTCTTCCTTCTAATCCGTTCTCTTCCTCTCTGTCCTCCTCCTCATCATACAGTTTCTGGACTCTGATACTGCTCCTTTTTTCTGCCTGATCCGTCTCATTCTTCTCCTCCATACATTCCTTCACGATCTTTTCCAGACTATAATTCTCCACCATCGTCTCTTTATGAAGAATAAAAACAATCCGTACATTTTCTTTATCCTCATAATCTGCCTGTTTTACAAAATACTCCGTCAGTTTATGAATCTCAGTCCACAGCTCCTGCTTCGCCTGAGGATAATAACAAAAGTAAAATCTTTTGTCCTCATAAAAAATAAACTCCGGTTCCAAAAGTATACAGTGGATATTGAGCAGATAATTTTCTATTTCCCGTATTACCGCCAGTAATTGCCGTAAAAATAATTTCAGATCTTCTCCGCCGATTTTTGTCCTCTCATACATCGCCTGCATAGATATCTTTCCGCTTACGTTATAATCATAAAAAGATGCTCCATCTATCCCTCTGCCCTTCACAGGAAGAATCCCTTCTATTTCATTCAATTGAAGCATTCTCATCTGGTAATCCTCGTGATAGACCGCCTCCTCCTCAATTGTGACTTTTCGCTCCATCTGCAATCTCCTTTATCCTCCTGATATCCCGGATATGATTCTCCGGGTCCGTAACTGCCGCCTTTTTTACAACGGACAGACCAAGCCGCCCTTTACGGGCAGACGCTTTTATACAAATTTCTTCCTTTCCTATGCTGGCACTGACACTGCTGCCCGCAAACAGGATGCATTTTTTGCCTGCCCGCTCACGGAATAAGCTTTTCAGTTCTCCCTCCGTCACCTCATCTTTCTCCCGCATCTTTGTGCTTCCTACCACTGCCGTCTCATAAGCTGCTCCTGCCAGTATATTTTTATCATGAAAATAAAACGATGCCAGTATACTGCTCATAATCAGCAATAAAATAATCGGCATAAGAAACGACATTTCAACTGTCATACTTCCCTTTAAGATTCTGCCAGTATACTTCATAATACCTCTATACCTCTATCCTTCTATATTCCAATCTCCCCTGCCAGCCAAAAAATGTAACCTGCCGTTAAAAATGGGTAAAACGGCAGCGCAATTTTACGCGACATTTTTTTCCTTGCCAAAACAACCATCGCACAGAATGCCAGCAAAAAAAATGCACTTGCAAGCACCTCAAAAAGCTTCCACAATCCAAGGTATATTCCCATTCCTAAAATTCCCAAGCTGTCTGCGTATCCTACTCCCTCTTTCGTTATTCTGCTTACAGCCAAAAATACTATGCCGATTGCCATACCTCCCGCAATCAGCGCAACGTCCTCTCTATGACACAGACATTGAAAAATAATTGCTCCGGCATTCATTAATGCTAAAATTTCTACCGGAATTTTTCGGCATTTAATATCTACTGCGGACACAATAATCAAAATCCCCAGACATACCGCCTGATCTGCTTCCACTGTCTCTTCCCCTTTCTTTGATCTTTCTATATTTTTTACCCGTAGCATGCTCATCAATTCTTCTAAAAATCTATTTTCCGCATTTTGAACACGCACGCTTCCCCGCCGTCTCTGAAACCGGGATTGCATAAACAGTTCGTTTCAATCCGCTGCAGGACAGAGAACTATGATAGCGGTCTCCTGTATCCGTAATATAGACTCCGCCTCCTGCCCCTCTGTTGCATCGTTCACATGCATGGTACTTGCCGCCGCTCTTATTGCGAAGCAATTTTACCTCTTCCGGCTGCACCATGCGGATGGACAGCTCAAGATGTGTACAATGATAATCCCGGTGATAGACCAGTCCCGTTTCTGTCACATATACCATTCCCTCATCTTTTGTTCCGAATCCGCCCTTCTCATATCCGTTCCACACTTTAACCTGCATCTTATCTTCAAAGGCAATCACCGCGATATGAAATGCCGGCACGGGAATTCGTATCTTATATTTCACTGACAACTGCCCAATTCCAGTAATCGGCGATATTCTGGAAGCTCGGCAGTCAATCCCGCCGCTCCCGCCCGCTACGATACTGCGTTCTAAACGCTTTGCGCCAATAGCGTTCACCACATCCGACTTCACTGCAGAAGGCGAACACATCACCGTCGCATATGCCTGCTGCGCCGCTCTCTTTCCCGCATACTGAAGTCCTGAACGAACCGCCGTCTGGATCGCCATAATTTCCATCAGATATAAAAGGCATACAACGGCAAAGAAGAACAATGGAACAGCCATCGCCGCCTCCACAGTAATACTTCCTTTTTTGGAGGTGAAGGCAGATGCCCTCTTGGAGCATATGAGACTGGTATTTCGTGTGGGGAGTATACCATTCAATATCAAACGAATCGTTCTCCTTTCTTCATAAATTTTTTTGGGGATGTATAAAATGTTGATAATAAAAAGAGTTTTAGAACTCCAAAAGGACATCTGTCTTCACCTCCTTCTTTTTTGGTTTCGCTAATGATATCCAAAATACGTCCTGAATCTATATGTTATTCCCCGCCGCAGCCGAACGGTGCTTTTTACTTCCATTCTGCCGATACAGCAATCCGCCTTAAAAAACTTTGCACCATGTAATTTTTTCAAATTCTGTTCTATCATATCCAATGCACGCATACTTGCATTCTGCTTTTTTTCCAAGAATAACAATATTCTAAGATATTCCTTGTACAGCAGTCCATCCCTGCTGTCGCGCCCATCATTTGTATCACCGCTTTCTCCGAGTTTCAGAATCCCTGAAATAGACAGCTGCCAGCTCTCCTCTGACTTCGTGAGAGGAATTCTGCTTCCATTTAAAAGTGCCCGCAGATCCACAATCGACTCTCCAAATGCCCATACAAGAAGTATGACCTGTGCCGCCGCCTTAGAAAGAGCCGGAAGCGCCGCCAATGAACACAAAGTTAATGCCAGACCTTCTGCTTCTGCACGTTTTGCGGCGCTGTTCTGAAGAAAAAGATAGTTAGGTGCAAACCGCATCAGTATCAGTTTTTTTGCAACAGTCTCAAGATTCTCCCGATCGCTTCCTTTCCCGGCGCAGATATATTCCAGTTCATAGTCCAGTATGCCTTCCGGTTTCTCATCTGTCGCCATAGAAAAATGTTCCAGCAGATATTCCCCGAACATTAGCGAAGACAGCGTGCTGCCGCCCTCCGCAACATCCGAAAATTCACCGTACCCCTTATTTTTCTCTCTCCTCGCCAAGCTCTCATTCAGATCAAATTCCTTATTAGAAACCTGTTTATGACCGGGCATAACAAGTTCTAGTAACGATTTCTTTTTTAGCTGCGATACATGTGCGATCGGATTATCCTGCCGGGGCAGTTCTCCTCCGGCCTCTTCTAAAAGTTCATCCAGCTCATCTTCTTTTTTATGGCTTTCCTTTTCATAAGCAGCGGCTTTTTCCTCTTGCACTTTCCATGTATCCGTCATAGAAAGCTTGTCTTTTAGATGATTCAGCCCATATTTATGCTGCATATAATATGTCACCTGCTCAAAAAATGCTTCAGCGCCGTTATCTGTCAGAAACTGTATTCTTTGAATGTCATTTTCTATATTGCCGGCTCCAAAATACTCCAACCGTTTCTCTACCAGACTCTGCGAATATTTCCCGCTTTCATATGTTCCTTCCAGCGAAAAAATATCATAATTTTCTAAAAGCTCTTTCTGATATTCCGCAAATACTGATTCCATTGCCCGGTTCACATCCGCCCGGCGGTAATTCTTGGCCATCTGGATAGAGGCGCTCTCCATAATACCCCCGATAAAAGTCACTAGCAAGATAAAAGTAAGACTTAAAAATGCTGTTACTTCCGCTCTTTCCATACCTCTAGATTCCTGAACTTTCACTTGTTATTTTCTTGAAAATATTCTGCACCAGACTGGTAAGCTGCGACTTAAATATAATGACAAGACCTATAAGAACTACAAGAATCAAAATAACCTCCACAACTCCTACACCGTTTTCTTCTGTCAGGATCTCTCTGATCCTGTTTTTTAAACACCATATTCTCCACATATTGTATCCTCCTTCTTTTTTATCTTCCTATTACTACATCTGCACAGACATAAAGGCCGGTACTATCACTATGACAAGTACTACAGCAAGCATTAGGAACATCGGCGCAAGCAGTTTTGTTCCTGCCTCTTCACCGAGCCTCTTTGCCCTTGCTTTCCTTTCCTCAAAAGACTGTATGGCCTCTGTCCGTAAAATCTGATTCAATCCTTTCGTCCCTTTCCGCAGATTCTGAGAAAGCAGCGCCCCCAGCTTCGTATATGTCTGAAGACCGCACCGTCTGCCAAACCGCTCATAGCTTTCTGCCTCTGTAATTCCGCTGTCCATCTCGTTACATGCCTGTCTCATCTCCTCGTAAGCGTGCCGGACTCCCCAGATATGTTTTTCTTCCTCATAATCCATCGTGATTTTTCTCCACGCTCTTTTTACCGTCATTCCCGCTCCCAGAAGAAGCGTAAGCTTATTAATAATCTCTGGATAATCAAGCTGCATCTGGGCTCTTCTTTCTGATAATTCTCTTTCCTGATTTTGCTTTTCAAGCGCCAAAAGAAGAATGCCTATTAAAACTGCCATCGCCATCAGCACTGCTCCCCTGCTGTCCGGCGCCGCAAAAAAGAGAAGTGGTTTTCCATCTAACTCCCGCGGTAATGTTAGGATTTTTTCTGTCTGTGTCTTTTTATCTGTTTCCAGAATTACTTTCTCAATATCTGCGGCCTGTTGTTCTCCTTCATTAAGCGTCTTCGGGAATACCATCGCCGTACGTTCATAAAGTACCTGTTTACTTGGATCTTCACTGTATGTCAGCACTCCCTTCAGTGCGACTAAAGTTCCTTCCTTTGCAAGTCCTTCCTCCTGAATCTCACCATATACATTCATCACATCATAACGGTCCAGTTCCCATGCGATTTCTATCGGAACGCCTTCTATTGCTGCGGGCAGATTCATATCTGATTCGATATGGTCCAAGCTTCTATTGGTTCCAAGTATCAGCTTGTCCATCCGTACAATACATCTCTGGAACATGCTTTTCAGCTCCTCGCCGGAATATGCCTGTTCCGACACTTGTACTTCTATCTTCCTTCTCTCCCCCTCTCCTGCCGTAACTTCCAGTCTTTCCGTTCTGCTCCCTGCTCCGTAAGAGTTTCTCGTCAATCCTTCTTCAAGCGCCAATCTGGAATTCACAAAATCAGCGGCAAAAAGCAGCGTTCCTCCAAAGAATATCAATACAAGCATCAGTAACATCAGACCTCTATTTTTACCAGCCTTACACCAATTGCGTAAGCGGCCAAATAAACCAAAAGACATACGCTCATCACTCCTGTCCCAATCATATTTCCATAAAGACAATCCATAAATTCAGGAAAACTAAGCATCATATAGGCAATAATCACATATGGGATTACAGCCATCACTCTAAACTCATACCTTTTTGCAGCAAGAAGCGTATCTATTTCCCGCCTGACATCTATCTTGTCTCCAATCTGGTTCACCGTATTTTGAATAATAGCAATCATATCACCCCCGCTGCGCTTTGCGGCTGTAAATACATTGGAAAAATTACGGACATCCTCAAGCCGGACTCTTTTTGCAAAATCCTCAAATATCTGTTCCGCCGGTATCTTAATCTGTATTTGCTGTACCATAAAATTTAATTCTTTGCAGATCATCTCGTTCTTTGAATACATCAGAAGCATATCCTTTTGTGTCTCTCTTACTGCATTCTCCACGGAATAGCCAGTATGCAAGGAGGCTGCCATGCTTTGAACCGCTTCTTTAAACTGCACGAGAAACTCACTTTTCTTTATCTCCATGCTCTCCTTTTCAAGCCCGTGGTAATACCATACCCCCAGAGGCCATAAAACGACAAGCGGCCACACTGAACGATAATAAAGCCATACTGTCAGGACCACCATTCCTGCTGATCTGCTAAACATCAACACCTTCTGCCGCTTCTTTATAGCCTGCCGCCAGCAGTTTTCCGGTGTGCGTAAGATCGTGAACCTTTTTCCAAACTCCCTGAATCTTTCCATTCTTTTCTCCTGTCTCCTGAAAGCTGTAGATGGGCCGGAGCAATATCTCACCATCCTGATAATCTAAAATCTCCGTGACTTCCAGTACCTTTCTGCTTTTATCTCTAAGCCTCCCCAGATGGACGATTAAGTCTATACCCGAGGCAATCTGCCTGCGGATTGCCGGAAGCGGAAGCTCCATTCCCATAAGTACCATTGTTTCCAGACGGCTTAGCATGTCCTTCGGACTATTGGCATGTCCCGTACTAAGACTTCCGTCATGCCCTGTATTAAGCGCCTGCAGCATATCAATAGCCTCCGCCGAACGCACCTCCCCAACGATAATTCTTGTTGGACGCATACGCAGCGCCGACTTGATCAGATCCCGTATCGTGACTTCCCCTGTTCCTTCTGCATTGGCATTTCTGGCCTCTAAACTTACCAGATTAGCAACGCCCAGTATCTTAAGTTCTGCGTTATCTTCGATGGTTATAATTCTTTCATCTTTTGGAATATACTGCGAAAGTGCATTTAAGAATGTGGTTTTCCCAGATCCGGTTCCGCCGCTGATGAATATATTGTAGCCTGCCGCCACATATATTGCTAAGATTCCCGCAACCTCTTTGCTAACAGAATTCCATTTTATAAGCTGTTTCATAGTAACAGCTTCTTTGGGGAATTTCCGAATTGTAACGATTGGTCCATTAAGCGCTACCGGCGCCAGAATGACATTAACTCTTGATCCATCTGACAGTCTGGCATCTACAATCGGAGATGCTTCGTTCACCAGCCGGTTCGAGCCTGCTGCAATCTGCTGAATAACATCTTCCAGTTTTTCTTTCGACAAAAACCGCTTCTCCGATTGATACAGTCTGCCGTCCTTTTCATAAAAAATGTTCTGCGTGCCGTTAATCATGATCTCCGTAATTTCCTCGTCTTCCAGAAACTCCTGCAGCAGATCCAATTTACGGAAAGCATTGAATAACTCCTTTCCAAGTACGGTTCTTTCACTAAGGGATATATATTCTCTTTCTCCAGCCTCTTTTAATACTTGATGGATAATCTTTGTCAGTTCTTCATCTTCTACCTCCCGTGTCAAATCCAATTCTTCAAGGATTCTTGCATGGAGCTGTTCTGCTTCGATCATGCAGCTCCTCCTTTATGAATGATTTTTTTCAGAATATCCTCATACCCCAAAAGACTTATCTCATGCTCAAACTGCAAGATCTTAGACTTAGAATATTCATCTTCTAAAAAAGGCATATGGATTTCCGTACAGCATTTTAAAAGCGTATACAGTTCCGGGATTCCGTCACTGATATCCAAAACAAGCGTTTCATAGATGCTCTGTTCCAATATTTTCTTCATCAGTTCTGCCCACTCCGAACCTCTGATTTCTTTCATATCCTCAGAAACCGGCATAGGCTGCACATAGTCAAGATTACCTCTATGGCACACTAAAGTGGTTAACAGCAGTCCTAGATTACTCTTTTCCTGTCTGGCATAATAAAGAACATCCGAAAGCGTCTGGCCGCTCTGCTCAAAATGCCCTCCCAGTCCTGCAAAAACCTCCAGATTCAGATATAGTACATTCTCTGATTCCGCCAATTCTTCTCCGAGCCTGAATGCATACATTGTTTTCCCAATTCGGCATACAGGTGAAAACACTCCGATAATTTTTCGTTCCTTATTTCCGGATATGCCCTGCACCATATCTCCTGCGTCAAACATATCTGCGCACTCCCGGAGAATATTGCTAAGCATCCGTTCTCCCGGCTGATATTTAAACAGCACTGGAAATTCTGTCTTCTCGTTAAATTTTTTTCCTGTACTTAATATGAATACTTTTTCTGCTTTCACTTTTTCCTGTACTTTTTTTGCATACTCCGCTGCCACCAGCAAAATATCCGCCTGAATTTCCTCACCCAAGGCTTCGGCATGGCTGATACTGCTGCACACATGAACTTGAAGCATCACTTCTTTTTTTCTCATAAAGTACATGGCAAGCGCCTTGGCGTACTCCTCTTCCGTATCACATACTACAAGATTCTTACTTCTCACATATTATCACTCCTATTCCTCCTGTTACGCGATTTTGCTTTTTCCTGTGAATCTTCGCCGATACTGGCTTGAATTCTTTGAACTGCATGAAACTATCAATAGATAAACAATCAGATACAAGTCCTTGACTCGACTTGTGAGACCGATTATAGTCTTTCATTTCTCATCTGTCCACTGTTTTTTTCAAAAAGAGCAATCTTTGTGAATACTCACCAAATTTTCCGGTAAAATTTCTCTAATTATTCCAATAAAAAAATATATAGTAAAACCGCAATGAAACCAGAACATTTCACTGCGGCTTTTAAAAAATCATTTCAATTGATCTAAAAATCTCTTCATACGTTCGTTTTGAGGGTTAATAAACATATTGTCCGGAGTCCCCTCTTCCAAAATCGCGCCGTTATCCATAAACAATACCCTGTCAGCTATCTCCTGCGCAAAACGCATCTCATGTGTCACGATGAGCATCGTCCGTTTATGCTCCTTTGCCAGTCTGCGTATAATTTCTAATATTCCGGTAACCAGTTCCGGATCTAGCGAAGAAGTCGGTTCATCAAACAACATTACTTTCGGATTAACCGCCATAGCTCTCGCTATTCCCACTCTTTGCTGCTGTCCGCCTGACAGCCGGGACGGATACTCGTCAATCTTATCCGTAAGTCCTACTTGTTCAATATACTCCAACGCATTTTTCTGCGCTTCCTGCTTATCCATTTTCCGCACTGCCGTCATCGGCAGCATCACATTTTGCAAGACTGTCTTATTTTTGAAAACATTATAATTCTGAAAAACCATAGAAGCCTTCATCCGGAAGTTCCTGATTTCTTTCTCCTTGCAAGTCTGCGCATCAACTTCTATCCCGTCTATTTCTAATATTCCTTTCTCGGGCTTTTCAATAAAATTAATACATCGTAAGAATGTTGATTTTCCCATCCCTGACGGTCCGATAACTGCAACAACTTCTCCTTCCGAAGCCGTAAAATCTATTCCTTTTAATACATGCAGGGCTCCAAAACTTTTATGGAGGTTACGTATTTTGATCATTCTGTTTCCCCATTTCTTAACTGTTCATACTTTTGCGGATTGACATATGCCTTCCCTTCTTTGCCGTAATGAAGATTATCGTCGATAAAAATACCAAGTTCGTCTGATTTCTGAAGCCGTTTTCGAATCGCATTTTTCCTCTCCGGATATTCAATATAATTCAGTGTTTCAATAATGCCTTCAACCAGCGGCGTAAGCATTTGAATCGGGACTCCTACCCCCAATTCATCATCCTGCCAACCGCACATCTTTCTGGTTCCGGCACACAACACAGAAAAATTCAAATCATTTTTTTCAAACGGGCTTGCCGTCAGATCTGCGCAGACTCCCTGATTCCCTGCCATGCATAGATTCTTCGGAATTCCATATTTATAAGAATAACCTTCCACTACCCTCATCAACTGATATGCATTTACCATAAACAATACGACATCGGCATCTTCCATCGCCTCCAGCGGCCCCGCTTCAATACCGTATATCCGTTGTTTTATACGGGAAATATCTTTTGTGACCGCCTTTGCAACCGCCCTGCTTTCGTATAATTTTATACTGTAATAACGCTCTCCGGACTCCACACATTCCATTTCCGCATCCAGCCCCAATGCCTCCAAAGCGCATCTGCAAGCAAAATTTCTTGCTGAAGCCTTAAAACGATCCCCGGACATCGCCTTTTGAATCATCATACAATAGCTGGTTTTTTTCCCATACTCTTCAATATTTAAGCCTTCGTATTCTGTTTTAAAATATAAAAATCTAACACCAATGATTTTTCGCTTTAACCCTAACGATTTATCCAAACGTTCAACGTCATACTTCTTCATCGAACCCTCCTATAAATACTTGCATATTCTAACTTCCATTATTTTTAATATCCTATCGACCGCGACCAATACCACCCAATACACAATTCCTACGGCTATATATGCCTCAAAGAAATTCAAACTTGATGCGCCCATCATCTTTGCCTGAGACAATAATTCTACTACTCCTATTGTAAAACCAATCGCTGTATTTTTGATCATGGTAATAAAGGAATTCCCCAAAGACGGAAACGTCGCCACAAAAGCCTGCGGCAGTATAATCTCTTTATACATCGCGGCAGGGCTCAGGCCAATTGATAAACCGGCCTCCTTCTGCCCCTTATCAACGGAAAGCAAACCGCCTCTGATAATCTCTGATATAAAAGCAGATGAATTCATAGCAATCGTTATGACGAGCGCCGTACTTCCTGTAACATCTTTCATAATATCAAATAACTGCGGTAATCCAAAATAGAAAATAAACAACTGCGTAATATACGGCGTCGAACGAAAATATGAAATGTAAATACCCGCCAATCCTCTTATAACACGATTTTTGGACGTATAACAAATTTCCAAAAAAAGTCCCAGCACAAACGCCGCCACAAAAGCTATAATCCCAAGCCACAGTGTATAAGGAATTTTCAATATAAGTTTCGGAAAACACGAAAGAAAAAATTCATTATCAAATCTCACACTTTAATCCTCACGTAATATAATCGTAAAAAAGGGCGCTCCCGCACCAGAACCGCCCTTTACTTATCTATTTACTCTACTGTACCTGTTACGTCGCGATGATAATACTGCTCAGATAACTTTGAAAGCGTCCCATCTTCTTTCATTTCTTTGATGCTCAAATTAAATGACTCTATCACTTCCGAATCAGCCTCTTTTGAAAATGGGAATGCCTGATAGTCTACAATGATCGGATCTCCGATCAGTTTAAAATCGTATTCTCCCTTTTCATTAATGGAATCAAAAGACAATTCGGTAATAGGAAATGCATCATAGTGGCCAATTGCTAATTCGTCATATATATTTCCAGACGTGACCACCAGTTCAATCTTCTTGTCATCCGGAAGATCCGCATTATAGTCATTGAAAAATGTCTCTAATACCGTGCCGAATTCAATACATACTTTTCTTCCCTGAAGGTCATCCACAGACCCTGCCTCATCATCTCCGCGAACAGCCATCCGTATATTATTGGAAGCGTATTTCTCTGTAAATGTATAGGTCTTTTCCCGCTCATCCGTCACAGAAACCTGACCTGCGATCGTGTCGTATTTTCCGCTGTCAAGACCGGAAAACATAGCGCTGTAATCATCGGACAGCTCCCACTTCACTTCAAGTCCTGAACGTTTAGCGATTTCTTCTATCACATCATGCTCAAATCCTGTCAGCTCGCCATTATCATCCGTGTAAATGATCGGATAAAAACTTCCGTTTCCCACGACGGTGATCTCTTTTTTCTCATCCGTCTCAGTTCCGTCTTCCTTTTCCCCGGTTTCCCCAGTTGAACCGGAGCCACAGCCCATGATCATTGCTGCAGTCATTAAAACACACAACAACATACCAATTAATTTTTTCGTCATACTTCTTCTCCTCTTTTGCAATAATAATAGTGATTTCAATATATCATTTCCAGTGCATGATAACAAATCGATTATTCTTATAATTAACCCATATATATTTATTATTTCTATAAATTAAATTACACTCCCGTCATTCTTTCTATTTATTATAGGTTATTTTATTTTTTTTCTTGATTATAAATATAAATATCCTATATGATAAATATAACAAATACTTCAGCTTTACAGAAAGGCTTTCCTATGAAATTAAATTATCTTTCTCCAAACCATTTAACAAAAAAAAATATTTCTTTTCCCGACACTGATACGATTGATATCTGCATATTTTCTGTTAAAAACTTTTCTTTTTTATCGGAAAGTATGGAAGTTCTTTCCGCACAGGAGCAGAAAAAAGCAGCTTCTTTCCGTCAGGAACAAGGGCGTATGCATTTTATTGCAAGCCGTATTCTTCTGCGCAGAATCTTAAATCTGTATCTGTGCTGCCCGGCAAAAGAACTCTCGTTTCAAACAGGACCGCACGGAAAACCTTATTTGTGTCCGCAAAAAAATAATTTCCCAAAAATACACTTTAACCTCTCCCACTCCGGTGAATTTGTAGTTCTTGCTTTTTCTCCGGCATCGCCTGTCGGAATTGACATTGAAACCGTCCGGATGAAACTTCGCCTTGAAACTTTAGTCCGGCGTTTTTTTCATCCGGACGAATATTCTGAATTTCTCAGGCTGGATGAAACCTCGCAAAAAGATTTTGTATTCCGCAGATGGACTGTCCGCGAAGCATTTTTAAAGGGAATCGGAAGCGGATTAACGATATCTCCGGATTCTTTCTATGTACAGGAACTCCCGGCCATGTTTTGCATTAAAAAAAGCCAGAAAGATTACTCTTCCTGGCGCATAGAACCAATCCCCGTTCCTGACGGCTATTACTGCAGCATCGCATATCAAATACCAAAATCTAAAAAGTCCGCATCGCTTTGTTTCCGGTATTAACGCTGCATATCAGCCGCCCGTATAAAAAGCAATTCCGTATAATAATGCAACTCCCGGCGTTCCGAAGACACCGGACGTCGCAAAAGTCACGGGGTTTAGCCCCACCTGCGCGGAAATTCCTTTCGACGCAAGGAATTGATTGATAAAAAATATAAAAGCCATTCCTACTACTGCGCGAATTAAAAACTGAACAATAAAAGAGGTTTTCTGCTCCAATTTTAAAGCTCCCCCGTCTTCATCTTTTGTTCATATATATTCGGCAGTCACAGGCAATATGACAGCATGTTTATAAATTTATCTTTATCTCCCGCTTTGTCTCATGATATTCATGATAATTCACCCCAGCGGCGTCAAACATTTTCATGGAAGCTTTTACGGACGGTGTATCCTCATACTTGTTCGATCCATAGATAACCTCTTTAATCCCGCTCTGGATAATCGCTTTCGCACATTCATTGCAGGGAAACAAGGATACATACAGCTTTGCTCCCTCAAGACTTCCACCTCTGTAATTTAGAATTGCATTCAACTCACTATGCACTGTATAAAAATATTTCGTTTCTAACGGATCGTCCCCTTCCCTCGTCCACGGAAAATTATCATCCGAACATCCTGTCGGAAGACCGTTATATCCCATAGACAAAATCTTATTATCCTGACTTACGATACAACATCCCACCTGTGTGTTCGGATCTTTTGAACGCATCCCAGAAAGAAGGGCTACTCCCATAAAATATTCATCCCAACTGATATAATCGGCTCTTTTATCTCCCATCTGACATCCTCCTTCATCGTATTCTAAAGATATCCCTTATGCTATTTCGTACCAAAGATACGGTCGCCCGCATCACCGAGGCCCGGAACAATATACTTATGCTCGTTCAGGCATTCGTCAAGAGCTCCAATATATAAATCTACGTCCGGCTGCTCCTTCTGCATATATTCTACTCCTTCCGGAGCCGCGATAATACACATAAAACGTATATTTTTTACACCTTTTTCCTTCAGAAGCTGAATCGCCGCCACACTGGAACCACCTGTAGCCAGCATCGGATCTACTACAAATACTTCTCTCTCGTCACAATCCGCCGGAAGCTTGCAATAATATTCCACAGGCTTAAAAGTTTCTGGATCACGGTATAATCCTATATGTCCCACTTTTGCCGCCGGGATAATACTCAGCATCCCGTCTACCATCCCGAGTCCCGCACGCAAAATGGGCACAACTGCTAATTTTTTTCCGCTAAGTTCTTTCCCCGCCGTCTCACAGATCGGCGTCTTTATCCTCACATCCCTGAGCTTTAAGTTCCGGGTTGCCTCATAACACATCAGTGCCGCAATTTCACCAACTATTGTCCGAAACTCCTTTGATCCAAGATCCTCTCTGCGTATACAGGTGATCTTGTGCTGAATCAAAGGGTGATCCATAACTTGTACTTTACCCATATCATTCACCTTCTTCTCTCTTTATACCTGTATAATATGATACCCCGCCGCCTTAAGAAGCCGGTTCATAACCGCATCTCCGATTCCGCTTTCAGAAAATGCCTCACTCAGAATACAATCTACATTCTCCTCGTCAAACTCCCGGAGAACCGCATAGAGATGATTGGCAATTGTCGCTTCATCCTGTCTAGTTCCAATACATTTTACAACTCCATTCAAATAATTGCCGACTGTTTCCTGCGTTCCTATAATCCCCACCTTTTTTCCTTCCCGCATGCTTTCATCGGTTATCCGGTTAATCTCTTTTACAACTGCCGCTTCATCTCCTTCTACAACACACAGTTTTGCTTTCGGAGCATAATGACGGTACTTCATCCCCGGAGCTTTCGGAGCTTTTTTACTGTCTTCATCAAACAATGCGGCATCCACCGCCACCTCTCCTAAAAGTTCCTCCAACATCTCTTTTGTAACGGCTCCCGGCCTCAGAATCATAGGAGGCGTCAATGACATATCAAGAATCGTGGACTCTACGCCGATTTCGACCGGGCCTCCGTCCACGATCATATCAATCTTTCCTTTCAGATCCGCTTCTACATGCTCTGCTCTTGTAGGGCTCGGACGTCCGGATGTATTAGCACTGGGCGCCGCAATATAGCCCCCGCCTGCTTCAATCACCGCACAGGCAATCTCATGGGACGGCATCCGTACTGCCACTGTATCAAGTCCGCCCGTCGTGCCGTAAGGCACGATACCGCTCTTATTAAAAATCATGGTAAGAGGCCCCGGCCAGTACTTTTTTGCAACAATACGCGCCGCCGCAGGAATATGCGAAACGATTTTTTCGAGTGCACCCATGCTCGTAATATGAATAATCAAGGGATTATCCGACGGTCTTCCCTTCGCAGCATATATCTTTTTCGCGGCATTTTCATTCAATGCATCCGCGCCCAATCCATACACTGTTTCTGTCGGAAATGCCACAAGCCCGCCTTCCTGTAGTATATTGCCGGCTTTTTTAATAACATCATTATTCAATTGTCGATTGTCAATTTTACTTATTATTGTCTTCATGTGTTTTATTATACTATACTTTATTTTTTTTTCCAATGATTTTCAGTATTCCATCGCAGATTGCTTCCGCTACGTTATCCTGATATTTTTCATCGCATAGATTCTTCGCATCTTCAGCATTGGACAAGAATCCGCATTCCACAATGATTGTCGGAACATCCGTCCGTTTTAACAGATAGTATGTGTCATTGGCTTTCGCCTGCCTCGTATTATCTTCGTCGATGGAGAGCAACGCATTCTGCATAATCTTCGCGGCATTTTCCCCTTCTGAAGATCCCGAATAATAGAATACCTGCGCACCGTGAACAACGGCATCCTGATAGCTGTTCTGATGGATACTCACGGCAAGCTGTGGCGTTTCCTCATTGATAATTCTCACCCGTTCCTTCATATCCGCCACTTTTGTTCCTGTACTTTCTTCCCCGGCTAACATCGTATCCTCTTCTCTTGTCATGATTACCTTGACCTTTTCTTTTTTTAACAACTGTTTTACTTTTTTTGCAATCTGAAGATTAATTTCTTTTTCAACCACATCTCCCACACCTACTTTTCCCGGATCGCCTCCTCCGTGACCTGCATCAAGAACTACCGTATTCTTCCGAACAGTTATTTTGGCCGAGGATACCTGTTCCTCCAAATTACGGTTTAATACAGCAAGACCGGCAATCAGGGAAATCAGGATCGCCAGCTCAATTTTCTTTTTCAAAAAAATACCTCCCGACAGTCTGTATTAATTCAATATATGACTGCCGGAGGCATTTTATTTAGTTAGTTATTTAATTTACATATTGCTGGATCAACGGCCATACATCCGACGATTCTTGCCCCAGCGCCCATGCGGCGGTTCCTGCAAGTCCGTATTCTTTCATGAGTTTTAGCTTCGGCTCCAATGATTTCACATCCTCCAGCCAGATTTTATATGTCGTATCTCCATCTGTCCATGTCGCAAAATTCTGTTTTGCCTCTTCATTCCATGTAATGTCCGCTCCGGCTTCTGTCACTTTTTCTTTTGCTTTGGACATGCCGTATGCCTCACTCTTTACCTCAGTCGCATATTGCTCTGCTTCGGTTCCCTGATCTTTCGCAAGCTGCTCCTGTGTCTTTGGTTTCTCGCTCCATAAGCGGGTGAAAAATGGCAGTCCGCTGATCACCTTTTCCGCCGGTACCTCTTTCAGCGTCTCCTCAATTCCTTCCTGAACAAAATTATAAGAAGAGACTGATCCTGCCTCGGGTGAACCGCCGTGATGCTCATCATATCCCATAATGATCACATAATCCGCAAACACTCCCTGCTCCTTCCGGTTATACTGCATATTGTAATTCTTCGGAACATAGTTGTCTACAGATAACACCAAAGCACTCTGCCTGCATTTTACAGACAGTTCACGGATAAACTGGATATAGTGCTCACCGCACTCTTCTGATACTTTTTCAAAGTCAACATTAATACCCGCGATATTCGTCTGCAGCGCATCTGAAATCAATTGATTAATCAGCTTCTCACGTTTTGACGTCGAGCTTAAAAGCTCGTATGTCTCACTCTGCGAATTAATCCCGCCGTCAAAATCTCTTACCGTAGCCCACACGTCCACTTTTAATTGGCGTGCCTTTTCCACATAATCTGCCGATGAAAGAGACTCCAAGTCACCATCTGTGTTCTTCACATGATACCACGTCGGCGCAATTGTCGTAAGACCTTTTGTCTCCGCTATCTTATCAAGCACATTATTATTCGCCTCGCGGTTCGTTACATTATGCCATACTAAATTAACGGTATAATCCAATGAAATATTTGTATATTCCGGCTCCTCGAATTTTCTGGTGAGCTTCTTTTTCTCGGTTTCCTTCAGCGCACTGCTTTTCACATAGCCGATAAAACCTTCTTTCGTGCGGACTTTTTTCCAGTTTTCTTCTTCTTCAAGAACGACAACCTCATCCTTTTTCTTAACTTCTGACAGGACGGGGCTTTTCACTCCTCCCCGATAACGAACCTGTGTATTTTTCTTCACCTGCGCAACAGGAGTCTCCCCCCATTCACTGACGATCATCACACGTCCCGGATTTTCATATACCGCATAATCAATATTCATGTACTGCTGAATAAAGTCAAGAGCAATGTATGCTGTGCTTCCCTCGGTTTTCAATATAACGTATTCTTCACTGTTTTTATCGTTTGATACCATATAATCCTTGCTACCGACTTCTACAGACACAATATCCTTAGGCAGAGTATAAAGAAGTTTATTCTCTTTCGAGTCCCAGTAAAATCGGTTGCTGATATGATCCCGCACCGTCTCATACTGGACATAAGCTTTCCCTTCCGAAATCATCCCGTGCGGATCTGTAATCTCATTATTAATTGTAATAGCAAGCTGTCCTTCCTTTTCTATTCCATAATATTCTTTCAAGTCTGCTTTTTCTTTAGACGGGCTGTATCTCTTCCATAAAAATGCACCCACCACTGCAGCTATCAACAATATAACAAAAAGAATTATCTTCAATACGAGATTTCTCTTTCTCCTTCTTCGGTTCTGTTTTCTTCTTGCCTGTCTGCCTCCGTCTGACGAACGCCTATGCCGGCGCCTTACCGGAACTTCACTTCCTTCCGGTCTTCTTCTCTCCGCAGAGCTTCCGCCTTCCTCCGGCCTTCTTCTCTCCGTAGAAATTCTGGTTCCTTCCGGTCTTCTTCTCTCCGCAGAGCTTCCGCCTTCCGGTCTCCTGCGCTTCACCGTTGTCCCGGCACTTCCGGTTGTTCTGCGTCTCGCACCCTGTATGTCTGAAAGCCTGCCCGCAGAAGCTTGATCTCCCGACGTTCTTCTTCTGACTGTCCTTTGTCCAGGCATTGCTTTTTTGACTGTTCGCCCTTCTGATACTCCGATATCCTCAGAAGTATTTTTTGTCGGCTGATTCGAATTTGTGCGGCCTAATTTCTCATTTTCTTCCATGCTGCACCTCCTACCCGAACCTATTATAACAATAATTGTGACCTACGTCATTATTTATTTCGACATTTTTCTTTTTATTTGAGGGGTATTTACACTCATTTTTGTATAATAACGTCCGTAAAACACAGCTCTTTGATATCTCCCTTCTCATTCATAACATAATCACGCATATAAATTACATCTTCTCGCAGAATATGCGCCTGAACAACCTGCATAGGACTCGCCGCCAATCCATTCAGCGTAATGTCAACGCCTTTCTTTTCATAGCCGTTCAGTTCCGTAAAGAGTTTCTGGACATCCTTTTTTTCGTACCCGCTCATTTTTTTCCTCCTCCTCAATGCATTGCGATGATAACCACATCCATTTCCACATATATTAAAACCAGAAGAAAAGTGTTGTGATACATTTTCTGAATTCAAAAAACTAAAAGATAGCCTGCTTTGCATATATACTTTATTTTTAGTAATTTTATTTTCTGTAAATGATTGCTTTGTGATACTTGTGTCGAATTGACATCTCTGATTGTTTTCTGATTGTTTACATTGATAATTTACTAGATATTACATTGAGAAAAAGTAAATTCGTGAAATTCTCCCTCCTTTGTTCTAAGAACGTGGCTATCAGGGAAAACTATCTCTTAGTGCTATTATTATATCTGATAGAAACATGTAAAGCAAGCACTTTTTTATTTTATACTTATTTTATTAAACCTATTATTGAACATTCCGCATTCCCTATGCTATACTAAATTAGAAGGAAGTGATAAATTATGAAGATTGAGAAGATCAACGATAATCAGATACGCTGTACTCTCACACGAACTGATTTGGCTGAACGCCAGCTTCAATTAAGCGAACTGGCATATGGAACCGAAAAAGCAAAATCACTTTTCCATGACATGATGCAACAGGCAGCATACGAATTTGGTTTTGAGGCAGAAGATATTCCTTTAATGATAGAAGCCATTCCTGCTTCCGCCGATTCTATTGTACTGATAATTACTAAAGTGGAAGACCCAGATGAACTTGATACCCGGTTTTCAAAATTTGCACCTTCTCCGTCCGACGATTCCGGACATAAAAAGTATGAAGCACTTGATAAACTTGAAGGAGCAGAAACCCTGTTAAATCTTCTGGGGAAAGTGAAAGAAAAGATGGAGGCCGTAAAAGAGGCTGCTTCTGAGAAGCAGTCTGAAAAAGAAGAAAGTACGGTATCTCTCCGCTTATTCTCATTCGCAACTATGGAGCATGTATTAAAAGCGGCACAATTACTTGGCGGTATGTACCATGGTTCCAACACTCTTTATAAAGATACTGCCGAGAATATATACATCCTCGCAATTATGCAGAACGATCATTCAATTAACGACTTTAACCGAATCTGCAACATGCTCACAGAATTCGGGACTCTGGAGAAATCCTCCGGAGCTGCGTTAGCGTTCTTAGAGGAACACTGTGAGCTGCTGGTTTCCAATGATGCGATTCAGCGATTATGCGCCATTTAAAATCTATAAAAAATGCTTCGGTAAATTCATCCGAAGCATTTTTTTACTTATCTTATTCTCCCAACGCGGCACCGATTGTCGCATTAAGCTTCGCAACCAGAAGATCCGGATCTACTCCATGCCCCATAGCTCCCTGCTCAATTGATTCCATCTGAGAATGCGGACATCCGATACAGCCCATACCTGCTTCCATAAGATCATCAACAATCTTTGGACATTTCTCATAATATGTCATAAGCAGTTCACCAAAAGTCATATCTTTAGAAACATGTGCCATATATGACACCTCCTTTGTAATTCAGTATTATTCATTATAGCTACTTTTATCCATTGTGTAAACATTTTTGTACAATTTCTTCTCAATATTTGACTACTTAAAAGTCAACATTTTTTTTGATTTTTTTCTCTGAATCATCATTTTTATTATAACTCCACAAAACGTTCGTTCTTTTTTTGCTCAAAATAATCCACCGTATTTTAACCTTTTTATGTGGATAATGTGGATAAATTTTTTAAAACTTCAATTTTTCCACCTTTTTTTGCGGTTTTGGTGTGGATAACTTGGATAAGTCCTTTTCTTTATTTTAAACATTTTTTTACATTTTTGTACAAATTGTACATTCCGCAGGTTTTACTTCATATGATAACCCGCACACAAAAATTCAGGATAAGGCTTTTCACCCTATCCTGAATCTTAATGCTTTCAAATCATAAATGTCTCAGCCCGCCGTATTACAATATTCTTCTTACCGTAACAATACTTGCATAATTGGCAGACAATACCCCAATGCCTTTTGAACGATTGATCGCATTTACAATCTGTCCGTCTCCCATATAGATTCCTACATGCCCATCGTAGCAGATTACGTCCCCCGGAATAGCTTCGCTATAGCTTACTCCTGTTCCTGCGCCCCGCATCTGACCGGAAGTTCTTGGCAGACTGACGCCGAAATGTTTATACACTGACTGCACAAATCCAGAACAGTCCGCTCCATTTGTCAAGCTTGTACCTCCCCATACATATGGGTTTCCAATAAACTGACAGGCATAATCTACAACTGCTTGTCCTGAGCCAGCTTTTTCTTTTGCTTCCTCTTCAGCCTTCTTCTTGGCTTCTTCCTCTTTCCTGCGTGCCTCTTCAGCTTCCTTTTCAAGTCTGGCTTCCTCTTCTTCTTTTGATTCTGCATATTCAAATATTTGCTCTGGTTTTTCTAAAACCTCTTCTTTTTCAGGATTTTCTTTTTCTATCTTTTTTTTCTCAAGCCTTTTTTCTTGTTTTTTCTTTACAATCTTCTGTGCTTTTTCTTCTGCTTTTTTCCCTACTGTAATATATTTAGAATATACATAACCGGTAACACTTCCCGACTGTACTTTTGTCCACTCGTCCACCGGTCCCATAATTTTGGCTGCATCATCGGGGTATAATTTGCCCACCCATTCACTTTCCGTCGTAGGTTCGCTTCTAATATAAAGAAATGTCTCTACGTCGGCAAATGCCATATCTAAATACTCACCCTTCTTTGTCGGCACTAGATATTTTTCAATCTCAATCTCCTTTCCTGAAGAATAACAATGATCCAGCACCTCTTCAATTCCCACACTTGGCAGTTCACTTTTCGTATCTGCTGCCTTCGCCGTCACAGGAAGCAACATGGCGGCTCCTGAAAAAGTAACTAAGAACAATCCTTTCTTAAGATTAGAATACATAAATAACCTCCTTTATGTTTTCTTATCTTTTGTAAATATTACAGAATTGTTACATGCGTTACGCACTAATTATAACATGACATTTTTGCCTGTCAAGCGTATAAATCAATATTTTATAGACATATTTTTCCAAATTCTCTAACAGTATTACCATTTTTTTACTTTTAAATGTTACAAATTGTTACATACAAAAATATTTTGTTGACAAAAACATATCATCCATGTATGCTACTTATAATAATTATTATCATTACTATTTGAAAGGAGATTGTGTATGGCTATATTAAAATACAGTCGTCAGAGAGCTTGCATCCAAGAATATCTCTTGCAAACGCATGAGCATCCGACTGCCGATACCGTATATCTGCATGTAAAAAAAGAATTTCCCAACATCAGCCTCGGTACTGTATACCGTAACCTCAATCTTCTTGCCGATATGGGAGAAGCACAGAAAATACCGACTTCACATGGGGGTGACCGCTTTGACGGACGAACGGACTTTCATTACCATGTAATATGTGACTCCTGCGGGAATGTATCCGATTTGGAACTCTCTCCCAAACATATTACAGAGATCAACCAGCTTGCCGACCGTCATTTTGACGGACAGATAGATTCTCACACCATGATATTTAACGGGACTTGTTCACATTGTCTCAATAAGAAAATGAAATAAATATAAAATCATGAATTGTTGATTGACAAGCATAAATAACTATGATAACTTAATATCAGTAACTATTACTGATATTGAATATATTTTATAAAAGAAAAGGAGAAAAATCATGAAAAAATTTGTATGTAGTGTTTGTGGTTATGTTCACGAAGGAGATTCCGCACCGGAGAAATGTCCGCAGTGCGGCGTTGGAGCTGACAAGTTCACAGAGCAGGCAGAAGGTTTAAGCTGGGCTGCAGAGCACGTTGTAGGCGTTGCTCAGGGTGTAAGCGAAGATATAATTGAAGACTTAAGAGCGAATTTTAACGGAGAATGCTCAGAGGTTGGTATGTATCTCGCTATGGCTAGAGTTGCTCATAGAGAAGGATATCCGGAAATCGGATTATATTGGGAGAAAGCTGCTTATGAAGAAGCAGAGCATGCTGCTAAATTTGCAGAATTACTTGGCGAGGTAGTAACAGACAGCACAAAGAAGAATCTTGAGATGAGAGTTGCTGCTGAGAACGGCGCTACAGCAGGCAAGTTTGACCTTGCAAAACGCGCTAAAGCTGCCAACCTTGACGCTATTCATGATACTGTACACGAGATGGCAAGAGACGAAGCTAGACACGGCAAGGCTTTCGAGGGTCTGTTGAAGAGATACTTCAGCTAAAATGACACTTGCGTAGAATAAATATTTTTAAGAGAAATGGGTGTAAAGATCACTCATTTCTCTTTTTGGTTGTTTACACCTTTTTAACACCCTCATGCGGCATAGCAATTTCGTCTTTCCTCATGCTTACGAAACATTCATGTCTTTATAAATGCTCCTTTCTATTTTGGCGGCAGGTCTTGCCGATATCAGGCGAAATTTTTATACTGGTCAAACAATTCCGGGCAGCTCTGTGTCTCACTTTATCAGCCGCCTTGCTGATTCCGTATATACCGGTATCGGCCGCCGAAACTAAAACAGTGGAACTTGTAGCTGTCGGCGATGATCTGATCCATACACCCATTTATAAGTCATGCAAGACACGAAAAGGATATACGGGGTACAGGCGCAATTACTGGCACACTCAAGTACTGGAACCGAAAATATCCAAATATAAAAGTCCTCGGTATCCATAAAAACAAAAATGCATCAAAGAAAATTACTGTTGTCAAAAAGAATGGGATTAAAATTGCAATGCTCAATTATACCTACAGTCTGAACGGACGCCGGCTTCCAGCCGGCAAAAGCTATATGGTCGATCTTCTTAAATCGAAGAATAAAAATAAAATTAAATAGGATATTAAAGCAGCAAAGAAAAACAGTGATCTTGTAATCGTATTTACTCACTGGGGAACGGAATACAGCTATTCCGTTAATGCCAGCCAAAAAAATGGACAAACTTTTTCTTAAACAACGGCATAGACATCCTGATCGGAACAGGATTTCACCCCGTGAAACATTCTCAGTGAAGAGTCTGAAAAATTTATACAAAAGAATAACCGGAAAGGCCGCGTGAGATAAATCAGCGGCCTTAACTTATATCACAAGTCACTGCATTCATCAATTTTCTGCTTCGTAAGCTTCAGATACACAACCTCCCGAAACAGCGCATAAAGCACTGACACCACCGGAATGAATACCAACATCCCTACAACTCCCATGAGTCTGCCGCCAATGCTGACTGCCGCCAATACCCAGATGGAAGGCAGCCCCACCGAATTGCCTACTACATGAGGATAGATAAGATTTCCTTCTATCTGCTGCAACACTAAAAATAATACGACAAAAACAACCGCTTTCATAGGATCAACCATAAAGATTAAGAAAGCGCCTACAAAACATCCGATAAAAGCGCCAAAAATAGGAACCAATGCTGTAAATGCAATTACAATGCCAATCAAAAGTGCATAGGGAAGCTTGAAAATTGCCATAGAAACTGCAAACATGCAGCCAAGTATCACCGCCTCCACACACTGTCCCGTAAGAAAATGGGAAAATGTCTGGTAAGTCAGCGACAGCACTTCAAGCACAGCCTCCGCTCTTCCTTTGCGCACAAATGCAAACAATACTTTTTGGGACTGAATCCGCAGCTTTTCTTTCTGCATCAAAATATAAATTGCAAATGCAAAAGCAATGAAAAACGTCATTATTCCATTTATAATACTCTTCGCAGCAGAAATTGTAGAATCCAGAACACTTCCCGCGCCGCTCGTAAAGAAATCAAATCCCGTATTCATAATCTTATTCCAGTCAAATTCCAGATGGTTTATTACATCCATCACTTCGTTATTATTGTGAAATAAGACTTTTGCCCATTCCTGTATCTGCGGAATGAAATTCTGTATGCTCTGTCCCAGATTTGCAAAGGTATTTCCAAGCTGCGGAATCAATACAAACATGACAAGCCCAATTGCCGCAACCACTAAAAATAATACAAGCAGCATACTAACCGGACGCGCCAATTTCCCCCATATCTTATTATGTTCTACCCGTTCCTTCGGAAAAAGGTGCCGTTGAATAAAATTCATCGGTACATTGAGAACAAATGCAATCGCACCTCCTAAAATAAACGGACATACAACTCCCCATATAAAGGACAGAATCTTAAGCGACGCTTCATATTTCCACAAACACACAACGATTACCGCCGTGAACACAATCAAGCCTCTAAGCTTTTTCACATTTTCTTTCGTTAAATCCATAAAAGCCTCCTTATTTTCTACATCTTATCCATTTTAAACCCTGTATGACCACAAGTGTCAGAAACGCCAGTCCATAGACTTCCGTAAGCTGCCTTGCACTTAAAACTGTAACTTTAAATATATTTTGCAGCGGCGGCAGCATTACAACACTTGTAATCAATAGTGCACCGATTAAAAATGCCCCCAGCAGATATCTGTTGTTCCAAAACAACTTCGTAAATAATACCGGACGTTCTGACTTACAGTTAAAGCCATGAAACAATCTTCCCAAACAAAGCACTGCGAATGCCATTGTACTGGCGGTCATATAATTACCGTCCTTATATCCGATAAAAAATGCTGCCATCGTAACAATTCCTATCATCAGTCCTTCCAGCCCTATGCTGACAAGATACTTTCGATTCAGAATCGATTCATCCGCCGGTCTCGGTTTCTCTCTCATAACATCTGTACTGTGAGGCTCTAATCCCAATGCAATTGCCGGCAGACTATCCGTCAGCAAATTGATAAACAGCAGATGCACCGGAGCGAACGGTACCGGAAGTCCCACCGCCGCCGCATAGAGCACAGCGAGAATCGCCCCAAAATTTCCCGATAAAAGAAATCGGATAGAATTTTTAATATTCCGGTAAATGTTCCTGCCATTTTCCACTGCTTTTATAATAGTCGCAAAATTGTCATCTGTCAAAACCATTGCCGCAGCATCTTTGGAAACTTCACTTCCGGTAACTCCCATCGCCACACCAATGTCCGCCTGCTTTAATGCCGGAGCATCATTCACGCCATCCCCGGTCATAGCTACCATATTCCCTTTTTCCTGCCATGCACGCACGATTCTTATCTTATGTTCCGGCGATACTCTGGCATATACAGATATCTTTTCCACAAAATCCTTTAATTCTTCATCTGTCATTTCTTCAATTGCAGCGCCCTCGCACGCTTCCGATTCTTCCTTTAGAATTCCAATACGTTTTGCTATGGCTGCCGCTGTAATTTTATGATCACCTGTAATCATAACAGGTTTGATACCGGCGCGGATACATTCTCTCACTGCCGTTTTCGATTCCTCACGCGGCGGATCCATCATAGCTGCTAACCCTAAAAACGTAAGGCCGCTCTCCTCTATTACCGCGTTATCTGTCATTTTCTTATATGCAAATGCAAGTACCCTCAGTCCGCTTTGCGAAAACTTTATATTCTGTTCTTCTATCTTCTGAAGATCTTCTTTGGAGATATCTCTTTCCAGCTCTCCCTCCCTAATTTTTGTCAAACACTTAAGGAGTACGTCTACAGCTCCCTTTGTTACTGCAAAATACCCTTCTTCACAGGAGTGCAGCGTTGTCATCAGTTTTCTGTCACTGTCAAAAGGTATTTCCGAAACTCTTGGATATTTCTCCCTGACCTCGTCCGCCGATACGCCAAGCCGGTTTCCTATTCCCACCAAAGCTGTCTCTGTCGGATCACCGATATGATTCCCTTCTTTTACAGAAGAATCATTGCAAAGGATACTCCCGAAAAGCAGTCTTTTCGTATTCCCGTTTTCTATACGGATCCTGTCTGCCGTTTCCTCCTTCCCATCTACATAATAATACTCTACCGTCATTTTATTCTGGGTCAGCGTTCCTGTCTTATCAGAACAGACTACCGATACACTTCCCAGTCCTTCAACTGCCTGCAGTTTTCTTATAATTGCATGTTCTTTTGCCATTTTCCGTGTTCCAAAGGAAAGCACGATCGTTACAATAGAGCTTAATGCCTCTGGAATCGCTGCCACTGCAAGCGCCACCGCAAAGAGAAATGCATCGACGATGTCTCCGCCTTTTAAAACATTTACCGCAAAAATAATACTGCAGAACATCAATATGATTATGGAAAGCTTCTTTCCGAAATCATCCATGTTTTTTTGAAGCGGAGTTCGTTTATCCGATGCCTGATTAAGCAATTCTGCAATCTTTCCTACCTCCGTATTCATACCTATTCTTTCCACTTCAAAATTTCCATGCCCATAGGTTGCGAAGCATCCGGAAAATACCCGATTCGTCTGATCTCCAAGCGCCGCCTCCTCTGGAACCTCCTCAAGAGATTTTTCTACAGGAATGCTCTCTCCTGTCAGAGCACTTTCGTCTACCTGAAGACTGGCGAGCCTGAGAAGTTTTCCGTCTGCCGGTATAAGATCCCCGGCTTCAATCACTACCTCATCGCCTACTGTAACCTCTCTGGACGGAATCATCGTCAATTTACCGTCGCGAATCACTTTTGTCTCCGGTGCAGAGAGCTTTTTAAGGCTGTTAAGCGACTGCTCCGCCTTAACTGTCTGCACTGTCCCGAGAACTGCATTCATCGTGATCACAAAAAATATGACAATTGCACTCTCTGCTTCATTCAGCAGCCCGGACACCACCGCAGCTGCAATTAAAATAATGACAAGGAAATCCAAGAACTGTTCCATAAAAATCCGCAGCAAACTTTTCCTTTTTCCCCCCGTCAATTCATTGAATCCGTATTTCGCTTGATTTTCCTTTGCCTGCTTACTTGTGAGCATATTTTTCCCGCCTTTCTGTGCAACAGCTTCTCTTTATAGCTTTCCCATTTCCGTAAAATACAGACAATGAAAAAGAGACCTCTATTGCATACTTCTATTATGCAATAAAAGTCTCACCATTTCATCACGATGCGGATGATTACTCATCGTACTGACGCATTCGCAAACGCTCTGTCTCATCTAAAACCAAGCGCCGATTACTCCCTTTTATTAATATCTACTATATTCCAAAAAACAGCATATGTCAAATACAATTTACAATTGACTGATTGCCGCTATTGTCCTTTCATATTCTCTCGCGATTATATCCATCAACTCTCTGGCGCCTTCCGTACTGCCTGCTCTCAGTATCTCCGCCAATTCACTGCTTGGCTTATACAATGCGTCAAAGGCAAGATTCTGTGCAACTCCCTTCAGAGTATGGGCTGCACGAAACGCTTCCTCAATATTGCCTGCACTCAAATTGTCCTGCAGATTTTTGAAACTGTCATCATCCAAAAACTTTTTTGTGAATTTTGCGACAAGAGCTTCCTTTTTCATCATTCTTTGATATACAGCCTCATAATCGCCGCCAATCGTCTCATAACATTCTTTTATCGTCATATCTTACTCCTCTCCATCTATAGAAGATATCGCTGATAATATCTCTTTCATTGAATCATCATAAAAACAATACTGGGCGCGCCCTGCCTGCTTTGCCGTGTAAAGCGCCTTGTCCGCACAGCAAAACAAACTCTCATAGTCACGTCCCACCCTCTTAGAACATGAAATTCCCATACTGATAGATATATCAAATCCCTCATATTTACCGGAAAGTGCATGGAAAATACGGTCGATAATACTATCTATGCCTGACATGTCCTCCATGAAAATCATGAATTCATCGCCGCCTACTCTTGCCGTTATGTCATAATCTCTGGTACTGCCGCGAAGCTTGTCTGCCATATGCTGAAGAACCTTATCTCCAAACATATGACCGCATCTGTCATTCGCATTTTTAAAATAATCAATGTCAAAAATTGCCAAAATAAAGTCTTTTCCTTCGCCCTCATGGAGCCGTTCCTTCACAAGCCGTTTGGCTGTGGACTGATTGAGAAGCCCGGTCAGCCCGTCATAGGATGCCATTCTCTGCAAGTCTTTAATCTTCTCATACTCCTCATGTATATCCACAATCTTCCCAATACAGCCTGTCATATACGGCTGTTCTTCATACGCCCACATACTACGGCAGATCACGCGGCTCCAACGCAGTTCCTCATTAATAAGAAGCTCTCCATCATACTGAATAACCGGAGACTCCGGAGTAGATGCCATCACCAGACTTCTGATCTCCTCCAGAATTTTTTCATCAGCAATGCTGGTGATCTTTTCATCCTCAAACGGATTCATAGTAATCTCCGCCGCATTAAGCAGCTTTGCACCTGCATCTGACAAAGTAAGCATGGAGGGTTCCTTCGTATATTCAAACTGAATCTCCGAAGACAAAGAAGCAAAAAACTGGTATTTTGTCCGTTCATGCTCTAAAAGCCTTAAAGTCCTTTCCGATGCCGAAAGGTCTTCATAGTGAAGCAAATCTTCCGTGATATTCCGTATATTCCTGTCGCTTTCCTGCTTAATAGAATTAACCGCCAATTGTTCCCTGATACTGTCCGTACTTTCCAATAAACACTGTAAAAGCAATGGATTAAAAGCGCCGCATTCTCCATTCGTAATCATCTCTATTGCTTTTTCATGAGAAAACGCGGGTTTATATACACGCACACTTGTCAAAGCATCGTAAACATCCGCCAACGCAACGATCTGGGCCGCAATCGGTATCTCCTCACCCGCCAACCCGTCAGGATAGCCTCTGCCGTCATATCTCTCATGATGCCACCGGCAAATCTGATACGCTACTTTCACTAACGCTTCGTCTTTATAATAAGTAAGCTGATCAAGCATCTCCGCTCCTACCAGAGTATGCGTCTTCATCGTATCAAATTCTTCCTTTGTGAGCTTGCCTGGTTTATTAAGAATCTCTCCAGGAATAGAAATCTTCCCGATGTCATGCAAAGCCGATGCCATAGTAATAATAGGAATATCTGAGCGCTTTAAATTATACTTATCCGTCTTGCGCATCACTGTCTGCAGAAGAATCTCCGTCATCATATTAATATGTAGCACATGCATGCCGCTCTCTCCATTACGAAATTCGACAATATGGCTGAGGATGGATACCATCAGATTATTACTTCTTTCTTTCTCATAAATCTGATCGGAAACCAACTCTATCAGCCGTTTCTGCTTTGCATAAAGCATAATCGTATTAATCACACGCCGATGTACAATCTGTCCATCAAAGGGCCTGCTAATGAAATCTGTCACTCCAAGCTCATATGCATGTTCTATATAAGAAGAAGTATTTTCCGCAGATATCATAATAACCGGAATATCCTGAATCCAATTACGTCGGTTCATCACCGCCAAAACCTCAAACCCATCCATATTTGGCATTACAATATCAAGCAGCATCAGAGAAATATCCGTGCTGTCCATATTCAACCTTGCAACCGCCTCAGCTCCATCAACTGCTTCAACTATCTCATATTCATCTCCAAGCATATCAGCCAGAATCGAACGATTCATCTCTGAATCATCAACTATCAATATCTTCTGCTTCTCGTTTCCTGTACTCATTTAAAACCCTTCCTTATGCCATCACATTTCTGACATCACTTTTAGTATACCGATATCAGCGTTTCGTGTCAACATTCTAACAATCAAGAATTCCTTTTCATTATAACAAAAAACTCTTTAAAGAACTTCTTCTCTAAAGAGCTTTTGTGCTGATGAGCGTGCGGGGATTCGAACCCCGGACAACTTGATTAAAAGTCAAGTGCTCTACCACCTGAGCTACACGCCCAGCTAAATATCTTATAAGAAAGACAAATGCCCAGAGCCGGAATCGAACCAGCGACACGAGGATTTTCAGTCCTCTGCTCTACCAACTGAGCTATCTGGGCTTTTTGTTTACACATATAATCTATAATGTGTGAGTTGCGGGGGCAGGATTTGAACCTACGACCTTCGGGTTATGAGCCCGACGAGCTTC
>CAMNTQ010000014.1 GCA_946558695.1 uncultured Lachnospiraceae bacterium
CAATCCAACAAATTTTTTAGCCACAAGTGTTACAAAAAAGCTTGACCACTACATTTCTCATCGCTCATGTCTGCCAGAAGACCTTTCCAATTGGCAAACTCTGGTTCCAGTGCGTTTACAAAGATATCCGGCATGTTGCCCGCCTGATAATATCCTTTGATCGTTCCCTGGATATCAACGCCGCCTCCCATAGATTCAATTTCAACTGTCACTCCGGTCTCTTCCTTATACATCTCAGCCAGCTTTTTGAGCTGAGCATCAACCTCGATCTTACCATTTACAAGACGGATTGTATTCGGATCTGATGAGCTGCTTCCTCCGCCTGAACTTCCGCCATCCGATGAACCGCCGCCACATGCAGCAAGGCTTAATACCATAGCTGCCGCTAACAATGTTGAAACAATTTTCTTCTTCATTTTGCCCTCCGCTTTTTATTATTTATTTACCTTTTGCGCATAAGGTTTCTTTACGTCATATATTATCACTTATAGATAAATTTTTCAATAACTTTTGCGCATAAGTTTTAATAAAAATCCTTATTTTAAACTTTTTATATAAGTTATACAATTATTATCTGTTATTATTAATTTTATCTACTTATTTATTGTGCATTTTGCACATAGCAAAATTCTGTTACTTATGCGAAAAAGCTAAAAAAATAGCCGGAGCAGAAGATAATCACCTTTTTTCAAAAGTTATCTTCTGCCCCGGCAGAATAGAAAACAGCACTTATACTTTATTCTTCTGTGAATGCTCTCTCGTCATTCCCATAAGGTGCAACCGCTTTCACGCTGTCCCGGATAACCAATTCTACAGGAAGCTTCGTATCCCACTCCGGCGGTTCCTCCCCCTGAACCATCCTTAACAGATAGTCGACGGCAAGCCGGCCTTTTTTCGTAGGATTCTGATGAACCGTTGTAAGCGCCGGAAGCGACACTCTTGCAATCATTACGTCGTCAAACCCTGTAATGGATAAATCCTCCGGAATCTTTACTCCGCGGTCACGGAAATATGTCATCAGCATAACAGCGTAGTAATCCGAACAGCACATAAAAGCAGTATAATTCCTAGACAACGTATACAATTCCTGCATACTGGACTCCCTCTCTATCATATCCGGCCGGATAATGAGCAGGTCCTTCTCCCTTGTCCGGATTCCGTACTCTGCAAAAGCCTTCTGATGCCCGATATAGCGGATGTAATCTACACCTTCCATATTGTCCGCCAAAAAAGCAATTCTCCTGTGTCCTTTGTCTAAAAGATGACGGGTCATCTCATAACCTCCCCGTTCATCTTCAAGCCCAACATTCACATAGTTCATAATATCCCTTGGAGCATAGCTGTCTATCAGTACAACCGGCTTCTTATATCTGCTTTTGATCCTTACAAAATCGTCGTGAACAATGCCGATGAGTAACAGCCCGTCTACATTCCACGTCAGGATATTGCGGATAAGTTCCGAGATATCATCGGTCGTATAGATCATCATATAGTATCCTCTGGAACGTATCTCTGCCTCGATCGCTCCAAGCATCACACTCATAAAAGGATCCGCCATGACATTGTCATATTTCCCCTTCCGGCTTTTCAATGCAACTCCGATAATCTTTGAAGAATTCTGAGTGAGGCTTCTGGCGCTGTTATTGGGAACATAATCACATTCCTCCAGAAGCTTCTCCACCTTCTCAACCGTCTTCTGGGAAACCTCGCTTGTCTTCCCGTGTATCACATTAGAAACTGTCGTACTGCTGATTCCGAGCATCTCAGCCATATCTTTAATCGTTACCATTATTCCTGCTCCTTTGGATCATGCATCTCAATATATTCAATAATCTCTAATATCTCATCACTGCTCATACCTTTTTCTTTTAATTTTCTTATCAGATTAACAACTTCTTTTCCCGTCATTGCTTTCATCTCCCTTTTTCATGAGTTCTTACATCATTTATTTTTATTATAGCAGAAGGCTATTTTAGATGTAAAGCTTTTCGTAAACAGAATTAATCCCCAAAAATACAGGACGATTTTTACATATATTACACAAATTCCATTGCGCTTTCCGAAAAAATAATGTAAATTAAAATTGTGTTTTTTGAGTAACCAGTTACTTTGGCACCAGCCAGAAAAGAACAAGGAGGTAACATATATGAGACGAACAGCAGGTATTCTGCTCCCTATTACCAGTCTGCCGTCGCGGTACGGTATCGGCTGCTTTTCTAAGAGTGCCTATGATTTCATAGACTGGCTCAAGGAGGCCGGACAGACCTACTGGCAGATTCTGCCTCTAGGTCCTACAAGCTACGGGGATTCCCCCTACCAGTCTTTCTCCACCTTTGCTGGAAACCCATATTTCATAAGCTTAGACGCTTTGATCGACGAAGGCGTGCTTGCCCGCGGGGAATGCGAGGCGGTTGATTTCGGAGATAAAGCAGATGATGTTCAATACGCGAAGATTTACAATAACCGCTATCCGCTTCTTTACAAAGCGTATGAACGCAGCAATATTTCCGCCGATCCGAATTACAAGACTTTTGTATCCGAAAATGAATGGTGGCTTTCTGATTACGCTCTGTTTATGGCGGTTAAAAATTATTTTGATGAATCTTCATGGGACCGCTGGCCGGATGATATCCGCCTGCGCAAAAGCCATACTTTAAAGGAGTACCGAGAGAAACTTCATTCCGAAGTCGAATTCCATCAATATATGCAGTTCAAATTTTTTGAACAATGGAATTCTTTAAAAACCCATGCCAACAAGAACGGTATCCGCTTCATCGGCGATATCCCGATCTATGTGGCGATGGACAGTGCAGATACGTGGGCGCATCCGGAACTGTTTCAATTAGACGGGAACAATGTGCCTCTTGCAGTGGCAGGCTGTCCTCCTGACGGGTTCTCCGCGAACGGGCAGCTCTGGGGAAATCCGCTTTACCGCTGGGAATATCACAAGGATACAGACTTTGAGTGGTGGATTTCCCGTCTTCGTTACTGTTTCCGCATGTATGATGTACTGCGGATCGATCATTTCCGCGGCTTTGATGAATATTACTCCATTCCTTACAAGGATACATCCGCTGTTAACGGCCATTGGGAAAAAGGGCCCGGAATCAAACTGTTCCGGCACATGGAAAAGGTTCTTGGAAAGCAGGAAGTCATCGCGGAGGATTTGGGCTATGTAACGGATTCTGTCCGCCGTCTTGTTTGTGACAGCGGTTTCCCGGGCATGAAAGTCTTAGAATTCGCCTTTGATTCCAGAGATTCCGGTTCCGCCAATGATTACCTTCCTCATAATTACATTGAGAATAGCATTGCCTATACCGGAACCCATGACAACGAAACGATCACCGGCTGGTTTGACTCTATAACAGAATCAGAACGTCAATTCGCAAGAGAATACCTGTGCGATCAATACACGCCTGCCAAGCTGCTGTATAAATCCTTCATCTCCCTTGTCATGAGGAGCAACGCCAAAACCTGCATTATTCCCATGCAAGATTATATGGGACTCGGCAATGAATGCCGCACAAACAAACCGTCTACTGTAGGTATTAACTGGAGATGGAGACTGAAAAAAGAGGATTTATCGGAAGAACTTCAAAAAGAAATACGATCCGTCACAAGACGTTACGGAAGAATAAATCAAAGCATATAATTTTTCTTTCACCTCAAACGAAAACGTCGTCGCAGCAGCTTATGCAAAATGCCTGATAGCTGCAGCGGCGTCGTTTTTATAATATCTTATTTTTCCGGTGAGATAATATATTTTCCATTAGAACGAAGCTTCGGACTGCCCAAGATCTCCTCCAATTTATCGAGGCCGCACACTTCATATACCATACTGCTCACATCCAGCCGCCCGGAATCAATCAGGTCAAGCGCTCTCTTCTGTGTATATGGATTAATGTAAGATGCTTTTAATTCCAGTTCCTTTTGAAAAATCTGGAAAGGCTTTACGGAAATCGTCTCATCCGGTTTTGTCAGCCCGAACATCATAACAACCGCCTTATTTCCGGCGATCTCAATTGCCTGCTCAATGGTGGAAGGACGTCCCACACACTCGATGACTGCATTTACCCATGTGATCCCCGCTTCGGCAAGGCGCGCCTTCACATCCTCATGAATCGGATCAATGCAGACATCCGCCCCTAATTTTTTTCCCACTTCCCTTTTATTCTCTACCGGCTCTAACAGCGCAACCTTTGCAGCCCCGGCAAGCTTAGAAAGCTGGAGCATAAGAAGCCCGATCATCCCTCCCCCGATTACTACAACCTGATGTCCCGGATGGATGTTACACAGATCCATTCCATGAAGGCAGCATGCGACAGGCTCTGTCATAGCTCCCTGTTCAAAGGAAGTATTCTCCCCCAGCCTGTAGACCTGACGCTCATTGACCGCACAGTATTCCGCAAATCCGCCGTTCACTGTTGTACCGTATCCTATCATATGTTCACAGTAATGCGCCACTCCGTTCCTGCAAGGTTCGCAGGCGCCGCAATAGCAGTTCGGATCGATGCATACACGATCTCCTGTTTTGTATGCCGTTACTTCCTCTCCCACTTTTACAACAACACCCGAAAACTCGTGTCCTAATATGGTTGGCGGGTTCACTTCTGCCGCTCCCTTGTCTCCCTCGTAGATATGTACATCTGTTCCGCATATACCGCAGGCTTTTACCTGAATCAGAACATCCTTTGGCCCGACGCCCGGCATCTCATGTTCTTCCACACGCAAGTCATGTTTCCCATAAAATAAAGCGCTTTTCATTTCACTACCTCCATTTTTTCTTTCTCCTTATACTTACGTTTATAACTTAGTTATAAGTCTACTATATAACTTTTACCAGAAAAAGTCCAGAGAAAAAGAAACAAAAAGATACAAAATACAGAAGTATTTTTAATTGCATTTTAATATCCGTCATATTAAAATGTACTAGTATCATTCATTTCCAGTCTGCAAAATCACAGGAGAACGCCCTATGGACAAGCAAGGATTAACCACGATCGAGCTAAAAAAGATAAATAAGGGAAACGTCTATCATTATATCTATAGAGAAAGACTTACTTCCAAGATGCGCATCGTTACAGATCTGCAGATGGGACTATCTACTGTCAGCCAGAATCTGGCCATCTTAGAACAGGAAGGCCTGATCGAGCGGAATGGATTTTTTGATTCCACCGGAGGCAGGAAAGCGCACGCAATCCGGATTGTCCCGGATGTACGCATTTCCATCGGCGTAGGAATTCTGAAAGATATGATTCATCTGGCGGCCGTAAATTTATACGGGGAAACTGTCTGCATGGACACGATTCCCTTATCTTACAGCAATACAGAAAGTTACTACCGTAAAGCTGCGGAAAGTATTGAAAGATTTATTGACGGCCGGCATTATAAAAAGGAGAAGATTCTCGGAGTTTCGATTGCCGCACAAGGAATTATATCGCCGGACGGTTCCAGTGTGACTTATGGAGCGATCATGGGTAACACGGATATGAAACTGACTGATTTTTCTGACCGTCTTCCCTATCCATGCCGTCTGGAACATGATTCCAAAGCCGCAGCGTACTTGGAGCGCTGGAATCATGATACGCTTGACAGCGCTGTCGTGCTGCTTCTGAACCGGAACTTAGGAGGCGCCATCATAGCAAATCATCAAGTACATCAGGGACTTACTATGCACAGCGGAACCATTGAACATATCTGCGTAAACCCTGACGGAGCTTTATGTTATTGCGGAAACCGCGGGTGTCTCGAAACTTATTGTTCCGCAAATGCACTGGAAGCTGCAGCCGGTATGCCTGCCGGGAAGTTCTTTCCCCTGCTCAGAGAAGGCAAGCACCCTGAACTGTCCCAGATATGGGACACTTACCTTAAGTATCTGGCTTTTGCTATGAGGAATCTGAATATGGTCATTGACAGTCCGATCATCATAAGCGGGTATCTTGCTCCTTACCTCATCGAAAAAGATATCGATTTTCTTATAGAAGAAATAAATCAATCCGCTCCTTTCGTTTTCAAAAAAGAGCAGGTTATCGTAGGAACCCACGGACAGTACACCCCTGCCGTCGGAGCCGCGTTATTTTATATTGATCATTTTATACAATCTATTTAATGGCCAACCGCTCATCATAAGTTTCTCAACCCACTGAGATACAAAAGAGATAACGGCTAAGAAAGGAAGAGAAGAATCATGAGAAAAACAAAAAAGCAAATCCTTATGATCATGACGATTGTCATGGCGATACTCATCATGATGCCGAATACAGCGGAGGCGGCATCAAAGAATCCCGTCACCGTGTCTGTAAATACAAAGACGCTTGCGGTGAAAAAATCCGCACAGCTTAAAGTAAAATATGGCAAGAAGAATGTGACGAAAAAGGCGAAGTACAAAACCAGCAGCAAGAAGATCGCAACTGTCAGCAAGCACGGCAAGATTGTGGCGAAAAAGGCCGGAAAAGTCACCATCACAGTAAAATACAAAAACAAGACGAGGAAGGTGAAATTCACTGTTGTAAAACCGTCTGTAAAGAAGCAGAAAATAACAAGCAGCGTCATAAAAAAGACCGCCGATAAGGGAACTCATGTCCAGATCAGCGATCCCAAAATAGTTGTAAATGCATTAAAGCGGTTAACGGGACCGGAAGCTTTGATCGCATGCGGCAACTATTATAACAGTGTGCTGGAGAAAGCAACAGCAAGGGGCGAAAAGTGGGTATACTCCAACAGCAATAAATATGTCTTGCAGGGCGGGACCTTTGATCAGATGCTCAAGGGGACACTGCGCGGAGGAAACTGCGGTTCCATTGCAAACTGGGCATTCCGTGATATGGGCGTCATCAGCAGCAATCATGGATTCTACGGCGACAGTACCGGAAGCATCCGGCATTACCACACAGGGACTTTAACCGTAAAAGAGGAGTTTGACAAAAACTGTATCATTATAAACGGAGACAAAAAATCTTTTGGAACACTTATGAAAGAAGGAAAGATTAAAACAGGGGATGTCATTATCGGGAAAAGCCATACATTTGTATACCGCGGCAACGGAACCGTATTTGCCAGCGGACATGACGCGATATGGCATACCGACGAATCTGTCGAAACGGACGATCCGAAAAGGGCAGTGTTTGAAACATGGGTAAGGACATATCAGGGAACTTCCAACGAACGGTTCAAGGTTCATTATATTATCCGGCTTAAAAGCAGCTTTGTTCCAGAGTATTACCGCGCCAAGAACGGAAAGCTGATAAGAAACAAATAAGAACAGCGTATCGCCAAAGATCGTACGCCCATATAGTCAGGCGGTCTAAAAAGAATCATATCGGGATAATTATCAGTCATTCGATATTATCCCGATACGGTGCATATGTTCACTGCGTTAACAGCAACTAATGATCGTACAATATACCTTCATCTGCTCTGTGATCACAATCACTATCGCAGTCGCAGTCACAATCATAGTCACAATCAATAATAGCTTCGTCTGCTTCTGCTCTCGCCCCAAAGATAACCGGAACTTCAATACGAAGTTTTTGGCTTACTGTAAATTTACAGATGTTTCCAGAGCCGCCGATGCATGAGCCGCATCCGGATGTAATGAGAGCTTTCCCCAAACACTTTGTTGTTGCATTTCCCACTTCCCCGAAGGCTTTGATTGTCACCGGTACGCAGACATTTACATCTTGATATCCCATTGTCGGGCATCCAACCTGTTCCGTCTTGCATTCTGTTTCTGGTTCAAAGAAATTTTCCATAAAAACGTCTCCCTGCTTATTTTTTTCTAATATCTTATATCATCATTATATTCATCAATGCCGTTCATTGTTTCTGCATTTTTCAAAAAAGTATCACGGGTTAAATACAAAAGATTCGAAAGAGTTTTCGGATATGCTTTGAAAATATAAAAACACCTCAAAGTCTATAATCGTCAAACTTTGAGGTATCTCATTCAGAAATCGGAGTGACAGGATTTGAACCTGCGGCCTCTACGTCCCGAACGTAGCGCTCTACCAAGCTGAGCCACACTCCGTTATGTAACCGGATACTTAATATAACAATATCCGGCGCCCCTGCCAAGGAACTACGGATAGAGGACTCGAACCTCTACTAACAGAGTCAGAGTCTGCTGTGCTGCCATTACACCAATCCGCATTACTTGTCCTAGCGAACATATATTATTATAACAAGTATTTTCAAAAAATCAAGTGTTTTTTTAATTTTTTTCTATTTTCTTAAATTTCTTTATTGTTTTGACAATGTAGCCAAAAAGAGCTATGATACATTTAGTTAAATTTGACCATCTCTCCATAAATATCGCATATATTTATGGAAAAGGCATTATGCAAGAAAGGATAATTATATGGCAAATAAAAAAATAGCTGTGCTGTTCGGCGGACAGTCATCCGAGCACATCGTATCCTGCATGTCGGCAGCCAATGTAATTGAACAAATAGACTCTGCGCGCTATGAACTTCTGCTCATAGGAATCACCGAAGACGGTCACTGGCTCAAAGCGGATTCTTTAGAGGATATCCGCTCCGGCACTTGGAAGGACAGCCGGATAGAAGCCGTAATCTCACCGGATGCCACAAAAAAATGTGTCATTTTGAATGACGGAGTAAACATTACAACCGTAAAAATTGACGCTGCATTCCCTGTTCTCCATGGTCCTTATGGAGAAGACGGAACCGTTCAGGGACTATTTGAGCTGGCCCATATTCCGTATGTAGGCTGCGGCGTCCTCTCGTCCGCTGTATCTATGGATAAATTATACACGAAGATTATTGTAGACGACCTTGGCATTTGTCAGGCGGATTATGTCCCAGTTATGAGTTGGCGTATGAGAGACGACATGGATGGAACTGTCCGGCAGATTGAAGAAAAATTTGCTTATCCGGTATTTATAAAGCCTTCCAATGCAGGCTCTTCCAGAGGCGTCAGCAAAGCGGAAAACCGGGAAGAATTAATCGCCGGTCTGAAAGAAGCGGCCCGCCACGACCGCAAGATTCTTGTGGAGGAGATGATCTTCGGTCACGAGATCGAGTGCGCCGTACTTGGCGGCGGGCAAAAACCGGTCCTCTCTTCCGGCGTCGGCGAGATTCTCGCTGCAGCAGACTTCTACGACTTTGAAGCCAAATACTTTAACGAAGAGTCCCGAACTGTAATAAATCCCGAACTTCCGGAAGGCTCTGCCGAGCAGGTAAAAAAAGCTGCCGAAAAAATCTTTAATGCAGTAGACGGCTACGGCCTTGCCCGTGTAGACTTTTTTGTAACCGGCGAAGGAAAGGTAATCTTCAATGAAATCAACACCCTGCCCGGATTCACTGCTATCAGTATGTACCCGATGCTTTGGGAAGCGTCCGGAATTTCAAAAAATGAATTGATAAACAGACTGATCGGCCTTGCCTTTGAACGGAGTTTTGTGTAACCCTGAAAATCAATGTATGCCGATATCCGGAGACTAATAATACGACGAGAAAGAACAGACCGGTACACAAGGACTTAATTCGTCCCCATGTACCAGTCTGCTATCCTTTCAGATACATTTTTCCGTATATCTTTATAGACAGATGCAGAAGCTTTTACCATATCTTCTCTCGTCTTCTCATCAAGATCTATAATCTTCGTTCCGTTATTCACTATCTCTTCCGCTCGTTTACTGATTCTCTCATCAGATACTTTTCTAGAATATTCCTTCGCCATCTCCTGCGCTTTTATGAGTATCATCCTGTCTTCCTCCGAAAGATCCCCAAAAAACTTTTCGCTGACGATCAACGAAATCAAATGCGGCAGATGATTCGTATTCACCACATAATCCTGCTGCTCATACAGACGGTTGGATACGATCACCTCATATGGATTTTCCTGCGCATCAATGGTGTTCTGCTGCAGCCCTATGTATACCTCGCTGAAGCTCATGGGCGTAGGATTCGCATTCAGTCCCTTCCAAAATTCAATATGGTAACGATTCTCCATCGTGCGGAGCTTCTGTCCTTTGAAATCCGAAAACTTTTGTACGATCTTATTGGTAGACATAACCCGGAAACCTTGATCAGAATATCCCAAAAGTTCATATCCCGCTTTCCGGTAAGCATCACGGATCGCCTCAAAAAACTCCGATTCATCCACCGTGTCCCGTACCTCGTCAAGATCTTCAAACAGGCAGGGCGCATCAAACACTGCCGTATCCGGAATAAAATTCACCTGCGGCGCCGTATTCTGCACGACAAACGGAATATCGCCGTCATAGCAGCTTTCCAAAAGCTCTCTGTCACCCCCCAGCACGCTGTTGGCATACACCTGAATCTTTATCCGTCCGCCGCTTAAAGCATCTACTTCTTCCGCAAATTTTTCAGCATAAATCTGCGTCACAGTATCCTCGGGACTGGCTGTCGCCAGCGGATAGGGATACCGCTGTCTCGTATCCGCCGTACATCCGGCAAGAATCAGAAGAAGCAAGACGGCAAAGCCGGCATGGATCCATCTTTTCATATTAACCTGCGCCTCCTTCTCTAAAGCAATGCCAGACTGAGGGCCGGCACAAATGTAATCACAAGCAATGCGATCAGAAAATAAATGATCATCGGCATCGCCTGCTTCGCAATGTCCATAATCGGTATCTCCACCAGCGATGAGGCTACAAACAGATTCACACCGATCGGCGGTGTCACAAACCCAATCGCCAGATTTACTACCATGATGATACCAAAATGCACCGGAGATACCCCCGCGGCTGTGACGATCGGCATAAGAATCGGCGTAAGAATCAGAATTGCCGGAGTCGTATCCATCACCATCCCTACTATCAGCAGGAACAGGTTAATCACAAGCAGGAGAACTACCTTATTCGTAAATTTCGCCAGAATCCAGTCACTGACATCCTGAGGAACCTGCATTAAGGTAAGCACTCTCGAAAATGCAACCGATGCCGCAAGGATGAACAGAATCGGCGCAAAGGTCCGAAGTGCCTCTGTCATAATCGCCTTTATATCCCCAGTCTTAATGCTGCGATACACCGCCATACTTACGATCAACGCATAAAATACAGAGATGACCGCCGCCTCTGTAGGGGATGCAATGCCGCTGTAAATACACCCAAGAATAATCACCGGACTCAAAAGAGCCAGCGCACTTTCTTTCATAACGTTCCCAAAGCCTTTCTCTTTCAGTTCCCTCACCAGTTTCTGTTTCTTTTCCTCATCTTCGCCATGTTTTTTACAGTAATAGATAGAATATACCATAAGAAGCGCTCCGATCAGAATCCCCGGTATAATTCCCGCAAGAAACAGATCGCTCACAGAAGCCCCCGACGCCATGCCATACATAATAAACGGAATGCTGGGAGGTATGATCACTCCCAGTCCTCCCGCTACCGCTACCACCGCTGTGGAAAACGTCTTATCATATCCCATTTCCGTAAGCATCGGAATCGTCATGCTGCCCACCGCCGCAACCGTCGCCGGAGCAGATCCCGAGATAGCTCCATAAAACAGGCAGGTTACGATGACCGCGCAGGGCATCCCTGCCCTCTTATTCCCCATAAAATAAGCAAATACATGAAACAGCCGCCTAGAAATGCCTCCTCTTGCCATCAAAATGCCTGACAATATGAACATCGGCACTGCCAGAAGCGGGAAGCTGTCGAGTCCGCCCAGCATGGAACGTATCACAAAACTTCCGCTGGCTGTAAAGGAAGGATCAAAGGCTCCCGGCAGCACAGACACCACGGAAAGAGAGATTGATACCGGAATAGCTATCACTAAGCAAACTACAAAAATCAAAAATACTAAGATCGCCGGCATCGCTTACTCCTTTCTTCTTACGATACGAAACTCAATCACCCATCTTTGCAGCACCCGGAATGTACACAATGCAAATCCCGCCATAGGCGCAGCCTGCACATAATACATCGGGAGCCCAAGCGCCGGACTGGTCTGTCCGCTTAAAACGGCAGAATAGAAATATTTCCATGCGAAGGGCAGCAGATACAGAAAAAGCATAAGCTCTACCGTATGATTTACCACCTTAAACAGCGCTTTCCCCCGCCTCGGAAAAATCGCCACGAATTGTTCAATCTTAATCGACACGCATCTTCTGGTGCAATAGCTCACACTGAGGAATCCTGACCAGATAAACAGATATCTGGTCATCTCCTCTGACCACGACAATGACATCCCGAGCACATATCTGTAAAATACCTGTATTCCCATAATGAGAGTCATGGCTCCAAGGAATACCAGCATAAGAAATTCTTCAATATTGTCATCCAGCCAATGTATTATTTTTTTCATCCTGTACCTCGAAGCTTATAAGCTCTTATGCAAAAGACTTAACACCGTCTTTAAATCCTCTACGCCCATCTGTCCCGGCGCGGATGCTTTCCCCGCAGCTCCGAATGTCAATGCCGAGCCAAACACCTCGCCGCACAGTCTGCTGACCACGCCCGTGTCTGCCATGGACATAGTGATGATCGGACGGTCTGCATACTCCGAATACATTTCCTCTGTAGCCGCAAGCAATGTCAGTACATCTTTTTTATTCTGAGGCATCACCGCAATCTTCGGAATATCCGCCCCCAACTCCTGCATCTTGCGAAGCCTTGATACAATTTCCTCTTTCGCAGGCGTCTTATGGAAATCATGGTTGGAAGCCACTACCTTGACGCCGCACTCATGAGCCGCTCTGACGATTGCAGTTACCGCGTCATCTCCTGTAAATGCTTCTACGTCCACCATATCAATATACCCGGTCTTCGCCGCCTTCTGGTTAAGCTCGATGTAAGCCTGCTTTTCAATCGCTTTCTCTCCGCCCTCTTTGGCCGTACGGAAGGTAAACAGAATCGGCGTACCGCCAAGTACCTCCCTAAGCTCTTTCACTGTCTCTTCTACCTTTTCAAAAGAAAACACATCTTCATACCAGTCTGCCCGCCATTCGACAACATCCGCACCGATATCGCCGATATTTTTTCCGGATTCTAATATCTCTTCCTTTGTAATGCCTACGATGGGCACACAGATTTTCGGTATGCCTTCCCCAATTTTAACATTTCTTACTACTACTGGATTCATAACCTGTCTCTCCTTTCAGCTTTTATTTCGCGCTTTCCGCGTTTTTTAAAAGAGTTCCATATCTTGCATTTACAAAAATCGCAAGAACGACTCCGATTATTGTAATTACGATATTCATCATGATCACGCCTGTAGCCGTCATCTTGGAAGCCGCGCTGAGAATCGTATAATTGCAGAGACTTGATGCAATCATGACAAGACTTGTAATCGTCCCCTTGATTTTCGGAAACAGATCATTCACCGTAGCCGTTGCCATCTGCAGCACGCCGCCTGCCGCCGCGTAACCGATCACAAACGCGCCGATATAACAGATCATCGGACTCTTCATCATGTACACTAACACTAACATTATGACAGAAATCGCAGGATAAATCACAAGAAATCTCACTTGTTTGAACTTTGTGATTAAAATACTTGTGACAACGAGGGCAGCCATCGTACCGGCGGAATAGTAAGTCTGCATAATGGACACTGACTCAGACGGAATCCCGGCAATTTCTTTACCGAATGTCTGCGCGCAGTTCAACCAGAGCTGGAAGGTAGCCGTACTTGTAAATCCAATCAGGATAAGCGCGATACTCTCCACAGAGAAATGCGCATTTTTCAGGTTCTGTATAAAAGACTCTGATTTTCCGCTCTCGGATTCTGCCGGAAATGGCGCAAAGATTGCCAGAACGCCCAGTACTGCGATCACAACGCCCGCCGCGAGTGAGAGCATCAAATAGGACATCTTCGTTCCCACCACGCATCCAAGGAAAAACGGCATTAGAAGCTGCGCGATGGAGATAAAAAATTTGATTCCCATCGTCGCAATTCCTGTATATTTATTGATAATCTCTGCAACAGCCGGATACGTTGCCGTATCGAGGAAAGAGTTGGCAATACCCCCTAAAACTGCCGCTATATACGCAATCTGCATATTCGGCGAGAATGCGATTCCCACAAAAAATATAATATAAGACGCTACGCCGATCAATACAGAAAGCCGTCTTCCAAGCTTATCGGACAACGGTCCGGCAAAAGGAAGAGAGATCAGACGTCCCAGTCCAAGAGCCGCCGCTATGGATGTGACAAGCATGACATCCTCCACGCCCCATTGAACGATCAATTGTTCCTTCACAACCTGTTGGCTTAAAATCGAGCATCCGATACCATGAATAAAGTAATTCATATAAAGAATCAGTGCGGTTGGCAAATATTTTTTATTCATTACTGTTCTCCTTAATTTTTTTATCTTTTTTCTTATTCATAGTGAATATCAAGCACTTCTTTCATATGCCCGATCGGCATCGGCTGTCCGGTCCACAGTTCAAATGCCGCAGAACCCTGGAACAGCATCATACCCAGTCCATTCATTGTCTTGCACCCAACTTCTTTTGCCATCCGGAGCATTTCCGTTTCTCTCGGGAAATACACTACGTCGGTCACGATAAGATCCGGACGGAAGAAGGATTTATCCGGAATGTATGTTTTTCCTTCTAACGGTTTCATACCCATACCAGTCGCATTGGCAAATAAATAGCTGTCTGCGATCTCTTCTTTTAATTTATCTAGGTTTGCAAGGTCGTAAAGGACTGCCTTACAGTTTGTCTTTTCGTTAATCTTTTTTATGGTTTCCTCTGCATTTGCCCAGAACTTATCTTTTACATTGAAGATAGACATCTCTGCCACGCCGTCAAGAGCCGCCTGAATCTCGATCGCTGTTGCGGCTCCGCCGGCGCCTGCGATCGTCATCTTTTTACCGATAACATCGATATGATTGTCTTTCAGCGCCGCCATATAGCCGATTCCGTCTGTGATATGTCCGGTCAGAACTCCGTTATCATTTACGATTGTGTTTACCGCTCCGCACATCTCTGCCGCCGGTGATAATTTGTCCAGATACTTATGTACTACCGTCTTGTTAGGCATGGATACGTTGGAGCCTCTCATCTTAAGAGCACGTAATCCTGTGATCGCATCCTCCAGCGAATCATTGTCTACCTCAAATGCAAGGTATGCGTAGTCCAGACCCAATTTTGCAAATGCCTCATTCTGCATTGCCGGGGAGCTGGAATGTCTGATAGGATATGCCATCAATCCGATAAGTTCTGTGTGTCCCGTAATTCTTTCTGCCATTTTGAATTCCTCCATTCAATAATTTTGAATTTTAAGTTTCTTGACTTCGTTTGTTAATTATTAAACAACCTCTTTAATCTTATTATACATGCACATGACCGATAGTTCTAATATATCTTTTGTTATTTCTTGATAGTATTTTATTATCATTTATGGTAATATTTTAATAAAAGCTACTATACACCAACCCTGCAAGACCAGAAATGGAGGAATGTTATGACACTGAATCAATTAACTTATTTCCAGACCATCGCCAATTTGGAGCATTTCCGCCAGGCCGCGGCAAGACTGAATCTCTCCCAGCCGTCCTTAAGCCGCTCTATCGCTTCTCTGGAAGAAGAACTGGGCATCATCCTGTTTGAACGCCAAGGGCGCAATATACGGCTTACCAAGTACGGACGCATCTTCTTAGAGCATGTCAACAAAATCCTCGGAGAAGTAAATACTGCTAAAGCCCGCATGCAGCAGCTATCCAGCGATAAGGGACATGTCGATATCGCCTATGTTTTCCCGTTGGCAGGACACTACATTCCGCATATCGTAAGGAAGTTTCTGCAGCAAAAGAAAAATGCGGACGTTACTTTCAGCTTTCATCAGCTCCACACCGCCGCGCTGGTCGAAGGACTGAAAAATGACCGTTTTGATATTATCTTTAGCTCCTATGTTGAAAATGAGCCCGAAGTCCGCTTTATTCCTCTGATCAATCAGGAAATGGCAGTTATCACACCGCCAGAGCACCCTTTAAAACACAAGGGAAACATTGTTCTTGAAGATTTGGAGCATTACCCGGTTATCGGATATGACAGGACCTCCGGACTTGGAAAATTTACGAACCAGCTTTATCAATCACGCGGAATTTCCCCCGAATTCACATGTGAATGCCCCGATGAAAACGCCATATCCGCACTGGTGGAAAAAGACTTCGGCATCGCTCTTGTGGCCGATGTAGAAGCCATACGGCAAAGAGAGATCTGTATCCTTCCCCTGTCCGGGCAGAAGCTGATACATACTGTATATCTCGGCCACAAAAAAGATCAGTACATGATTCCTGCAGTACAAAGCTTTATCCAGTTCGTACGAAAAGAAGGCTCGCACCTATAGGCGCCGGCCTTCTTCTCCCTGCATGTCCCATCCTTTTCTTCTATATCCTGCATATCCTTTGCACATAATCCGCAAATCTCTTCACCATTGGAGTCAGATAATTTTCTTTTGATATTGCCATGTATACCTGGCGTTTCAGGTAAGTATTCCTAAGTTCCAGTACTTCTATGTTAAGATTTCTAAGAATCGGTATATCCGGCATAATGGCAATCCCGAAATTTTGTGCCACAAGCCCTGCCATAGAACCATCTTCTTCTATCTCATAAGCAATCTTCGGTTTTATCTTCGCCATCCGAAACATCCTGTCTATCACCGGTCTTAAGCCGCTTTCTTCCGTATAATAAACCTGCGGATAACAGGCGGCCTCCTCCAGATCCACCGGCTTTTTATCCGCCAGCGGATGCCCTTTCGGGACTGCCACAACAAGCCTTTCTTCACCTACGGGAATAAATTCTATCGAGGTTTCCTTTTCAATCATAGAGCAGAATGCAGCATCAAACCTCTCCTCCTTAAGCCCCTGTATGATTTCCCGTGTATTTCCTACCGTAAACTTGAATCTCACATCCAGTTCCTCATGGCTTCTTATAAAGTCCGCTACAAGCTCCGGAACGAATTCGCTTCCGAGGGTATAAATAAACGCGAGATCTATCACGCCCCCCGTCTGCCCTGTCATTGCCCGCGTCTTTTCAATCCCAAGATCCAGCGTCCTCAAAGAATCCTCCACATAATCCAGAAAAAACCTCCCGTATTTCGTCAGCGCTACATTACGCCCCTGCTTCTGAAACAACGCAGTTCCTATCTCTTTTTCCAGCGTATTCATAGCATGGCTCAAAGAAGGCTGTGAGATCTGAAGTTCCTCCGCCGCCTTTGTATAATGTTCCAGACGTGCCAGCGCAGCAAAATATCTCAGTTGATTTAAATTCATATTATCACCTTCATAAGCTACAATATTCTATTATTAAAATATCACAATTCATAGTTTATTTCTATGGTTTTATCGTGTTTTATGCATTTGTTTTATATATCTCTTTTTCCTATAATACAGAGCAGAAAACGGATTGTTAATCATATATCAAGAACACCTATTCCGTAAAACAACAACCTCTTTGCAATCATTGTTTATATTTTTAAACCGCTTATTACAACCAAATATTTTCAAACTGTATGAAGGAGGATTTTATGAGAAGCGAATACAAACACATTTTTGAACCGCTGACGATCCGGCGGATGACCATGAAAAACCGTATTATGATGACACCGATGGGAACAAACTACGGAGAGCAGAGCGGAGAGATGAGTTTTCTCCATATTAATTACTATGAGCAGCGCGCGAAAGGCGGCACCGGACTGATCATGGTAGAGAATGCCAGCGTAGATTCCCCGGAAGGTTCCAACGGAACAACACAGCTTCGGATCGACCACGACAATTACCTGCCCCGTCTCTTCAAGCTGACAGAGACGATACATAAGCACGGCGCCTGCATCGGCATCCAGATCAACCACGCCGGAGCTTCCGCCCAGTCTGCACGTACCAATATGCAGCCGGTATCTGCTTCCAACATCCCTTCCAAAGCAGGCGGCGAGACGCCGCGCCCGCTGACAAGGGAAGAAATCTTAAGAATCGTAAAAAAATATGGCGAAGCCGCAAAAAGAGCACAGGCTGCCGGGTTCGACTGCGTAGAAATCCATGCCGGACACTCCTATCTTCTCAGCCAGTTCTTATCACCGACTACCAATAAAAGAACAGATGAGTTTGGCGGAAGCGCTGAAAACCGCGCACGCTTTGCCAAAATGGTCGTTGAGGAAGTCCGCGCACAGGTTGGTCCGTTCTTCCCCATCTTCGTCCGCATCAGTGCCGATGAGAAAATGGAAGGAGGAAACACTCTGGAGGATACACTGGAGTATCTTCAGTATTTCCATGAGGAAGTTGACGTATTTGACGTATCCTGCGCTCTGAATGGTTCCCTCCAGTATCAGATCGACGCCAATTATCTGCCTGACGGATGGCGTTCCTACATGGCGAAAGCCGTAAAAGAAAAGTATGGAAAACTATGCGTCACTACCGGAAACATCCGTAATCCAAAAGTGGCCGACGAGATATTAGAAAAAGGCGACGCCGATATCATCGGTATGGGACGCGGGCTGATCGCTGATCCGGAGTGGGTAAATAAAGTTGACTTCGGAGATATCTGCGATATCCGCAAGTGTATCTCCTGCAATATCGGCTGTGCCGGAAACCGTATCGGCATCAACCGTCCCATCCGTTGTACAGTAAACCCATCCGTCACAACCGGAGATGAATATAAAAAACGTAAAGTAAATAAAACCTGCAACGTAGTGGTTGTTGGCGGCGGCACGGCAGGCCTTGAAGCAGCCTGTACAGCGGCAGAGGTTGGATGTACTACCTTCCTCATCGAAAAGAAACCGTACCTTGGCGGTCTTGCCGCTGAGATTTCAAAGATTCCGGACAAAAAGCGTCTTGCCGACTTCCCGAATTATCTGATCCACCGGGCAGGCAAGCTTAAAAATCTGTTCGTATTCCCCGGAACCGAAGCCACGCCGGAATTTGTGAAGAACCTCAAACCGAACATCATCGTAAACGCTACCGGCTCCGGCCCTCTCCTTCCTCCGATTGCAGGACTTCATGAGAATCTTGGCAAAGAGGGCAGCAAGGTATATTCCATTCTGGATATGATTGAGAACATCAACAGCTATCCAGAAGATATGACCGGCAAGAAAGTTACCGTTATCGGCGGCGGTGCGGTCGGTCTTGACGTAGTGGAATTTTTTGCCCCGAAAGGAGCAGAGGTATCAATCGTGGAAATGCTCCCGGCCATTGGGAACGGTATCGATCCGGTTTCCAAAGTCGGTACATTTGCCATGATGGAAAAATACGGTGTCCGTCAGATGACAAAGACCGCTTTAAAAGAAGTCCGTCCGGATTCCTTCTACGTGGAAACTCCGGAAGGACCGGAAGAATTGCCCTTCGATTATGGATTCGTATGTCTTGGAATGAAATCCAGCACGCCGGTACTTTCTGATATTCAGGCTGTATTTGAAAACAGCAACGAAGTAGAAATCGTCAACATCGGAGACAGCGTACGCGCAAGAAGAATCATCGAAGGAACTGATGAAGGAAGAAATATTCTCAACACGTTAGAAAAACGCGGGTTTCTGTAAAAAGTGTATATCCCTCCAAAGAAGCCGGGCAGTCTGACTGTCCGGCTTTTATCTATACATTTATAATTCCTCTATTTTACAAAAATGCTCTTTGCGCTTTCTGTCATAACTAATCCCTATTGCAAGGATCAATAAAATTGCCGCCATGGTCCCGAACTCGTCCAATAGTTACTGATTTGGTTATCCGTCAGCGCCCCCGAATATTTTACTAACCCGGATAATTCGGAGCAGTATAGTTTAGTACATACTGCTCTAAGACTTTTCTTGCCCCGTCCTCAGTCACTGGAGCCGCCCGATACTTTGCCGCTGCAAGCGCGGCCTTCGAAGCGTTTCCCATTGCAAAGGAGATTCCCGCCGCTTTTAACATCTCCGCGTCATTATCCCCATCCCCGACGGCGAGTACCTTTTCCATCGGAATGCCCAGCCGCTTTGCCACAGCAAGAAGACCTTCCCCCTTACACACGCCTTTTCGTGTGATCTCAAGACAGTACCAAAAAGAATTTGAAAGATATACTTCCTCTTTTAATTCTCCAAACCTCCAAAACCTTTCTATCTCTGCTGCCTTTTCTTTTGTATTAACTACCAGTGTAATCTTGCTGATATATTCCTTATGCATTCTTTCCGGTATATGCGCATCATACTCCATTATATCCAGATAATTGCCCGGACCAACTTTAGGAAACGTAAGACCCGTGTATCCCGGCAGCTCACAAGTATGCATTACATTTCTTCCTGAAAATTCTATGTAACAATGCAATTCCTTTGCCTGCTTCCATGCCGCATCAATAATATCATCCGTAAGAAGAACTTCTCTGTATATCTGTCCGTCCATCACAACATACGCTCCGTTATTACAGATATATGGTCCGGTAAACCCAATATCTCCCATCTGTGAAATGACGTGACCGTAATTTCTCCCCGAAGCAAGACCGATCAGAATCCCACGCTCTGCCACAAGCCGCACTGTTTCACACAATTCCTTCGTCACAGAGCGGTTATGAGGAGAATTAACTATCGTACCATCAATATCCATCATAACCAGCCTGACTTCATTTTCCATAATTCTCATCCTTTAATACGTTTTTGTCATGTTTCTCTTAGGAGGGGCTGCGCAGAGCAAGGCCATTCCGTCTTGCTCTGCCCAGTATATCTAAAAATAGGTTTATACTATCCTACGCAAAATACTCACTAAGCGCCTGTATCGCTTCTTCTTCGTCTGCACCTTCCGCGCGCAGAGTAATCTCATCTCCGCAGACGATACAAGCTCCAAGCACTGCCATAATACTGCCTGCCGATACGATCTTTCCCTTTTTTTCTATTTTGATATCAGAGTCGAATTTTGCCGCTGTTTTAATAAATTTCATAGCTGGTCTTGCATGAAGACCTTCTTTAAAATTCACGGTAACTGTAATCTCTTTCATGCCAACCTCTCTTTCTGCGCTGTTTACTTCCTGTTTTTTTTGCCGGCGGCAACCGCGTGCAAAAGATCGTGTTCCGAAGTAGCAACCATCGTTATGTCCATTGCGTGCAGAAGCAGCATGGAAAAGGGAATCTCAACCCCGTCATTCTGCGGCGCCATCAATTTCTCAAACTGTATTTTGTGCGCTTCCGCAAGAAACTCCTGCGCTTCTGTAAGCTTCTCTTCTGCTGCCGCATAGTTTTCTTTATTCATCTCTTCAACTGCCTCAAAAACTTTGGACCGCCCTTCTCCGGCATTGCATATCATTTCCATGCAGATATGATTGAGTTCCTCCATTGTCATCTTCATTTTGACCGCCTCCTTTATTCCGAAACTTATCGTCCCTGTCCGACTATCCTGTTCTATCCTAATATTTTCAGCATTTGATCGACCAAAGCTTCACCCTTTGCCAGTCCATACTCCCGCATCGGGATCAGCATAAACGGCAGGTCGGGATATCCCTTTTCCGCAGCGAACTTTTGAATATCCTTCATCTGTCCTTTTACCTGCGGCGCGATCATCACGATATCAAGCCCTGAAAAATCGAACGTCCTGTATCTTAAGCTGGCGGAACAGCTCACCGTCAGATCAATATCTTTTTTCGGCGCCGCTTTCTGAAGAGCTTCCACGATCATACTGGAGGACATCGCTGATGCACATAAAATTACAGCATTTATTTTTCTCATATTATTCTTCTCCTTCTTCTGCAATACAACGTCTTTCATACAATTTTGCAAACGGATACCAGATAATCCCCATAATAACAAACAGAATTGCCTGTGCTACCACATTTCTCCAATCTCCTCCGGTAGAAAGATAGGGCTGAAGAAGCGGCGGCGTGGTCCAAGGGATCTGGACATAAGCCGGACTGATCCATCCGATTGCAGTAAGAATATATCCATACATAGTTCCCAATACAGATGTTAAAAATACAAACGGCAAAAACATCAGCGGGTTTAATACGATGGGCACGCCGAACATCACAGGCTCATTTACACAGAAGATTCCCGGAATAATTGACAGGCGCGCAACTTCTCTCAAATGCGGCGATTTCGACTTCATCCATAATACTACCAGAGGCAATGTCATTCCCACTCCGCCGATCATGGTCCAACTATAGAAGAAAGGCTCTGTCAGAATATGCGGAACTGCAGTGCCTGCTGCTACTGCCGCCGCATTATCCGCTATGTTAGCCAACAAAAACGGATACATAACACCCCATACGGTGAAAGAACCTCCGTGAATTCCTACGAACCAAAGCAGCTGAAGCAGCAATGCGCAGATCAGCGCCGCATACCATGTATCCGTTACAGCCAATAACGGGGAAACAACCATATTCAGCACCGAATTAAGGTCAAATCCAATAACGACTCTCAACAGCCAGAAAAATACCAGCAAAAGCGCCATTGGCAGCAGAGAAGCGAAACTCTGTGCAATACCATGAGGTACGGACTTCGGCAGACGGATGATGATATTATGTTTATATGCAAAATGCATAAACTCCACCACGATAATCGCTACTACGAATAATGTAAACATTCCCTTTGCCGAGAAACCGGTAACATCCAATACATTGTCAGCCAGATTCACCGGCGCTACCGTTATGATATAACACGCTACCGTCACAATACTGATAATCGTCGCATCCTGCTCTTCATACATCCTCGCCAGCTCAGCTCCTAAAGATATGGCCAGATAAAGGGTCATAAAATTCATCGTCATGGCATACAGAATGTTTAGCTTTTCTGCGTAAGGCGCCATAGCGTTTGCCAGCGATTCTACCGGAAGACTCGTCAAGATCAATGGCAGCGATCCGATGATAATCAGCGGGATTGTACGGATCAGCGCCGCACGGATTGCCGCAAAATGCCTTTGATTCCCCATTTTTACAAGCGGCGGTGCAATATATTGTTCGATCCAGCCGCTGAATTTATCCATTGTCGCTTCAAATTTGTTTGTTTTCATTATTTTCCCTCCTCATAATAGTAATCCGTAATTGTCTACTGCAGTCTTGTATGAACTGCTTCGGTAAAATTGTCATTTGCATTTCTATTCGGATCCTTCCCGATTTTTTCCGGTGCAAAAACTGAAAGCACCTGTATTGCCAATGTCGTCAGCAAAAGAGACTGTGTCAGAGGATATGTTGTGATCACGATACGGTTTTCTTCCCCGGACGGTTCCCCGGAAGCATCTAACATCCATGTATGTCTGGTGACGGTCTTAAGGTAACGGAATGTTTCTTCTGTAAGTTCTGCACCCGGAAGCTTTGTTTTTAACAGTAAAATACTGCTTTTATCTGTGATTGCCCGATGCATGCCATGGGAAAATTCGCCGATGTCGTTGAACATCGTTGGAATGCACATCGTTTCCATCAATTTCAACTGTCCTTCCATGGCAGTCCCGAAATTCATTCCATATCCCAGAACAAATAATTCTCTCAAGGTACTTCCAAACTCTTTCTTTCTGCACCATTCCCTGACGTCCTCTGCCACCGCAGGCATTTCCCTGATTTGTTCTCTGAGTTCCCTTATGATAGCCTCCTCTTTTTCTCCGGTCATCATCCCCTTTTCCCGTCCCAGATACACGGTCAGTAAAAGCAGCAGCAACAGCGTTGCGCTATATCCTTTCGTCTTTGCATTACTGTCCTCTCCGCCGCAGCAAAGCAATAGTACATGATCCGCTTCTTTCGCAATGGGGGAATCTTTCGTATCTGTGATTCCAAGCGTACAGAATCCTTTTTCGGAAGCCTCACGAAGCGCCGAAACTACTCCGCTGCTTGTACCCGTCTGGCTGATGCCTGCGACCAGAACTTTGCTTTTATCTTCCCGCTGCAGCGCATACGCATTATACTGAAAATTTGCCGGAGTATAAACATAGACTCTTACTCCTCCATTTTTAGATAAAAAATCCGAAACCGCCAGAGCCGCGTTATAAGAACTGCCATGTGCCACGAAATAGAACGCTTCAAAATCCTTACCTGCACCACCTGCAAATATTCTGACTTCTTCCGAATCCATCAATCCTTCCAACACCTTGGGTTCTTCTGCAATGTAATCCCACATAATGCTTCTGTTTCTCATCCTGTTCTCTCCTTATTTAAAGCCCAAGCATCTGTTTTGCGTTCTTTCCCAGCATCATATCTAAATGTTCTGTATGATCGCAGATATAACGCACCTTTTCAATTTCCTGCGCCTGATCTCCAAACGGAGCGTCGGATGAAAAAAGAATCTTTTCCGGCCCCGCAATTTCATATGCCATACGCATCACGGGCACATAGGAACCGCATGTACTCAAATAGAAGTTCGGAATCTCTTTTGCCAATTGACACGCACGCTCATACATCAGCGGCACTCCCATATGATATAAGACTACCGGAACATCTGGAAAGCTTTTTGCCATCTCTGCCCACTTATCCGGAATCGAGAACATATCTGATTGTCCGTGAACTACTACACATTTCTTATACTTACGGCAGAGTTCAAAATACGGATCTAACACACTATGGCGGTCCGCGCTGTATCCAAAGCGTATCGCATTCATCTTCAGCCCGTGGAAATGATAGTCTTTAAAGCACCGTTCCAGTTGTTCTTCTCCATCCACATCCCACGGATTAATAACTGCAAATCCCAGCGTACGATCCGGGTATTTTTTGCAGCATTCATGAATATACTCATTATCAATCGTTTCCAATTGAGAACAAATCATGCAACGTTCAACGCCTGTCGTATTCATAATGTCAAGCAGAGATTCAACTTTATAATTTTCACCCTTTTTTACTCCAATATGAGCCAGCATATCTATAATCATGATTCCACCTCACATTCTAGGCCAAAAATTTGCGCCGCATTTTTCCACAGCACTTTTTCTTCGCCGTCTTTATAATCCTTAACCGCATTCCTGACTTTTAAAAGCTCCAATGGATAATATCCTGCTTCCGGCGTCCCTGTACCGAGAAGCACTCTGTCTGTCCCAATTGTTTTTATGGCGCGGTGCGTATTAAAATCCATGCTGGAAGACGTCTCAAGATAAATATTATCATGTTCTTTTGCGACGCTGACCGCGCTCGCATTATCATACTGCAATCCCATTCGTCCCATGATAAATGTTACATCCGGATAGTCTTTTGCAATCTCCCCAAAAAATACAGGACTTGTAAATACCTCCGCCGCTCCATAGCACCATACTGCCGCTCTATATTTCCGGCATACGTCAAGAAGGGGATAAAAGACTTCATGCTCGCACAGCATATAGCCATGGCGCAGCGGATTCATATATAAACCTTTAAAACCTCTCTCAGACAATGCCGTCTCCAATTTAGCCGCTCCGTCATCCTCCCACGGATTCACCGTATACAGACCGATAAACCGATCCGGGTATTTTGTGAACGCTCTTTCCACCGACTCATTGTCCATGCTCTCGGCATAACAGCTTATTACGGCCATATCTATTCCAGCCTTATCCATCTTTTCCAAAAGCATCTCTGCCGTAATTTCTTTTTTGAATCTATGTTTTCCAATAATATTTGACACATCAATAATCAAAACCTCACCCCCTAATGATCTTTCACCCATTCAGGGCCAAATAACATACCCAACATCGTTTCTGCCGCGATACTCTCTACAAGAGGCATAAGAGAATCTCGTAATTTCGGAAGCTTCACAACAAAAACATTCTCTCTCTCAGGAATGTCAGAAGTTGTATAAATCATAACCTTCCCCCCATGTTCCAAAATAAAATGAAACATCTTCATTTCTTTTGTACCTTCCTCAAGCACCGGAAAGAACATCTGTGCCAGATACCGCTCCGCCATCTTCGCACTGTGATATTGTCCATGCGCATAATCCGCACATTCCCAGACTGCCGTGCTGTTATGAAGCCCCTCTCTGTATGCCAGCGAGAGCTGTCTGGCTGTTGCAAGGGACGTATCGTTCGCCAGCAAGTCAAAAAGCTCCGCCCCTTTTGCAAACTCGAACATCGGACGTGACTTTTCTTCCCACCGAAGAAGCCAGTCGCCAGACCATTCCACTGCCTCCTCTACTTCCTTCCAAAAAGAATCATCCAACTCGCCCACAAGCTTATGCGCCAGAATATTCAAGATCAGCATGGTAAGCTCATAAGTCTTACTGGTGATGGACACCTCTTTCCCGGCGCGGATCTGCAGCGGAATATCGGCAATTTCACTCAGCTTGCATCCTTCATTATTATACAGGCCGACAACAGTTGTTATTTTTTTTGCCTTTTCTGCAAGCTCTACTACTTCCATTGAATTACCAGATTGCGATACTGCCACAATGAGCGTTTTTTCATTCATCTGACCAAATTGAAAACGTGACAATTCAAAAGAACTGAATGACAATGTAGGAATGCCATGTCCAGTAAGATAACTGCGAACGGAATCCATCGCATAAAGCGAACTTCCCATACCTGTCAGGATGATTCGTTCCATCTTCTTTTGCTTAAATTCTTCAACTATCCCATCCATCTGTTTTTCACCGTCATTCCGGTAAAAGTGCGCCACTTCACGCAGCAGACGACTCTGCGTGCATACCTCTTTTATAAATCCATTCACACCTTTTCTCCTTCCTGTTTTTTCTTTTTAATGTTTTTATAGTTCCTATTTCAGTTCGTTTATAGTTCATTTATATCATATTTGTCTATTTTTGTCAACATATTGTATTAATTAATCTATATTTTATTATAATCGCACAATTTTCTCGCTATTTTCAAACTTTTTACTCACTATATACAAAAATTTCGTTCTTTTTCTTATCATTTATATTGTGTAATTATTAATATTATGGTATCATATCAGCAGATTTAAAAACAAAATAGAACCAAAAGGAGAAGCGTCATGATTCAAAACAAACGATTAGAACAAATTATGAACATTCTACAGCAAGAAAAAAGTATAAGCGTGAACCAAATAAGCGAAATGCTTCATGTTACTCCCAAAACCGTTCGTCTGGACCTGAAAAAATTAGAGAATGCAAATGCACTGCAGCGCGTACATGGCGGAGCTGTTCTTTCAGGTCTTCAGCCCACCTCTTTTCCAGTTCACTTGTATCGTCAGAAATGTGTGGAAGAGAAGGCGATGATAGCAAAAAAGGCATTTTCCCTCCTCAGAGAAAATGATACGATATTGTTGGATGACGGGAGTACTTCGCTGGAACTGGCAAAATTATTAGGCGAGTTCCGCATTACCGTATTAACCAATGATATTTTTATCATCAATGAATTAATGTATAAACCTAATGTATTCCTCTATGTAATCGGCGGCGCATTAAAACGCGACGGTGAATCTTTTGTAATTAATGGTGAAGACTCTATTCAGTTCATTAAAAAATATCACGTAAGCAAAATGTTCCTTGGAATCAGCACTCTTGACATTGAAAACGGCGCTATGATCTACTATTACGGCGACCGCTCTACAAAACGCGCGTTTATGGCAGCCGCTGATGAAATCATCTGTATGGCAGACTCCACAAAATTCAATCATACTGCATTCACACGTATCGCAGACATTCAGGAGATTGACACGATTATCACTGATTTGTCACTTCCTCCGACAGAAGCCGAAAAATATCATGCTATGGGACCTAAGGTTATCTACGCAGAAAAACCAGACCTTTAAGAGAATTTCCGCATAATAATAGAGAGCGATACTTCCGCCTCGCTCTCTATTTCTATGTAATTATTTTATCTGCACGATTTGCTGACTACTATTCTATATAGGAAGCTCCAGATAGATATCTTTTCCTTCTTTAATAGAAATCACTACTTTGCCGCTTCTGACTGTTGTCACAGCGCCTTCCACGCTCCCGCTTACCGTCGGCGCCTCCTCAGCCGCCGCTTCTTCTTCCGGTTCTTCGGCCGCCGCCTCCTTAATACCATCTACATTATCAGCCGTCAGCGGACAGAGAGAATCGCTTGTCTTTGTTAATTTTGCCCCAAGTACCTGAGAGATTGTCAGGCATCCATCCAGATTCAATAACCCGGAATCTACTAATTCATCAAAAATAGCCGGATCTTCAAGATTCGCCGGTTCAATTGTAATACCTGCTTCTGCTCTGCAGCATAATACGGCAGGATCGTTTGCATGTGCTTTTGCGGTTTCCGCTGTAATGGACATACTTCATTACCTCCTCCTAATATATACGTTACTTTCAGTATATCCCTCGTTATGCATAATTTCCAATTGATTTTCGCTATGAATATATAGGCTTTTTCTATTTGTCTTTCTGTTTCCAATCCCTGATTCTCTTCTTTATCTATAAAGCCTTGATCCTGTCAATCGCCGCCGCAGTATTCTCGTAGCTTCCGAAGGCTGTCAGCCTGAAATACCCTTCGCCGCTCGGCCCGAAGCCCGAACCCGGAGTTCCTACCACATTGGCTTTCTCAAGAAGATAATCAAAGAATTCCCATGAGGTCATGCCCTTTGGCGTCTCCAGCCAGATATACGGCGCATTCACGCCGCCTGATACATTGTATCCGGCACTTTTAAGCCCTTCATAGATTACCTTCGCATTCTTCATATAATAATCGATCTGCTCCTTAAGCTGCGCTTTTCCTGCCTCAGAATATACTGCTTCCCCGGCCTTCTGCACAATATAAGGCGCTCCGTTATACTTCGTCCCGTGTCTGCGCGCCCACAGCGAATGAAGCATCACATCTCCTGCTTTCAGCTCTTTCGGAATCACTGTCGCGCCAAGCCTTACTCCTGTGAAGCCCGCATTTTTTGAAAAGCTCCGAAGTTCTATGGCACAGGTTCTTGCCCCCTCGCATTCATAGATCGTGTGGGGTACATTTTCCTCAGAAATATACGCCTCATATGCGGCATCATAGATAATCACCGCGCCCGCCTTGTTGGCATAATCTACCCACTCCTGAAGCTGATCCTTTGTAATCGCAGAACCTGTCGGATTATTGGGGAAGCATAAGTAGATGATGTCAGGCGTCTCCTTCGGAAGTTCCGGTGAAAAATCCGTCTCCTTTGTACACGGCATATAGATGACGCCGCTCCATGTCTCCGTCCTCGGATCATACGTCCCTGTCCGCCCTGCCATAACGTTCGTATCCACATAGACCGGGTAAACCGGATCACAGACTGCAATCTTGTTATCCTTTGCAAATATCTCCTGAATATTGCCGGAATCACATTTCGCTCCGTCAGAGATAAATATCTCATCCTCTTTGATGTCACAGCCTTTATCCTGATAATCGTTCTTCGCCATAGCGCTTCTGAGGAACTCATAACCCAGATCCGGCGCATACCCGCGAAAAGTCTCTGCATGCGCCATCTCGTCCACCGCGCTGTGCAGACTTTCAATAATAGCCGGAGCCAAAGGCTGCGTTACATCGCCGATTCCCAGTCTGATAATCTTTTTATCCGGATTCGCCTGCGTATATGCTGCTACTTTTTTGCCGATTGTGGAGAAAAGATAACTCCCCGGCAGTTTCAGATAATCTCCATTCACCTTAAACATCTTACTTAATCCCTCCTGTAATATCAATTTCACCGTCAAATACAACTGTCGCCGGACCTGTCATATAGACTATATCCGCTTCCCTGTCCCATTCGATCTGCAGATCGCCGCCTAATAGTTTAACGGTCACGGTATCCTCTGTCAACCCATTCAAAATGCAGGACACCGCCGCCGCACATGCCCCGGTCCCACAGGCAAGCGTTTCCCCTGAACCTCTTTCCCACACGCGCATCTGCGCCGTATGCCGGTCTAATACTTTTACAAATTCTGTATTAATGCGGTTCGGAAATCTCTTGTGATTTTCAAATTTTGGACCGATTGTCTCGATATCCAGTCCCTCTACGTCATCCACATAGACAACAGCATGAGGATTTCCCATGGACACGGCTGTGACGCGGTATTCCCGTCCGTCCACAAGAATGGGCGCGTTAATCATTCTCTCATCCCCCGGCTTTTCTAAAAGCACAGGAATCCGTTCTGGAAATAATTCCGGCTTTCCCATATTCACTCGGACAAGCTCTGTTTTTCCGTCCTTTACTGTTAAATCTAAATATTTGATACCGCCGAGAGTTTCCACTGAGATACTTGTTTTATCTGTCAGTCCGTAATCGTAAACATATTTTGCCACACAGCGGATACCGTTGCCGCACATCTCTCCGCGGGAGCCGTCCGCATTGTACATCTCCATCTCAAAATCCGCTTTTTTTGACGGATTGATCATAATCAGGCCGTCAGAGCCAATACCGAAATGACGGTCGCTGATAAACCTTGCCGCGGCGGGCGGATTTTCAATATGCTCTTTCAGGCAATTCACATAAACATAGTCATTTCCAAGTCCATGCATCTTCGTAAATTTCATACTTCTTTCCTCCAAATCTGTTTTCATTTACTGATTCCTTCTATCTTTTCTGCAATATCCGGTTATGACATCACACGCAGCACCATCTCTGCTGTCTCCGTCATGTCCGTTCCGCTGTCCATGCTGCACTTCTGGATGTATCTGTGAGCCTCCTCCTCCGACATATGATTGCGCTCCATTAAGAGCTCTTTCGCTTTCCCTATCAATGCCTGCTGTGCGGGATCCCGCTTTCCCGCCTCCCGCTTCTTCTTTCGCCGCCGCTTTAGATTCGTCAGCATCATTTCCATCGTATTGATGAAATCATATGCTTTCAGCGGCATGGAAAGCCCCATCACCCCTTCTGCATCCCCGTCGCTCCATTTATCCGGCGAAGCCAGAAGTAGGATGTCGAACTCTCTCGGAAGAAATTCCCGCAGCTCTGTATACATCATATCCTTTAATTTATAACCGCAGATAACAATTCCTTCATCAACTGTATCTGCATAATGCAATGCCTGCGCACCACTTGTACACACTCCGGTAACGTTCATCCCATTTCGTACCAGCAGATTCCGGATATTGGCCGCGTTGTCCTTACTCGGAAACACAACGATAATCCCAACCAATTTCCCACCCCCTGTCCCTTTCGCCGATGCCGCTTAAAAGGTGGCTAAATTCTTTGCAGGTATCTTGAAAGTTCCCACTGCGTAACCTGCGAGCTGTACTCTGTATATTCCTTTTTCTTCGCCTTCAGATACTTTCTCGATAAATCCTCTCCGAGAACATTCTGAATAAACGGATCGTTCTGAAACGCTCTTGCCGCTTCTCTGAGACTTCCCGGAAGCTCCTCGATTCCTGCATTCCTTCGCTCCTCCTCAGTCATATCGAAAACATTACAGTCAATACTGCCCTGCGGCACAATCTTACTCTTAATTCCGTCAAGCCCTGCCGCAAGACACACCGCCAGCGCCAGATACGGATTCGCAGAAGGATCGGGACTCCGAAGCTCGATTCTTGCGGAGTCTCCCCTTGTTCCCGGAATACGGATCAAAGGCGTACGGTTTTTCGCAGACCATGCAATATACACCGGCGCTTCATATCCGGGAATCAGACGCTTATAGGAATTAACGATCGGATTGGTAATAAAACTGACTGCCTTCATATGCCGCATGATTCCTCCGATAAAATAATAGGCTTCCCGGCTGATTCCGTTCGGATCTTCTTCATCTTTAAATGCATTGACTCCGTCTCTGCTCAGAGACATATTAAGATGCATACCGGAACCATTAATTCCGTACTTTGGTTTCGGCATAAATGTCGCATGCAGCCCGTGACGTTTTGCAATGGTCTTCACTACCAGTTTAAAGGTCATTATATTATCCGCCGTCGCAAGCGCCTCATCATATCGAAAATCAATCTCATGCTGCGCCGGCGCGACCTCATGATGGGACGTCTCTATCTCAAATCCCATCTCCTCCAGCGTCAGCACCATATCGCGCCTTGCATTCTCCCCCAGATCCAGCGGCCCAAGGTCAAAATATCCTGCATGTTCATGGGAAATCGTCGTCGGCTGTCCATCCTCGTCTGTATGGAACAGAAAAAATTCACATTCAGGACCTACATCAAAGGTATACCCCATCTCCTTTGCTTCGTTAAGAACCTTTTTTAGAATATAGCGCGGATCACTCTCAAATGCAGTCCGATCCGCCTTATACACATCGCAGATCAGCCTTGCCACCTTACCTTGCTGCGGTCTCCACGGAAATATCTCAAACGTATTGAAATCCGGATACAGATACATATCCGAGTCCTCCACCCTGGCAAATCCCTCAATCGAGGAACCATCAAAAACAACCTGATTATCAAGCGCCCTCTCAAGCTGGTTCGCAGTAACCGCAATATTCTTCAATGTCCCGAAGATATCCGTAAACTGCAGGCGGATGAAACCCACATCCTCTTCCTTAGCCATGCGCAGGATATCCTCTCTCGTAAATTGATTCATCACAATTCCTCCTCAAAAAATGGGCGTTCTCATACAAGGATGAGAACGCCTTTGTTCGCATATTTTCTGTAATATTCTATTATTCCTCGTCTTCATCTTCGTCAAGCCAGTAGTCATCCTCAAACTGATTACAGACATCGCCGTTGTTACTGCCAATGCTAACGCCCTTTTTTATCGGCGCCATAAGAAATCCCTTTATAATCCCGAACATCACACAACATAATATCACCAATATCTTCTCTGTCAGTGTCCAGTCTCTCTTAAAAAAGTCTTTCACTGACTTCGTCATATCTCTTAAGCAATCTAACATACTCACGTCCTCCTTCACTTATTTGGCCTGTTCCGATTCTCTCCTATTATATACTAATTCCTTATGAAATAAAAGACTTTTGTTACAAATTCAGATTGAAAAACCGACTGCACTCTGTTACAATGTTAAATACTATGATTACTAACTTTAGAAAGGTGATTTTTCATGGGACTTGCAATACCTATTGAGACAAGCGCACGGCACATCCACGTGTGCCGTGAAGACTTTGAACTACTATTCGGAAAAGGGAAGGAACTTACCTTCAAAGCCGAACTAAGCCAGCCCGGTCAGTATGTATGCGAAGAGCGTCTGACCGTTAAGGGGCCAAAAGGAACTTTTGAGAACGTTGCCGTACTCGGCCCGTTCCGTAACGAGACACAGGTGGAGATCTCCGTAACTGACTGCCGCAAGCTTGGGATCGAAGGAATCATACGCCAATCCGGCGATACAAAAGGCACTCCCGGCTGCACTCTGGCCGGACCTTTCGGAGAACTCAAGATCGATCACGGAGTAATAGTGGCTAAGCGGCATATCCATATGACTCCCGTTCAGGCGGTCCAGCTCGGAGTAAAAGATAACGACGATGTGTTCGTCATTACCAACAGCTTCGAACGCTCACTGATCTTTGCAGATGTCATCGTCCGCGTAAGCCCGAGTTTCGCACTGGCTATGCATGTCGATACCGATGAGGCCAACGCGTTTGCCGGTATGGACAATCCAACCGGCGTAATCCTAAAGCTGTTCAACGGCCAGACCTACAGCCTGCAGAAATGGGCGGATGAGCTGCAGAACGGAATTAACCGTCTGTAACTACGAAAGCAAAGAGACAAAAAGTCCTGCGCCTTTTTGTCTCTTTCTTATTGTATGACTCTTCATTGCATCCTTTTCATTACATCTTTGCCGTCAGTGTCTTCGCACTCACCCCGGCAATCATCCCGAGTTTTCCCGAAAGAGAACTGGTAGCATCGCCCGGCGCATCAAGCACCACGCTTATGATCGAAACTTCCCGCTGGCGGTACGGAATCCCCATCCGGCCAACAATGTACTGACGGAACTCATGCAGCAGGTCATTCACGGCCCCTGCCGCCTCCTCATCTTTTATAATAATGCTTATCACTGATACTCTGCTGTCCATATTGTCATTACTCCTGTTTCTTTTCATCCGGAATCTGCCTCCCGGTCACATCCATATGATAATTATCTTTGTAAATAAGCTCTGATACGGGCACAATCTCATACCCCTTTTCCTTGAGTCCGGTAATCAAGGATTCCAGAGCCTGCGCCGTATATTTGGCGCCGTTATGGCAGAGGATGATGGAACCGTTCCCAAGATTCTTGTGGTTCAGCACCGTATTGATAATGTTGTCTACGCCATAATCCTTCCAGTCTAAGCTGTCTACATCCCACTGAATCGTATAATATCCATTCTCCTTCGCATTCAGAACCACTTTGTCATCATAATCACCGTACGGCGGCCGGAAAAGCTGCATATCTGTCCCCGTAAGCTCCTTTACTTTACTATGTACTGACATTAGTTCCTGTGTTTTCTCCTCATCGGAAAGCTGAGACATATTTTTATGGTTTTCACTGTGGTTGCCCAGATCATGGCCCGCCTCTTTGATTGCTTTCACATCATCAGGATAGCTCTCCACCCATCCTCCGGTCATGAAAAATGTAACATGCACCTTGTGTTTTTTCAATATATCAAGAAGCTTTTTTGTATCCTCATTTCCCCATGCCGCATCAAATGAAATCGCCACCTTTTTTTTGTCCGTCTCTACACAGTAGATTGGAAGCTCTCTTCCATTTACATTGCTGGACACTGTAGCAAAGCCTGATACATATTTGAACGATCCTGCAAGTGCTATGGCAAGCGTGAGTGTGACAACCACATACTTCATCCATCTCTTTTTTCTGTCTTCTTTCATATACATAACTCCAGAGCATAATATACCATTACTCTAAATATATGTACAGAAGCTTTGTCTTACATCCATTATTTTAACGATTATCCGTCTACTTTGTTTTAACCTTCTTTACCTTTGACCAGCTCGAAAAATAATTCTTCTTTCCCACTTTTCTGTATGTGCGGATTCTGACATAATACACTTTCTTTTTCTTAAGCTTAGAAATAGTTGCGGACGTTGTCTTTGTCTTTTTTATCGTCTTTGTCTTTGCCGTCTTAAACTTTTTATTTGTTGAGTACTGAATCTGATATCCAGTAGTCTGAGTCGCCTGTTTTTTCCATTTCACTTTAAAACTTTTTTTCTTCTTCGTAAGCTTAGAAATACTTGTTCCTTTCGGATTTATCGTGAATGTTTTCTTTATTGTTCCGTTATAATTACCGATTCCGGCAATCTTAACGGTTGCCGTTCCCACCTTAACATTGTTTGAATAGGCAACTTTATAATCTCTCCCTTTCTTTAATTTCGTCTTCCCGTTCTTTACTGTAACGGACGGCTTTTTTGCTTTTTTATTGTAAGTGTAGGCTTTGGCGGAGAGAGACACTTTTAATTTACTTATACTTTTTTTCGTAATTTTAAATTTTTTTACAATACTTCCTGTATAATTGTTTCCATTTGCCTTAATTGTCACCGTCGCCGTGCCTGGCTTTATATTATTGGAATAAACAACCGTATAATCCACACCGTTTTTAAGCTTTACCGTGTTCTGGCCGCTCACCTGAACCGTTACCGCCGGCTTGATGGCGCCGCCTGTATATACATAGCTTGTTCCGGACAAGTTTACCGAACATTTCGCAATATTCTTTCTCCCAATCGCAAAAGTCTTTACAACAGTCCCGGTAAATCTGCCGATACCCTCAATCGTCACCGTCGCCGTACCGACATTCACGTTATTGCCATAGGACACTCTGTAATCCGAATTCTTTTTTAATGCGACGCCAGACATCGTAACTACAGGATTCGGGCTGATCCTGCCGCCGGTATATTCATAAGACGTGCTGATACCTGATATCTGAGCATTGCCTAAACTCTTGCTGCCCGTTTCCGTAACTTTACCGGATACATAAGACAACGCTTTCGCTGCATTGATTGCACCATGACTTCCTGTATTAGCCTTGCGTGCCGTATCTGTGACATCGCCCGCTCTGTATTGTACAGAATTAGAATCTGCCGTAACCTCAACGGCCTCCACGACTTCATCCACCTGCAGGGAAGGATTCTTTGCCCACAAAAGCGCACAGATTCCTGACACGATCGGGGCTGCCATTGAAGTGCCATTCATATATGCGTAAGAATTTCTTGCTCCGTTATATGTGGATACAATTTCTTCTCCGGGCGCACTGATATCTTTTGACTGATTAAAATCCGACCATTGGCAGTTGTAATTATCATCGTCAAGCGCCGTAACAGACAGACAATCCTCAAAATCAGACGGATACATCGGTTCTACATAGGGCGTCCGGACATTATCGCCATTCCCTCCGGCACATACGCAAAGTACATTGTAGTAATCTGCAAGAACCCCGATCTTGTTTTCAAGTAGAACATCTACGCTCTCCTTCCTCCCGTCCGAATAATACCCGATGCTCATATTTATCACGCGAAGGTTCGTTACTTTTCCGCTTTCAATGAGCTGCCGGCAATATTCAAGACCTTTTAGAAACGTCGCAGTCGTCGCTCCGCCTCCGTAATTATCAAATATTTTAATCGGCAGAATATTGGCATTATAAGAGGTTCCCGCAATACCTCTTCCATTATTCGCCTCCGCGGCGATCAGCCCGCATACATGCGTGCCATGTCCTGTCGGATCCCCTCCGTTCGGAGCGGAACTTACCGTTAACGGTCTGTCATAATAGGAATCATAGGCATAACCCTTTAGTATATTATTCTGCAGGTCTTCATGATCCAGCCGGCATCCGCTGTCAAGAACTGCCACTGTCACTCTTTTCTGACTCTTCACAGAATCCCATGCTTCAAACGTCTTCGTGGCATTCAGATAATTTGACTTTAAATACATATTATAGATGGTATCGTTCGTGATTGCTTTCTCTTCGATCCCATCCGGGTCCATATCCTCATCCAAAGCTCCGGTATCTAAGATTTCCACATCCGCTGCCGACTCTGTATCTTCTGCTTCTGACCTCTCTGGTTCTGTATCTGGCGATTCCTCTTCCTCTTTTACTTCCGGCTCTTCTGATTCAGAAACTTCCGGTCCCACGCTTCCCGGCTCCGTATTGTCAGACTCCGCACTGCCCGGATGCATGTCCCCTGCCTCCGCGTCTTCCGAATCCGTATCCGCCTTTGCATCCGCCGCTTCTTCCCCGTCTGAATCCAAAGCTTCTTCCTCCTCTGGCAGCTCTTCTATGGGCTGTATATCGCCGCCCAGCGCACTATACACAAAATTCGGCTGGGCAAAGCTTACATTCTCGTCCGCTTCAATCTGTTCGATGGCTTCCTCTACATCTGCCTCTTGGGGTATCTCTGCAACAACAACCGTCCCCTGCTGATCATTTGACTCTGCAACTTCATCTGTAATCTCTGCGTCTATATCATCCAGCGCTTCCTCCGCCTGCTCCTGAACCTCTTCTGACTTCGTTTCGGAAACTCCCGCATCATCATAGACTACAATAATCTCATTCGTAACCGCAATATCAGAATCTGCAATACTCCCACTTTCTGACTCTGTGTCCGACGGGCTGGGAGTATCGTCAAGGGCAACTGCTTCCGGCTCTTTTGGTTCCTCCTCCGGCGCCGCCACTGCGCTCTCTGCAGGCATGACAAGCAGCGACAGCGTCAAAACCGCTATTATTACTCTGTCAATAAATTTTAAAAATATTTTATTCTTTCTTCTCTTCATTGACCTGTCCCCTCTTCATAAATAAATATTTTTCTGTAAAATAATCTTTATATATGATAAAATAAAATTGTTAAAAACATATTAAAAGGAGTAATTATGACTAACAGAAGAAAATATTCAAAAGCTTTGCGGGCTGTCCCGTTTCTTTCCCTGATCCTCATCTGCGGATTATTTCTCATCTTTGATAAGGGACAGGTCCTCGCAGCAGCCAAAACCGTAAAATACAACGGAAAAACGATAGCCAAATATAACAAATCAGGTCAGATGGTTCTGGTTCCTTCTAAAAATTCCAATACAAATTACAAAAACCTGAACTATCTGATATCTGGCCACAAAAAAAAGACGGTTGTTATTCCAAAGGGTTCTACCGTCAGACTCAACGGTGTATTAAGACCGGGAAACAATACTACCATCATTGCCAAAGGCGCCAAGATCATCGGAAAAAAGAAGAGCAATGTTATCTTTGCCGCCCCGGACAAAAAACTTAAAAACCTTTCCATCATCGGCGGAACATGGCGCAGCGTTGATAAAAACGGAAGAACCGGCAGTCTGTTCGCATTTTCTTATGTAACGAATCTGATAATGAACGGTGTTGACTGCAATGCAAATTACAAAGGACATGCGATAGAGATTATTGCCTGCAATAATGTGACTATTAAAAACTGCAAAGTGGCCGCCATCGGCTCCAATCCGTCAAAGTGCCTGGAAGAACAGATTCAAATCGATCTTGCCACAAGAAAGACTGCGCCCAAGATCGCCGAGTACGGAAGCAAATATGTCAAAGGACAGACTTGCAAAAACATATATATACTGAACAATACCGTTACCGGCGCCCGTGCGGTAGGCGTAAACTGGACAGACTCAGAAGGCGGAAAATGGCGCAATAAATTCCACCAAAATATAGTCGTCAAAGGGAACACCCTTACCGGAACAACCTCGGAAGCACTCGCTTATTTCAACACAGTCGGGGGAGAGATCAGCAACAATACCATCATAACCAATGCCACAAGAACGGACGGCAATTCTTCCTACACGATCGGCATTCATGTAGCGATTATGGGGATTGCTCCCCGCAGCATGGCTAACTCTACACTGACTGTATCAGGCAACACCGTTTATGGAAACCGCAATGGCATTCACTTCAAAGCTTTTTTTAATAACAATGAATCTAAATGCCTGTCACAACTCGGTTATGTGAATGTAACCGATAATACTGTATATTGCAAAAAAGGAACGAAAAAAGCGATTGTGCAGGTGAAACGCAGCTGCCGAAAGCTGACGCAGTCACGCAACAGATTATATAAGTGGAATTAATAATAAACCTTTCTCAAAAACAATCCGCGGGCCGGAGCCAAAAAACCAGCAAGGCTTCGGTCCTCTGCTGCAATCACCACCGGAAGCTTGGAAGCGTCGCGCTTTCCTGTTCCGATCTCAAGAAGTGTTCCCGTAAGAATCCGCACCATATGATAGAGAAAACCCGTCCCATAATACGTGATCCTGACCTTCTCTCCATTACTTACAATCTTAATATTGATGATCTTGCGGACGGGATCTTTACAGTCCGCATCATCCGTAAAACTAATAAAATTCTTGGGCCCGATCAGATATGGGACTGCTGCACGCATCGCCTCAATATCCAGCTTTTCCGGATAATGATAGCAGTATCTGCGCGAAAATACATCCGGTTTTTCCCTGCAGTCAATATAATATTCATACTTTTTACCCTTAGCGCTCTTGCGTGCATGAAAGCCATTTCTCACAAGCTCTACTTCAACAATCCGGATATCTTCCGGCAGATAACGGTTCAGCGCTGCTTTCATCTCGTCCACATCATAAAGCTTCGACAACTTTACACTGGCAACCTGCCCTCTTGCATGAACTCCTGCATCCGTTCTTCCAGATCCGTCAATCTCTACACGGTACCCAACCATCTTTCCGATGCTGTACTCCAACACAAACTGAATCGTATTGTCTGTTGTCGCCTGACGCTGCCATCCCTGATACCTGCTTCCATCATAAGAAATCGTCAATTTGTATGTTCTCATATACTATTATCACCCAATCTATCTGAAACTTATCGATCAAGAATCTTCTTTAATTCATCCATAAATGTATTCACATCTTTAAATTCCCTGTATACCGACGCAAAACGGACATAAGCAACCTCATCCAGATCCTTCAGCCCATCCATTACCATCTCTCCGATCACATGACTCGGTATCTCTTTTTCCTCCAGGCTGAACACTTCTGTCTCAATTCTGTCTATCATCCTTTCAATCTCTTCTGCGGGAACCGGTCTCTTATAACATGCCCTGATCACGCCGTTCTCCACCTTCATACGGCTGTACTGCTCACGGGCATTATCTTTTTTTATAATAATCAATGGTATTGTCTCTACTTTTTCATAAGTTGTAAATCGCTTTCCGCAAGAATCACATGAACGCCGGCGTCTGATAGACGTTCCATCCTCTGCCGGCCTAGAATCTACAACTCTTGTATCCGGGTTACTGCAATATGGACACTTCATATCGTTTTATCCTTTCATTTTCAATATTGTATATAGTATATCTTCTGGCAAATAAGAAGTCAAACATTTAGACCGCAATTTCCGCTCATTTTCTACTTTTCATCACAAATTTCTACAAGAATAATATCCGGCCCTATCCTTTTGATGCACCGGAAAGGAATAATATACTCTGCACCGTCGCCAAACAGCCCGCACCACTTTCCCGCTTTGGGAACTACAATCGCTTCAATACATCCTTTACACTCATCAATGATCAGATCGGCTATATATCCTAATTTCTTACAGTCACAAGTATTGATCACTTCTTTGTCTTCCAATTCGCAAAGTCTCACGCCGCTTCCCTCCCGTATCTCTCTGATGCGCATTCTCACAGACATACCAAAAATTCGCATACACTATTAATGATAGTATATGCGAATCTGCTTCTTTTGCTATTCTTCAATGTCTATGACCGAAACCGGACAACTGTCTCTTGCCTCGATTGCCGGCTTTTCATATTCCGGCGCCACATCAGCAAATGCCTCGGCAACTCCGTCATCATTAAACCGGAACACCTCCGGACATGCCGCAACACACGCACCGCAGGAAATACATCCATCGTTTACCTTTGCCTTCATAGGAATTCCTCCTTACATTTTTTCTTAGGATTCCCTGTTCCGCAAATAATATTCCTGATTGATCCGGATTTCTTCCGTCTGCTATTCCCTCACCCATGTTCCGTTCTTCCCCTTTAAGGCATCCTTGAGACATTCAAACGAAGTAATGACAGCCCGCCTTCCTTCTCTTTTCGCAATAAACTCTACGGATGCACTCAGCTTCGGAAGCATATTGTATTCCCCAAAATGGCCTTCTTCCATGTATCTCTTGGCTTCTTCCACAGAGATATCACCGAGTGATTCCTCGTCCGGGCGTCCCAAATTAATCTTAACCTTCTCAACGCTGGTCAGAATGATCAGCTCGTCTGCGTTGATCTCCTCCGCCATCTTTCCCGCAATCAGATCTTTTTCTATCACAGCGCTGGCGCCCTTCAAATGATTGTCCTGCTGCAGTACAGGGATACCCCCTCCTCCGCAGGCTATAACAATCTGGTCCACATCAAGAAGTGCCCGAATGGCGTCAATCTCAACAATACTGACAGGATTAGGCGCGGATACAATCCGCCGATATCCCTTTCCCGGCTCTTCTACTACATAATTGCCTTTTTTCCGCTCCTCATTCGCCTCCTCTGCATTCATATAACGCCCAAGTATCTTCGTAGGCGTGTAAAATGCCTCATCATAAGGATCTACGATTACCTGAGTAAGAATCGTACTGACTGTCCTGTATATGCCGCGGTTCAGCAACTCCTCGCGAATCGCGTTCTGCAGATCATAGCCGATATATCCCTGACTCATGGCTGAACAGACCGACATAGGAGCAGCCGTATAATCTTCATGCACTTTTCCGAACTCATTCATCGCCGTGTGGATCATCCCCACCTGCGGAGCATTGCTGTGAGTAATCGCCACCTGATACCCGTCCTCAATCAAATCAGCGATCACCTTCGCGGTCTTCCTCGTCGCTTCCATCTGCTTCGGCAGATTCGTCCCTAATGCCCGGTGCCCTAACGCAACTACTACTCTTTTTTTCATAAACAAATCCCCTCTCCGGATACAAAGATCATTTCGCTCATATCCCCCGTCCAAAAACAGAGAATCAAAAAATCGGGGTAACAGGATTCGAACCTGCGACCTCACGGCCCCCAGCCGTGCGCTCTAACCAAACTGAGCCATACCCCGATACTGTTATTTTATCGAATCCTGTCAAAGAAAGCAAGAGTTTTTTTCAACTAATAAAAAGGAACCCAAAAAATACGCTGATAAAATATACATATTTTATCAGCGGACTTTTTATTACAGTTTTTTCTTTCCAAAACTCTGTCTCATGCGTCTTAGGAATCTCCTCCTGCGCTGTCTCATCAGTTTCTTTCTGCGAAGCTGCAAAAGCCTGCCTCTGCGCGGCCGTTTTTTTATTCTCCCAGACACCGCGGTAACCGCTCCGACGCCTGATAATGACATAATACTTAATATTCCCAGCAACGCAAACGCATCACCTGTATTCGGTATATCGAAAGGACTTAATATCTTTTCCGTACCAGCCCCCTTCCCGGAACCTTTCTTCGATTCAGATCCGGTTTTTGTACTATCCTTTTTTCCAGAACCGCCGTCCGTCCCAGGCTTCGGGGAAGGCTCCTTATTCTCTCCCCTAGAATCTTCCTTCTCTAACGTATTGGTAAATGCTGCCGTGTGAATCTCTCCATCTTTCACAATGTCATCTTCCCCATGAAAACTGGTCGCATATCCATCCCGGTCTGCTTCCTTCTCTGAAACCGCATACTGCGTTCCAGCCGGAAGATCGAATATCGTAATGTACTGATCATGGCTTAATGTCACACTCTGACCGCTGGAAATCTTACCCGTTTTATCTCCGCTGTAAGGAAATTCTTTTTCTAACTGCATGCCATTTCTATCTTTAAAAGTAACATCAAAAGTAAACTCTTTTGCTTTATCACCATTCCCGGCAACCGTCTTATGCAGGACAAGAAATCCGACCTCTGGCCATGGTTCCCTGCTATTATAGAAAGCGGCAAAGGATGTCGCATCCTTTATGATATCTCCATCAATCGTACCCTCTTTTGGAAGCGGATACCAGCCCGTCTCCTCTGCTTCAGTAACGGTATATTTCGTTCCTGCCGGCAGACCAAGAATTACGATCTGTTCATCATGATGAAGCGGAAATGTCATACCGCTGGAAATATACCCTGCCTTATCCGTACCGTAAAAATAATAATTCCCGCCAAGTTCATGTCCCTTTGCATCCGTAAGCCGAATGTTAAATGTAAAATTTTTAGTATAATCTGCTCTCTGAAACTCTGAGTCCCTAAGCGTTTTGCTGATCAATAACCTCCCTGTATCCGTATTCTTCTCCGTCTGATCTGTCACCACTACGATATTCAGCAGACTGAACAGATTCGTAATATCCGTATTCCCCAGATCATCCTTATTGGCGTCAGATTTTGAATTTTCATATACTTGTGTCGTTAATGCCGCATAATTTTGCATCACACGTGTACGGACAAAGCCAATATCCGAAACAAAAAACGGCTTGTACAATTTTCCTCCATCTTCATCGTGAAGACCATAGTCAACTACGGCATTTTTACCAAAATGCAGATTCAAAGAACGCCATACATCTGATGTTCCCTCCAATTCCGTATCCTTCCAGTCCTCTACAAGCACTTCCGTATTCTTAGAAGGCTGATACTGCCGGATTGCCGTAATATCCCGAAGCGTGATATCTACATCATTATTCATAGCATACTGACGCACGGTCTGTGTCAGCCTTCCCACTCCGGCCATAACCGAGACGCCATCCTCTCTCTTTCCTGCATCCGCATAGATAGAATGACTGCCAACTACAACCGGAACAACCGTAGCATTCAATGTACAGCCATCCGGCGCAGACAACTCTTTCAGATAATAGTGAGTGCGCGTAAAAGAGGCCCACATCATCTGTGCATGGCCGGCGCTCTGATCATTTGAGGGAGAAAAAATCAGTGTACCTGCCTGTCCGTTTACAGTAGCAGTCGTCCCTTGCGCAATCGGATTTCCGGTACAGCGTACATTGCTATACAGCCCGAACCGGGCGCCGTTGCGAGGCTTGCCGTCCTGATCGACTTTCATCACCCACAGTTCTCTCTGTTCATTCGGTATATAGATCAAAGAACGGAAATCTCTTGTTAACTGGCCTGCGTTCAGAAAACTGAAACCTCTGCCGCTTCCGGCAGCGCTCACTCTCACATCCATGATAGCTTGCAGCGTCTTTTCTATGCCGTTCTTTTCGCTATACTTTCCCAGAGCCGCATACCTGTCCTTTGCATCCATGCCGCTAACGCCAAGCTCCTGTAACGCTTCCGGTTCAATGATTCCATAGATGATCTGCATATCGCCGTCCGGGTTGACAATCTGATAACGATTCGCCAGTCCAGGCAAGTCCGTGATGGTTCCTATCAGGCGGAGATTTTCACTATCCCATGAAAGATGCCAGTTCGGATTACTGTCATCGGCAGCCTGCTCCAATACTGCACGGAGTACAGCCTCTCTCCATGCGCCTGCCCCGGCATTAGAACCAATCGCCACGGCATTGAATCCGCCCAGATTACTACCATACAATGCTTCCCAAGTATCATCCGAATCTCTCTTCATCATAGGAATTGCTACCACCAGTCCATTCTCCTGCTTCTGTCTGGTTATCTGCTTGTTTGGATCTTTTACAATGCTGCCCGTCTGCTCATCAAAATGACCATATGTCATGCTGCCTGTCCCTGTATTATGCATCACAGAACATGCGTAAGAACCAGTTGACCACCTGTTGGCAACCGAAAGCATCGACGTATCCGGATCATAATACAGGACAATATCCACAGGCAGCGGACGGTATCCGTCGGGGGTCTTGGTTTCCTTCAGGACATAATACTGCCTGCCCTGATCCGCGAAATTATAATAATTCCCCTGTTCGTCAAGAAACCGGGCGCTTCCATCTGAAGCGGTCGTAAGATGAACGTAAGCTTTCCCTGATTTTTGCTTAACATAGAATTCCCTGCCGTTATTTACACTGCTATCTGTATAAAGACATTTGATCGCGCCGGACGTTTTTTCAGATGCCTCTTCCGCCGGATAAAGGTCGAACTCAACATTTCCCATGGGATTTCCATCCTGATCCACCTTGCTTAGCTGCTGGTAGAGCAATGGCTGAAGATTAAAACGGAGCGCTAGACTGGAGTCATAATTTCCTCTTTCCAGATAGAACATCTTAAGCGTATGTCCGGTATTACTGGCAAAAGTATTCCCTTTCCAGAGAGTCTCGTCGGACTTTCCCGCTTTATCAAACTGAGCCTTTAAGGTTGTCCTGTCTACAGGAGCCGGCAATTCATCTGTATCTACATTCCCCTCATCATCATAAGGAATGCCGTTGCTTTTCCAGCTTTGCCCCACGGCAACATTCCCGGTAGAAAAATCAATCATACCATAAATCTCACTGTGTATGCCTCCCAGATCCAGCACTAACACATCGTCGATAAAGATCCATACATCGTCATCCCCGGAAAACTGAAAGGTCATCGGCTTATTATTACTTGTTCCTGTATTGATCACACCGTTCAGTGGCTGCCGGAATTCAACATCCACCGTCATTCCCAGATGATGGTTCACATACCCGGCAGTCGTAACTTGATTATTGCTGCTGATATTCTGGTTGCCGCTAAGTTTTCCGTCTTCCACCAGATCAAAGACCTGCTCGCCCGTATTAAACGGGAGAAAATTACCTACGCTGCGTCCGTCTGTAAAGCCTCCGTTCTCATAGCTTCCATCTGTACGGTCTACAGCAGGCCCGTCATAAAGTACAAAATGATTACTGTCCTTGTCATATTCCGCAAAATTTTCTCTCATATTGTAATAATAATAACCATTATTATCAATTTGGAACAGACCTTTCACATCCTTATAGGAGCGTTTATAATTATTTTTTATATCCGGATTGAAAAGATAATCAAGAGAAGCGCTGTTGCCGGATGCTTTCCAATTTTCGGCGACTGTGTCGCTGATATTTTTAGGATTTACACTTGTAAGATTTCCATTAACATGGTCGCCGCACAGGTCCCAGTCAGAAATACCTTTATATTGATCAATACTCTTTTCCATCTCCTTATCGTCTACGACAGGATAGCCTTTAGAGAGAACAGATTTCACAATTCCCGACATGCCGGCCTTCGCCTTTCCATAATCCGAACTTGCCCCGGCGCCTTTATTCCAAAAACCGGCATGTATATTTCCATCGCCGAAGAGGAGAAGCCTTCCGGTATTAATGCCCTGATTCCAGTTTTCTACCCCTGTATGCCCTCTCTTATTACCGTCTGACCCCTTATGATCCCAATCTTCATAAGGCCGCAAAAGGTCGTCTTGGCCTTTTGCTCCGTTCCGGTCCGCATCTACCCAGTAATCAAAAAGATTCACCGTCGTATTCAGCGGATTAACGCTGGAAACCGTATGCTTGTCTAACTGAAGATCATGAAGCGTAATCGTAAGATTCAAAATTCCTTTAATCTCAGAAGTATCATTGCCATCCTCAGGCAAGCTTTTATTATTGGAATTTACTCTTATACAGTATCCTTCGTTTGAAACCGGCACGGCTTCAAGGGCAAGCGCTGTATTATCCTTGATCTCGCCTGCCTTATTTATGATACCGTCAACATCCGCCCAATCTATGTTTACATATCCTTTTTCTACCTGACCATTCAAAGGCGCCTTCTCATTTTCAGGAGTAAAACCTGCATCCTTCAACTGTTGATTATAGAATCCGCTGCACGAAATTCTTGAAGGAAGAATGGATTTAATTTTCTGGATTAACTTATTACGATCAGATGTCATCGCAAGATAATAATCCATCGAATACTGAAACTCAGAGGATTCCTGAATTTCGGAACCGCCGCGGGATACATATTTCCACGTGCTGACAAATTTATCTCCCGGACGCACTTCCAGATATACATCTCCTCCGCCCAGTTCTGCCAACACTTTCAAGGGCAGCGCTTCATCCCCCAGCACATAACCTTCCGGCAGTCCGGCGGCGAATGTATAGCTGCCTTCAAATGCGCCCTCTTCCGGAAATCCGCTGATATCCCATGACAGCTTAAGCTTCTTCTCTGAATCATCCTCCAACTTCGCACCGATCTCTTCTGGCAGAAACTCTTCTATTTGCTCCCGCGTCACCTTCTCTTCTTTATTAGCCCCGGGAAGTCCCAATCCCCACAGGCCGGCAGACTGATTCCAATTCAGTTCTTCACTTTCCCAGTTCCATGATACAATTGTCTGTTTTGAAGACTTCTGTGTCTCCGGCTCCTTTGGTTTCTCTGGATCCTCTGTCTCTTTTTCACAGACTTCGCAGACAAATGTGCAGAAAGGCTCCGCCTCCCCCTCTACAGATTTGCACTCCGGCGTATGTTCCAAGTGATGTTCACACAAGCCGTCTTCCTTAGATGCGGTAACATTCATACAACATGGCAATAGAACAATGACGGACAGCAACACTCCGAAAAATATTCTCAAAGAATAATTGTGCCGCCGTCCTGCCGTCTCTCGTGTGAATTTCAAAAAACACTTGCCATTTTGCATTTGTTCTCCTCCTCATATATCATCCAAAATTTACTTATTGTAAAATCAAAAAGTATTTTTATCTCTGACTTATAATTATACTATATATTATAGTTATAAACAATTATATGATATTATTTTATCAATCTTTTCTCAATTTTTAATTTCCAAACATATCTTAGTTAATTGGATTTATATAAAAAGTGTCTGCTTAATTTTTATCTAATTCCGCCAAAAGTATTTTTTATTATTATAGTTATAGATTATATTATGTTAAATTAATATCAATCTAGGAATAAAACCGAATTGACCAAGTAGTGCTGGCTCTCCGTATCCGAACCTGTTACAATATAATTATTATTCAGACTGTGTATTTTGAAAGGAGTTCCGAATTATGACGAAAGTAATTGTAGTAGCCCCAAGAGGAAAAATGGGGAAACTGATCACACAGACCGCAGCTTCCAGAGATGACATGAAACTTATAGCGGGCATCGGACCGAAAGGCCGTGATTATATCGGAGACGATCTCGGATTAGTTGCTATGACCGGAAGGGAGCTTGGTGTTCCTGTCGTTGACGATCTGGAAAGCGTGATTGACAGCGGCGATGTTATCATTGATTTTTCCACTAAGGAGATGGCAATGACCGTACTTGATCTTGCCATCTCCCATAAAAAAGCCCTTGTATGCGGGACGACCGGTTTTTCTTCCGATGAGATGCAGCGTTTTCAGGAAGCCGCCGCCCATATTCCCATGCTCTATGCCGCTAATACTTCAAAACTGGTAAACATTATGAACAAGCTTCTGGAACTGACAGCATCCGCGGCCGGAAGCGATCTGGATATTGAGATTCTGGAAATGCACGATCAATGGAAGAAAGATGCGCCAAGCGGCACCTCAAGAGAAATGGGCGAAATCATCGCCCATGCGCTGAACAAAGATTTATCCGACATAGCTGTATACGGACGCGAAGGATCTGATCCCCGTATTCCGGGTACGATTGGCTACCATTCCCTCAGAGCAGGAAATATCCCCAGCAGTCATACCGTATTTTTCGGCGGTATGGGAGAACGCCTTGAGATCACACATCATTCCTACAATTGGGAATGCTTCGCCAGAGGAGCCTGTGACTGCGCCGTATATCTGGACGGAAAAGAGCCTGGATTTTACACAATAAAAGATGTATTGAATCTGTCATAATACTATTGCTTTTTCAATGAATCAGTAGTACAATTGTATTAATAAAATAATACAATTATCTTTAGGAGGAATATGTTATGATTTTAGTAAACACAGATTATATTACAGGTAAAAACTTTGAGATGATCGGTCTTGTACGCGGGACGATGATACAATCCGTACATTTTGGGAAGGATTTCATGAACGGCTTAAGGACGCTCGTCGGCGGAGAGCTTACTTCCTATACGGAGATGATGAATGAGGCGAGAGCGATGGCAACGAAGCGGATGGCAGAAGACGCACAGGCTATGGGCGCAGACGCTGTCATCAATATCCGTTATGCTTCCAGTTCCGTAACGCAAGGAGCCGCAGAAGTCATGGCATACGGAACCGCCGTCAAGTTCATCTGATCCTGCTTCTGATTTATTTTTTTACATCAAAGGGGCTTCTCCTGTATGAATCAGGAAAAGCCCCTTTCTTTGCTGATTTATTTGTGAATGACTTGCAGTCCTTTCATCCTGCTACCAGTTCGTGTAAAGATCGATCGTTCCCGATGCGCAGCCCGAGTCATAGACTTTTCCCGCTCCAAGAGATGTCTTTACTACCGTCCCCTTCGGATAATCACTGCTCGCCACACAGATATAACCGTCCGAATCACGGATTGTTCCATCCGATGCTACATGCCGTCCCGGAATCTTAAGCCCATGTCCCGGAAGAACTTTCTGTGAATAATAGGTCTCCCTGTGTCCGTTATAATAATTGACGCCCTTCCGCTTGGTAAGAACTCCGCTGCCGGAAGGCATATCATATCCGCCTTTTTTATCTGAAGTTGCCTTTTTATCTGATGAGCTCTTGTTTGAACTATCATTTTTTACCTGCGCCGATGTCTCGGTTGATTTATCCGCTTCTGACGGCTTGTTCGCTTCCGCAGCCTGCTTCGCTTCTGCTTCCTCCCTCGCCTGCTCTTCCTGTCTTCTTGCCTCTTCGGCTGCCCGGCGTGCTTCTTCAGCCGCCCGGCGCGCTTCTTCAGCGCGCAGCTCTTTAATCTGGTTTCTGAGCGAAGCCAGATCAACCGACATAGCGTCTGCTTTTACTTTTAAGTCTGCTTGTCTGGTGTCAAGCTCTTTCTGAAGCTTAACCTGTGACTCTTTCTCATCCACCAGATGCTGTTCCTGATCTGCAATAGCCTTGCGAAGCGTCCGAAATTCCTCCAGCTTGTTGCGGTCATACTCACTGACATTCTGTATAAAATCAACCTTGTTCAGAAAATCAATCATACTTTCCGCCGAGACAAGAACCTCAAGCATAGATATACTATCATTCTCATACATATACTTAATGCGGAGCTTCAATTCCTCATACTGCTGCGCCTCGCTGTGCTTTGCAATCGCAAGCTGTTCCCGTGTCTTCTCTATTTCTCCGGTCGTCTCTTCTATCTTGTCCTCCACATCTGCAATATCATTGCCGATGTCTAGTAATTCTTCATTCACATTATCCAGTTCATTCTTCAGATTCGATGACCGATTCTCCATGCTCTCGATATCTCCTGCCTCCGCCGTATTGCAAAAACCGGCAAGAAACAGTATGCCTGCACAGAATATACCAGTCCGAATCCATCTTTTTAATAAATTTCTCATACTCTCCCTCCATGTGATATAATAAAATAGTACCACATTTTGTCCAATCATGCAAAAACTATATTTCTATTATGCTTTAATTTAAGAAATTGTCAATAATTACACTCTCGGCTTCTTCTTCTGTCATACCCATCGTGCGCAGTTTGATTAATTGTTCATCGTTGATCCTTCCGATTGCCGCCTCATGAATGATCGCCGCATCCAGATGCTTCGCATTAATCTCCGGAATTGAGCTTACCTGTGCATGTCCCATAATAATAGAATCACACTGTACATGTGCATGGCACCCCGCATTTCCCACAGCCTTTGGATGGAATACTTGTTTTGAGCAGCCCTTTGCAACCGAACGAGATATGATCTGCGCGGAACTTCCCTCTCCGTTAAGCTGTACTTCCATATTAGAAACTGCCATCTGGTCGCCATGTGTCATAAGCTTCTCTACTACATACAGCTTTGATCCTTTTCCGATGGAAATGTTCGTCTCCCGCTCTGTGGAATCGACACCCTTTATCTGCGCTGTATCTAAAGTAAATACCGCATTCTCTTCCATATAAATATTCGTAACCGGATTCAGTACTCTTGCCCCGGTTCCTTCTCCTTCGCCGTAATGCTTCTCTTCGTACCGGACATTAGCGCCGTCTGATACATGGAAAGAATGGATTCCGTCGTGCCTGCTCTCATTGCAGCCGCTGTTATGAATTCCACAGCCAGCAATAATCGTGACGTCAGCACCCTTGGCAATATAAAAATCATTGTACACAACATCAGTCATACCCGATGCATCGACGACAACCGGTATGTGCACCTGTTCGCCTTTAGTATCGCCGTCAATATACACATCTATTCCCGGCTTGTCCTCCTTTTTCTTAATTTTAATGTGCTCACTGTCCCCGTGACAAAGCGAAGTCCCATTATGCCTTAAATTAAAAGCTCCGCTCTGCTCAAAACCCTTCTCGTCAATCTGTTTCAATATTTTCTGCGTAATCTCATCTAAAGTCATACATTATTCTCCTCAATTTTCAACAGAAGTATTTCTCTTTAAACAGGCAAGGCTGTCTGCCGTATTCATCAACCCGGGAAGCACGTCTTTTGCAGCTCCGATCTGATTGATACGCCCATCCTCAATCACCATGATCCTGTCTGCCATCTGTATGATTCTTTCTTGATGGGATATGAGGATCAGACTCTGCTCCTTCTTCTCATGAATCGCCTCAAACTGCTGTACAAGCATGGAAAAGCTCCATAAATCAATTCCTGCTTCCGGCTCATCAAAAATACACAGCTTATGAGTCTTGGCAAGCACCGTAGCAATCTCTAAGCGCTTCATCTCCCCGCCTGAAAGCGTTGCATCTACTTCTCTCGTTATATATTCATTCGCACACAATCCCACAGCGCTTAGCATCCGGCAGCATTCCGGCTTCGTAAGCTCTCTTCCCGCCGCAAGCGATAAAAGGCGGATAACTGTCATCCCCTTAAATCTCGGCGGCTGTTGAAATGCAAAACCGATTCCCGCATTCGCCCTTTGGTTAATATCATAAGAAGAAATGTCTTCGCCATCCAAAATAATCTGCCCGCTGTCTGCTTCTTCAATCCCCATCAATACCTTTGCAAGAGAGGATTTACCGCCTCCGTTCGGTCCCGTGATGACAAGCATCTCCCCATCATCTACCTGAAAACTTATATTTTTAACAATACTTCTTTCTATACCATTCTCATTCACTTTGAATGTCAGATTCTTAACGTCCAGCATAAATGCAGCTCCTTTCTAACCACAGTACATTATAATCGAAACTGCACCTTCCTGCAACCCAAAAATATAAGCTTTCCAATTGTTACATTTTCTAAAGAAATTCTTATGTCTTCGTTAACTTTCTATGATATCTATTGAGTCTTTGGAGGAAACATACTACAATAGAAAGACATTTTTCAAGGAGGCTTATATATGGATAGCAACAAAGTTGAAACAAAATCGCACCCGGAAGATGTATTTGATGACGGTTTTGAAGTAATATATGAAGGTGATCTGCCTGAACTGCCTAATGATTTGGGAAGTGACGATTATAAAGATGTTCTGTCTAATTTATCAGAGCTTGATACTACAAACAGTCTGGGAATCAACTATTTGGAGCAAAACCGGACCAGAACACTCTCTCATTTTAATCACTGCAAACCCAGCCTCAGGCAATACCCGAACGGGCAAAGACCAAAAAAGACATATCACATTGCAGATCTTTTTTTACAGATTGCGACACTCCTGCTTATTGTTGTCATTACAGGATTCTTAGCCGTTAGTTTCTGGAAGCATAATGCATCCTTTACTAACGTTACCGTCGCTGTTGCCGGACATAATTATATTCTCGGAGCTTATTACGGCACGGCTCTTTTTATTTTGCTGACAGAATGGATTTCTTTTCTCAATGTACTGCTGGGCGGCAGAGCCGGAAAATGGCATGGCATATTTTCCTTTTTGGTAATTTACCTTGGCGCGCTGCTGTCCGGACAGTTTGCTCACTTGATTCCGTCCGATCCGGTCCCGCTTCAGGGAATAAGGGAAGCATTAAAGATATACGGAGCCTTAAATCAGGTACTCCTTCCCTTATGCGCCGCTGGAATTGTCATCTGCATCATACGTAAAATACGCGGCAAAAAATAAACCTTGACGGACAAAACACCGGCTGGAAAGGCTGCAGATATCCTTTTAAAAAATATACCGCCCCGTTTTCAGCACACACCTCGCTAAAAAACGGAGCAGTATATTTTTTTATTCGTCATCCTCATCCAGATCGCTCTCTGCCCTTCTGCTTCTCAGAATCAAAAAGACAGCCAGAACAATGAGAAGAAAACATACAGCAATGCCGGTTCCCAGAACAATCTTCCAAAACGTCCTGATACTCTTTCCTTCTTCCTGATTAATCTCCATCTTAACAGCCGCAATATCTGAACCGCCGTTTTCTCCCGGATCCGCCACTATATAAATCTTCTCCCCTTTTCTGAGTTCAACCTCTCCCTTCAGGCTTCCGGACGGCATATGATCGACCACTTTTCTCCCCGTATCAGGCATCACACCGCAAAATGCGTAATCCACTGTTTCTGTATCCGTACAGAGCATGAGGGTCAAGCCGTCTCCCTCATCATAATCTTTTCCGGTCCAGTCAAAAAGCATGCTTCCGGCACTGTAATCTGAACAAATGCTATAAGTGCCGTCTTCCGGCGCCTCCCATGCAATCACACTGGATACGGCGCCCACTTTCACATTCGGATCCATAATCCCGTTTCCATCCATACGCCACCAACAGCTTGACGCCAAACAGTCATAACCTTGCGCCGCATAAGGCTCTGGCATCCACATCTCCTTATAATCATACCACAACCGGCAGGAACCAGTATCTGTCCAAATGCATTCCTTCACTTTTGAAGCATCAAACTTTCCTTCTGTATTAACGTCCTCGCTGAACATAAAATACCAGCCGTTCGTTCCCTGAACTTCTTTTTCAGGTCCATTGGTATTCTTTTCATAGCCGATCGTCCATTTCCGCTGCCATGATGCCTGTGCCGGAACCGCTAATACCATGCTAATCAAAATTGCCAGTGCTGCTCCTGCCATCCGCTTTGCATTCTTCATCCTTACCCTCGTCCTCCCGTCATTTTGTTATTTATCATCCGTATTGTCAGAGCCAAAAGGTTTTTCTTTTTTCATAATACCACAAATCCATTCAAAAGGTTATCTTTTTTATGAAATAAGTCTTTTTAATCTCTTTCCGGCAATTGACATTTATTGAGATATACTGTAAAATATGAAAATGTGCAGCCGGGGTGTTAGCGGTACCTTGTACCTGCAATCCGCTATAGCAGGGGTGATGTTGCGCGGAGGGTTTGTATTTGCAGAGCTGCCCTTGGAAAGTGGCGTTGAGGCTCGGGTCTTACGCGACGGGAATCTGTGAACCGTGTCAGGTCGGGAACGAAGCAGCACTAAGCAGAACCTTCCGGGTGCCGTGAGGGCGCCTGAGCTGAGTTTACTGCCAAGGTAACGTCTGTGAATACAGACTCGAAGCGCAGCGCACATAAAATATTTTACATATGGGTGGAATTTTCCCAGAGTTGTTTCATATTCTCATCCGCCCAGACAACCATGTTGCGGCCATGCTTTTTCGCGTCATAGAGCATTGTGTCCGCTGTCTTCAGATAAAAATCATAAGAGTACTTTGCCTTTGGAACCACCGTTACGCCTCCGACGCTGACTGTCACCCACTCCGATACAGATGGCTCATGGGGAATGCAAAGCTCTTCTATCGACTTCCTTATCTTTTTCATATATGCAAATGCCTTGTCCGAACTGTCTCCTAAAAGGCACGCCACAAATTCCTCTCCTCCGTAGCGCGCGACAAAATCCGTACTGCGCTGCAGCGCATCCGATACGGTTCTGGCAACGGCCGTGATAACCTTATCTCCGGCGGGATGGCCAAACGTATCATTATACACCTTAAAATTGTCAATATCAAACATACAGATAGAAAATGGCATCTGCAGCCGTATAGCCTCACTCCACCTCACACTGCTGTAATATTCGTACTGTCTCCGGTTCGCAATCCCGGTAAGCTGATCTGTCTTGGACTGGTATTCCACCTGTCTCCGATAATTGTAAAGCTTGATATGTGTGTTGACTCTGGCTTTAACAATCAGGGGATTAAACGGCTTCGCTATGTAATCGACCGCTCCTAATACAAGCCCCTGATATTCATTCTGCACGTCTGAAAGGCTGGTAATCAAGATGACCGGAATGCTTCGGGTAATAATCTCTTCCTGCAATTTTTTTAACAGCGTAAAGCCATCCATCCCCGGCATGACCACATCCAGCAAAATCAGGGAATAATTGTCTGTGCTTGCACAGCAAAGCCCTTCCTTCGCCGTCTGCGCAACCGTAACGTCATACTCGTCTTCCAAAATTTCCTTCAACCGGACTGCCTGCACGAGACTGTCATCAACAATTAAAATTTTCTCCATAATCACTACCATTCCTTTTATCAATACTTTCATATCTCTATGGAATTTCTTGGGAAATATTAAACTCCTACTATAATTATCTCGAAAATCACACTTATGTCAACCGCTTTTTTCCAGCAATGTGTCAAAATACTGATTTATAAGCTGATGCAGTCTTTCGGATCTGTTGCAGAATGACAATAAGCCGAATCTAAGATTCGGCTTTATCTATTTTCTCCAGTCTTTTCTTTTCCCGCAGTTCCTTAAAAAACGATTTCATCATCCGGCTGCACTCTTCTTCCAATACTCCGATTGTAAGATCTGCCTGATGGTTAAACTCCTGCATCTGCAGCAGATTCAAGACAGAACCGGCGCACCCTGCTTTCGGGTTCATACAGCCCACTACAACCCTTGTCATTCTCGACTGTACGATTGCTCCAGAACACATCTGGCACGGTTCAAGGGTTACATACATCGTACATCCCTCAAGACGCCAGTCTCCTATCTTCCTGCTGGCTTTCCTGATCGCGGTCAGTTCCGCGTGAGCAAGCGTATTCTTATCGATCGTTCTGCGATTATAGCCCCGTCCTATGATTTTATCCTGATATACAATGACACATCCGATCGGAGTCTCTCCGATCGCATATGCCTTTTTCGCCTGCCTGATGGCCTGCTTCATATATTTTTCATCTGTACTCAACATTTTGCCGCTCCTGTTTTCATTCCCATTTAAATGCCCGTTTCACAGGTCTGCACCAATATCCGAAAGGATGATCCTCATTGCACTCCTCCGGACTTAATTTAATATCAAGCCTGTCTTTCGCAATAAATTCGGCGAAACCGAAAGCTCCTGCTGCCGCCGCTTCCTTCTCATGGTAAATTCCCGGCACTCCCAGCATGATCTGCTCTCCTCTTTCCATCAGAATAAGATGATGATAATTATAATATCCGTGCAGAAGGAAATTATTATTCGCCAGACGCCACTCACAGCGCGCAAGTTTGGCAAGCTCCGTACGCTGAATCTTTTTTATCCGCCATCTTTCTTGCAAACGCTGCTTTTCCGGTTCCTCCGCAAAGAAAATATCTTCACTCCGAACAGCAGATACCCCGCCCTCGATGTCACCCGGATCATGCATGTTCACTGTATCCTGAGGTTTGGTATCCTCTGCTTGATACGCCTCTGTCATCTCTTTCATGCTCTCGTCCAGCGGTTCGCCTTCTTCTCTCTGCGGTTCATCTTCCATCCTCTGTGCTTCGTTCTCTTCTTCCGATCTGTCTGCCTCTTCCAAAGAAACCTTTTGCTCTTCTTTCGTTCTCTCTGCCTCATCGGAAGTATCCTGCCGGATTTCCCCGGTTTCCTCTTCTCTCCATATCTGCATACCAGATATATCCATCGGCTTTTCATCCCAGAGTGCAGCGTAGCGCCGCCCGTCCTTGTTTTCCAACACCAGTCCATCTATTTTTGCATAATTTTCCGGTGTTCCCGTATTCTCCGCTGTATAACTGATACACTCGTTTACAGCCGGGTTAATATTATCTGCCTCTCCCTGCCATATCCCGAAACATTTCCCTTCGCTCTCAAAAAGAAGATAGATCATAAGGCTCTTTTCGCTGCCCATGCGCAGCCCCTTTCCATGTATGTGAACTACACACTCATCTTCTTTCTGCTCTACCTTTACGAAGCCGACATTACGCATACGTTTTCCCTGCTCATACTCATACAAATAGCGGATAAATCGTTTCAATACCCCACTTCCATTCTAGTTTTCATTCATCATAATCTATTCGCTTTGTCCGCTATTCATTCCACAAATCCAATATTTATCTGTACTTTTCTTATAGATATCAATCAAGCTTTTATCCATGATCATCATATCATCGCATTCAGTTCCTGATACAGCCGTTTGGCATAGCTGTCCGTCATGCCGCAGATATAATCCGTAACCAGAAGCAGCCGCAAATAAAGCTTTTCTTCTTCCGTCTTACCCCTAGCCTGCCGGTGATAAGCATTCTTGTAATTATCAGAAATAAACCAGATCATACGCGATTCAATAGTCCCAAGCTTCTGCGTACTGTCATCATACTTAATCGCCGCCGACACGAACTTTTCCATCAGATAATCAATCATCGCCGACTCGGACACTTCCATACGATAAATCGCATCGGAAGTAAATACCTCCCGGAATGCAAAATCTCCCAAAAGATCCGTAAGTTTCTCTGCAAATGTATGATAAAATAGATCATGCCTGTACATCCCATTCATAATCGCTTCGTAATTGGACGTGAATCCATAAGTTGCACAGTTCAGCAAAAATCCCTGCACCCGCACGATCCAGTTCTTAACGGCAAATTCTTCCGGGTTGTCCACATGGCGGTCTTTTCCGATCAGATATAATTCTTCCAGCTTATCTGCCGGATAAAATGCGCCCGCCCCCTCCTGCCGGTACAGCATCTGAAGTTCTCTAAGCTCCTCCCGGAGCCGGTTATAGCTAATAAAACCTTTGACAAACGCATCTTCAATATCAGCCGTTTTATATGCAATATCATCTGCCGCCTCTAAAATAAAGGCAAGGGGATGCCTTTTTCCCTTCGTTCCCGTCTCCCTCTGTATATCCTCAAAGATTTCTTTATCTGCGTAATAATATCCCATCTTTCTATCCTTGATGTCTGCCGAATGCCCATCGGCCTGCAGAGAAGACACGGGATACTTTATGATTGTTCCAAGCAGTGCATAGGTCAGATTCATGCCATTATCATCCACCAGAAAATGAAGCTTTGTCACGAGCCTCAATGCCTGCGCATTTCCCTCAAAATGGTACAGATCCTGCTTCATCTGTTCTGTGAGAATATCCGCGATCGGTCTCCCTCGGAACTTAAGCGCCGGCAGCTTCCTCTCAAACCATTCCCTGATCTCCACCTCTCCAAAATGGCCAAAAGGCGGATTCCCGATGTCATGAAGCAATCCTGCACACTGCAGGATATTACAGATATCTTCCTTCATACGCGGAGTGAATCCCGCATCTCTGTGATAAGCCAATATATTTTCGCCGATATTCTGCCCTAAAGACTTTGCAAAAGAAGACACTTCCAACGAATGCGTCAGTCTGGTCCGAATAAAATCACTTTTATCCAGTGGGAATACCTGTGTCTTATCCTGAAGTCTCCGAAAGGAAGCGCTCCCTATGATCCGCTGGTAATCCTTCTCGAATTCACTTCTAAGATCACTGCCCGCCCCCCGTCTTCCGGAAGTTCCCCGGCTTCTTTTTGTCGATAGTAACTGTCTCCACTCCATAACACTCCTCAATCAAGATAGATGGGCGGCTCGTAGTCCTTTCCAAGCAGCACTTTCTTGCGCTCCTGATACCCCAAAAACGCCCATTCTGTCATATCCGTCCATCTATGATCCTTTCTGTTATATACCTGCACATAGCCAATGCGCTTCGGATGCATCCGTACGCTGTTCGATGCATACTCCCTGCCAGTGTAAGGATTCACATCTCCTGTCTCAAGGTCTTCCTCTTCGTCCTCATACGTCTGTTCCCGCAGTTCATCATCCTGCACTGTATATTCCTTTATCCGCTCCGAAAATGTATTCGCGGCTTCGGAGCCCTTACTTTTCTGCTCTGTCTCTTGCGCAGCAACATCCTCCGTATCCTCTGGCGCACTCTCATCTGCCGCAGTCATTGAAATCTCCTCGCCGGAATGCTCCTCTGATACAATCGGTTCTTCATGCTTTCTGAACCGGAAATGTGACATCCATCCGCCTTTCTTTTCCGGCTTTTTTTCAATTTCCTGCTGTTCTTTCTTCTGGCGGCGCATCTCCCATGCTTCGCTTCTCTCCCGTCCTTCACGTTCTATGGAATCCATCTCTGCAAGAAGCTCCTGCATAAGCTTCTCCTGAGCCGATTCTCCTGAACTCTTACGTATTTCAAGAAACTCCCCTACTGTAATCTCCCTTCCAGAATCTTCCTTTCCTGCATCGTCCTCTTTTATCTCTTTTTCCTGTATCTCTTCTTCCCAAGGCTCCTGCTTGTCCCCTTGTTTTGTCTCAACAACAGCTTCTTCTGCTTTTGCTTCCTCTTTCTTTGCAGCAGCTTGTCCTTCCTTCACTGCAATCTCTGCAATCTCTTTTTCATCTGGAGTATCTTCGCCAAGAATGCTCAGCTTAAACGGGCATTCTAATATGGAAGCAATCATACGCATATCCTGCTCTTGGAAATTATCCCGCCCCAATCTCTGCGTCAGATTCTGCCTCGACATCTTCTTATTTGTACGCTGTTCAATCATTTCTGCAAGTTCTTTAATCGTCATTCCCTTTCTGCCAAGAACAATCTTCACCTGCTCCCCAAATGTCAAATCCGGCATACCTTACCTCCTTCTTTCCCTTTCAATACCATGACGGACGAAGCCCGGCCGCCCCCGCGGGGGCAAGTATTACGGGATACCTTGTGTGTATACCTTAGATACCCTATGGGTATATTTTAGCAAATCATAAAATACGCGTCAACCGGGTGCCTGAAAAAGTAATAACAGAGAACAGCCGGTGCAGTTTTCTGCCCCGGCTGTTCCCCATAGATATGCACTACAAATAATAGGTTATCGGCTAAATCATAACAAAACGATATTTAATTGGCTGATAATCTCCTACGCCTACCGGAAGAGGAATGCCCGCCTTCATAAGCGCAGCTCCTGTATAGACCTCCCCCGTAGCTGTGTCTTTGTAGTGTTCCTGTGGCTTTAGCCCTTCCAGATAGATCAAATGAATATGCGGATTTGCTTCATTTCTTAATTGAACACCGTTGACAACAGCCTCTTTTTTATCTTTGGAGACAAACTGCCAGATAACATAATCATCATTCTTATAAGGGTTTGATAATCTGTAATAATCACCCGTCTGAACTAAATGTTCCATTTCTTTGTAATCCAGTATCTGCTTTCTTGCAAGCTCCTTCTCCTCAGGAGAAAGGTGCTCAAGATCAAGCTCATAACCAAACGTTCCCGCGCTGGCAACTACCGCCCTTGTCTCAAACGGAGCCGTGCGTCCTGTCTGGTGGTTCGGACATACGCTGACATGCGCGCCCATAGTACTGATCGGATACCCGAAAGAAGTTCCGTACTGAATCTTCAGCCGGTCGATGGCATCCGTATTATCACTGCACCATATCTGCGGCGAATAATATAACATCCCCGCATCAAATCTCCCGCCGCCGCCGCAGCAATTTTCAAATAACAAATCAGGATATCTTGCGACAAGCCGTTCCATCATCTCATATACGCCAAGCACATAGCGGTGGAATACCTCTCCTTGTCTCTCCGGCGGAAGCGCAGAAGAATATACATTCGCAACGCTCCGGTTCATATCCCATTTTACATAGTCTGCACCGCAGGCATCAAGCACGGCAAATATCTGCTGCATCACATAATCCCGCACTTCTTTTCTTGTAATATCTAAGTTTAACTGATGGCGGCTTCTGGTCATATTCCTCTTCGGAATCCTGAGAACCCAGTCCGGATGTTCTCTGTACAGATTGCTGTCCTCTGATACCATCTCAGGTTCAATCCATATGCCGAACTTCATGCCAAGTCCTTTTATACGCTTCACAAGCTTCGGCAGTCCGCCCTTAATCTTGTGTTCATTGACGATCCAGTCTCCCAGCCCGGAATAATCCGTATCCCTCTTTCCAAACCAGCCATCGTCAAGAACAAACATATCCAACCCGATATCCTTTGCCTCTTTTGCAATATTATATAATTTCTCTTCGTCAAAATCAAAATAGGTCGCTTCCCAGTTATTTACCAGAATAGGTCTTGGCTTCTTTACATATTTGCTTCGGATAAGATTCGAGCGGTACGCATCATGATAGATACGGGACAATCTTCCAAGTCCTTCATCAGAATACGCCATGATCACTTCCGGAGTCTCAAACTCATCCCCTGTATTCAGACGGAAAGAAAAATGATACGGATGGATACCCATGACAAGCCTTGTCTGTTCCATCTGGTCTACCTCTATCTCACAACGGTAATTGCCGCTGTAGGCAAGGGCAAATCCATAGCAGTCGCCATGCTTTTCCGACGTCATCTTGTCACACAGAATCACAAACGGATTGTGCTGATGACTCGACATCCCTCGTTTGCTCTCTACAGACTGTACTCCGTGGTGAAGCGGCAGACGCTCTGTCATCCGCTCCATCGTATGCCTCCCATAGAAATGAATCATGTCCATATGTTTGTTGGTGTAATCCATCTCCATAGACATAGCACGCTGTATCGTAACCGTCTTCTCTCCTTTGTTCTCCATCCTGACAGCTCTGGTAATTACATCAAGACCGTAAAATACTCCATACAGAAGATGAACCTTAAGGTTCGTGATCCTGTCATATAATGTGATCTCTAAAGTCTCTGCCTCATCATCATTTCCAAACATACACGGAAGACCCTTAAGCGAATACTTCCCTTTCCTCATGCGGTAGGACTCATAGCGCAGATGAACTGCATCGCTTCCATCCTCATGGGTCATCTCCATTCCATTGATCCTGTAATCTCCATTCCCGTATCCGGAATACTCCTGCGGCAGTACATCCAGTGAAAACGTACGATCCTCGCCCGCTTCGTAAGGATTACCTGAAAAGCCGCGATCCAAACAGATAATACGGTGCGCGGCTTCCGTATCCCCGATATCGGCACCATAGTACAGATGAGTCAACGTATCATATGCCCTCACCTGCATCTGATACATACTGTTTTTTGTGCGCAGAGTAAAAACTTTTGTCTTTTCATTATAAGTAATATATTTCATAGCCTGCCCTCTCACAATTATAATTTTTAAAATACATACTGATCTGTTTCTAAATCTTCGTAACCCTTTGCCAGTCCCGCCTCCGGAAAATATGGTTTAAAAAGCTTCCACACAAACCATGAATCCGCAAGTGCCGTCAGCGAAAATCCGCATAACATCCATATCAGCAAATATACCGGGAACAGCTTCGCATCAACTAACGTAAAAAACATCGGCGCAATGGTAATCACTGCAACTGCCAAAGTATAAATTATATTTTTGATTGAAAAATATAATGCATTTGTCACCAATTTCAATATTTTATTGTCAAATGCCGCAACTGTCGGGAATACATAAAGTGCGATCATAATCAGCGGAATACAGACCGCCAAAAGCAAATAAGAAAATACAATCGGCATGATTCCCGGCATGGACGGAATCGTCTTTCTCTCAAAATAGATGATCACCGCCACTAATATCATAAGCAGCCATACTAAAGTTGACTGTCTGAAATTCTCTTTAAAACTCTTAAAAAAATCTTTAAATGTCCTGCAATCTCCATCCTTGTGGATTTTTAATGTGCAATAGAATAATGCCGTCGTTGAAGCCCCGGCCGTGATCACTGGAATAGAGCAAACGATCCACAAAAGATTCAGCGCTATCAACTGACCTAAAAAACCAAAAATTCTCGAAAATAAGCCGCCTTCATTTAACATATCTCTGGACATCCCCTTTTCTCTAATGCATATCTATAATTTGAACAAAAGCACCCAGTCCGCGAACAGACCAGGTGCCTTTTCTCTTAAGACTTTTGTTCGTCTTCCAAAACCTTATTCTACAACTTACCGCCGGAAGTTGCAATACCTTCGATGAACTGTTTCTGGAAAATCAGGTACAGAACGA